>JAGDMS010000172.1 GCA_017860575.1 Deltaproteobacteria bacterium | reverse complement strand
GCGAGCGGGTGGGCCGACACGCGTGAGTCTCGGGCGGTATCTGCTGGGCGTCCTCGACGTGGCCGTGGTGGTTGCGGTGCTGGCGTTCGGTGCGCGCGGGCTCCGCGTCTGGTTGCTGCCGAACTGGCAGGGCGCGTTGGCGCGCCTGGCCGAGATCGTCGCCGGACTCGCGGCGGTGGTCCTTGTGGGCGCAGGGCTCGGTACCGTCGGGCAGTTCCGGCTCGGCGGGGTCGTGTTCGCCCTCGTTGTCGCGGGGTGCGCTGCAGGCTTGCTGGGGCGCCGTTCGATCCCACGCTGCGTCGCGGCGACGGAGTCGTTGCGGTCGGTACCGTTGGCGCCGGCGGCGCGATGGTCGAAGGTCGCGAACTTCGCCGCGCTGGCGCTCGCCGGTGTGGTGGTGGCGCAATGGAGTGCGCATGTGATCGCGTCGTACTCGGGCGGGATCTGGGACGGCGACAGTCTCTGGTACCACCTCCCGTTCGCGACGTACTTCCTGCAGACCGGATCGACGACCACGCCGCTGTTTACGAACGCCGACACGCTGGTCACTTATTTCCCGGCGAACACTGAACTGCTTCTCGCCACCGTGATGCTGCCGTTCCATCGCGACGTGCTCGTGCCGCTCGTGAATCTGGGCTGGCTCGTGCTTGCTCTGGGGGCGGGGTGGACCATCGGACGGGCGTGGCGGGCGCCCGCGGTTGGGATGGCCGGGGTCACGGTGGCGATGGCCATCCCGGTGGTTGCGGCCACCCAGGCCGGCACCGCCCGCAACGATGCGGCCGGAATCGCCCTGTTCCTCACTGCGGTGGCGCTCGTTGTGCACGCGCGCTGGGATCGGGCGGGACTCGTCTTTGCGGGCGCCGCAGCCGGCTTGGCCATCGGGGTCAAGCTGAGCGTGGTCGTCCCGGTGCTGAGCCTGGCGGTCGCCGTGCTCGTGACGGCTCCGGGGAACCGTCGCCGTTCGATCCTGCTCCCGTGGGCGTTGCCGATCGTGGTTGTCGGCTCGTACTGGTATCTGCGCAACCTCATGTGTGTTGGTAATCCCGTCCCGTTGGTGGCTGTCCGCCTGGGGCCTTTGTCGCTGCCGTCGGTGCTCGCCACGTCGATCGCCAACACCGCAATTATCGAACGCATGCGTGAGCCGGATGCGTTCGCGCAGATACTGCGGCCCGGCCTCGAGTTCGCGCTCGGCGCGTCATGGTGGTTTTTGGTGCTGCTGGTGCCCGCGATACTGGTGGGCGTCCTCGTGCGCGGGCCCGACCGCCTCGCCCGCATGCTCGCGATCGTATCGATGGTGGCGGTGCTCGCCTACCTGATCATGCCGAACGGCGCGCCGGGGACCGGTTTTCTTGTCTGCCTGAACTTCGCCGGGAACGTTCGCTACGTGATCCCGGCCCTTGCGCTTGCCCTCGCGCTCACCGCCGCCCTGCCCGGTATGGCGGACGGTCGCCTCGCGCTCGGAACCATTGCCGTGTTCGCGGGCATCGTGTACTTCCAGTTCGCCGAGCGCGGATTCGCGCAGCATTGGGAGTGGCAGATCTCGACCGGTCAGCGATGGGCTGGTGCGCTCCTCGTCCTCGGCGCGGCCGCGGTGAGTGCCGGCCTCTGGTTCGCGCGTCGTCGCGGCGCACGCGCCTTCGCGGCCGTCGTCACCGTAGTCGTCGTCGGCGTGGGGGTTGCCGCGTACTTCGTGCAGCGGGGCTATTTGCGCCATCGCTACGCGCACCCGCGCGCCGACGGCGAGCGCGCGAGCCCGCTGTGGCCCTGGGCCCAGGACCTGCCGGCGACGCGCCTCGGGATCGTCGGCGACCTGTTTCAGTACCCGTTTTCGGGCCGCGCGCTGCAGACGTCCGTGCGTTATGTGGGTGTCGCGGAACCGGACGGTGGGTTTCGCTCGGTGCGCACGTGTACGGAGTGGCGGCGAGCGTTGGCCGACGGTCGCTTCGAGTATGTCGTCGCGGCCCTTGACGCGTTCAGCTCGAACGCGCCCGAAGTCGAACGGATTGACCGGTGGACGCTAGGCATTCCTGGAACGCGCGTGGTCGTTAAGGAGGGTTCGGCGACCGTCTACCGCCTCACGAACGTCCCGGATCCGGATGCGTGTCCGTAAGCCGATCGCACCGTACCTGCCGCTTCTAGCCGATCAGTAACCGTGCATAGCGGCCGAGGACTTTTCGCCCGCCGTGCACGATCCCGACCGAGCCGGCAACGCCGAGGACGAAGGCGGCAGGGTTGCGCAGCGGAGGGGCAAGCCAGTGATGCACCGCGGCGATGATGAAGTAGTGATACAGGTAGATGGGGTACGTTGCCTCGCTCAACCAGCGTACGGCCGGCATGGCCGACGACCCCAGTGTCAGCATGAAGAGCCCGCCGATGATGCTGTAGATACCGACATACCCCAGCGCCGCCATCTGGGGACTCCAGGAACTCTGCAGCGCCAGCACGTAGCAAAGGAATACCGTCACTGCGACGGCGAGCGCGGCAATGCCAATGCGCCGGCGTCGTAAGGCTGTCAGCTGCTCTAGTGTGGCAAAGTGCGGAGCCACCACCCAACCGGCAAAGAAATAGCCCCACCAAAGGAACGGACTGCGTATTTGCCAGAAAAAGCCGTCGAACGCGATGATCGACATTTCGCTCAGCAACCCCAACACCCAGAACAACGCAAACAGCGGCCATGCCAACGACCGGAAGCGAAAGATTCCCTGGCCCACGATCGTCGCCCCGAGCAGGAGCGGGACGAAGTAATAGACTCCCCAGGCCGCGCCGATCGCCAGCTCGAATGCCGCCTGCCGCCCGGTGATCTGTTCGGAAAAAATGAAGTGCCGAAAACCCAGCGCCAGCAGGCTGGCGACCAAGTAGGGGACCAGAAGGCGCACGAGGCGGCGCGTGACGAATTCCTGCAGCGGCAACGGTCGTCCGCTGGCGTAGAGGAATCCCGACGCAAAGAAGAAGGCCGGCACGGCGAAACGGGTCAGGAACGCCAGCCGCCGGATAATGAGTGCCTCGGTGGTGCCGAACTCTTGGAAGGCGTGAATCCAAATGACCACGATGATGCCGCTCGCCTTCAACAGGTCAATGGACGTATAGCGCGGCGCGCGCGCGGCAACGATTGCCTCGTTCGGTGTTGGGTTGCGACTCATCTGAGGATCAACATCCAAACGTACGCCTAGGGATCCGCGGCGATGGAGATCGGTGGCAGCGGCTCGGGGAACCAGATGCCGTCTTGCGCGACGCCAATGATGAGTCGCATGGGGCCGGGGGCGGGTGCAACGGGGCTGATGGACGCCCGGACCGATTCGCCGGGCGCGAGATCGTACGGGAGACGGGCGACTCCAAGGCTCTCGCTCGTAACTCTACCCGTCATATCCTCCCACCGGCTCACTAATGTGACCAGATGCTCCCCGACGGAAGCCAGTGCAGGCCAGGTTGCGTCCGAGCGATTGGTCACCACCACCTCGACCTCGATGGACACGCCCGCAGACGTGGAGTGGGGTGGCATCGCCGCCAACGTCAGCGTCGCACGGCGCCCGCTTTCGGCCAACGGCACGAGCGGCGTGCCGAGCAGCGTGCTGGAACGCGGAGAGAAATCGATCAACGCCGGAAGCAGATCGGCCGGTAGCGTACTGCTGACGCAAAACAGGAGATCGTGACCAAAGTTGCCCATCAACTCCAGCCCCGCGGGGTGAACCCAACGGCCCTGTTGGGCTTCCGACAGTTTCGCGAGGTGGACCACCACGTAGCGCAGGCCCGTCGCGCGGGCGAGGATCTCGGTCGCGTGCTCATTGGGAAGAGACCGGGCCAGCGCCACCACCGGCGTGTAGCTCGGCGGCCAATAGCCGCTGTATCCGTTCAGCAGCGGGTGCCAGTGGAATGTGCTGAAGAACATGTACTCGCTGTTCGTTGCCATGTCCTTCAGATCGCCACCTGGGCTCCCCGCGGGAATCTCCAGCACCGGCCCAGGCTCGCTCCGCGCCAGCATCTGGTAGACTTGTGGCAGATCCGAGCCGACGGGGAGTTGCCTCACCCCCGGACGGCGGTGCAGCAGATCATAGTCCAGCGCCGTCACGAACAGCACCCCCAGAACGGCAAGGGATGCAAGCCCGCTCTCCACACGCCCACTGCGACACCTGCGCAGGGCGCGGTCGAAGCCGAGTCCAGCCAGAGCGCCGATCCCGAGCATCACCCCGAGGCCGAACCGTCCCGGTGCACGCATCGACGAAAACCCGGGCATGGCCTGCATGAACCAGGCGTACGGCAGTGGTATAGTCCACTTCCCGATGACCGCTTGCGGGCCGCGTGCGAAAACGCAGGAGAGGACCGTCAGCCCGAGCAGCGCCGTCGGCGCCCACCGCGCCGCCCCTGCTGCGGCGGCGCGGCGCGGCAGGAGCGCCAGCACGGCGCAGGCGAGTGGCAACACGCCAGCGTAGAACGGGAGTCCACTGTCTAAGCGGTACCCCCATTCGCGCAATGCGATGGGTGGGTACACGTAGTTCTTCCAAAAGCCGTTCGAGGCCGCCACCAGCCAGCGGAACAACGCGCCTTGATCGTATTCCCGAATGATGCCGAGCTGCTTGAGCCGCAGATACGGAAGGCTGATCGCCACCAGCACCGCGGCAGCCAGAAGGCCCGCACTTGCGACCAGCAGCACGCCTCGCGCCGAGAGTCGACGCCAGCTCACCACCAACACGCCGACTATGTAACCCGCCAACGCAATCATGGTGATGTACGCCCAGTAATAGGAGCAGAGCATTTGCAGCAGCAGGAAGACGGCGAATCCAGCAGCTGCTTTCACGGTGTGGTCAGTCAACGTGCGGTCCAGAAACAGTAGCGCGAGTGGGAGGTATTGGCCGACCGTCATGTAGACATGCGGCGTGCCTACGGCGCGGGCGGGACAAAAGGCGTAGACGAATCCGCCGAAGAGGGCCGCGGGGCGGGAGGCGCCCCAATGGCGCAACAGCGCGTACATCGCCGCGCCGCACAGCGCGAAGGCCAGCCACGCGTTCAGTTGGTTTGCCAATACCGGGTTGCCTGATAACCCATAGATCGGACCGAAAATCGGAAGGTGGCCCAGCAAGTGCTCCGAACCAGCCAGTGCTGATGGGGCAGGGTGAAAGTTGTTGGCGTCGAAGAACCTCCAGGGCGCCGTCGTCAACGCGTGCCACCCCCATGCCATCTCCCAGATGACCAGCGTTATGTCGGGTATGACCAGCCAGCCGACCGATCCATAATCAACAAGCGGATCGATGACGGTGGAAGCTGGGCGAGCGAACAGGGGATACAGCAGGCAGAAGGCGAGGGCCATGTACCCCAGCACCACCGCCGTACCTTCTGCGACCAGGCGGCGGGCAGCGGAGGTCCGCATCTGGATCATTTCATATCTCGGCAGCAACGTATGATGTCCCATCGACGCAAGAACCTCTGCGAAGGTGCTTCGAAATAGCGGTAACTGCCAAGGGAAAAGACGATCAACACAGCGAAGAACAGCGCCATGAACCACGGTGAGTAGTAGATCGTATGGTTTATGCCGAATTGGGAAACGACTGCCGCAAACCATAGCTGCAGCGGAAAATGCAAAAGATAGACGGCATATGAAATATCCCCCAGGAACGATACACACCGTCCGAGAGAGCCCCTGTGAGTCTCGATCAATGCAAGTGAGAATACGGTCGCTGGAAACAAGATTTTGGTGGGCCAGTGGCTGAAGACGGTCGGCAGCGCCCATTGAACATAGGGGTCGAGGCGCACGAGAAACGGGGCACGGCCGAAAGACGGCATGGAGGAGCCAGACGCAACGATGAAGGTGATCAGCCACGCGACGGTTGTCAGACATGCCGCCCATTTGGTTACGCTGAAGGCATGGGCTGAAGCGGCAACGCGTTTGTACGCGAAGAAGACCAACCCCCCTAGAAAGAAACACCCGACACCGCGGCCAACAGGATCGTAGTACCTCGTCACAAGAACGAACCCGGTAATCGAGATGAGCGCCAAAACAAGTGCGCGGATTGGGAGCAGTCGACAGAAGGCGAAAAACAGCGCGTACAACAGCACCTCTACGGACACAGACCAGATCGGGCCGTTAAACGAGTAGCCGCGCTCAACCCCCCAGGAAGACGCGAATAGGAGATTCAGCAGGAAGTGCCTGGCGTCGTTATTCGGGTAGACGAAATAGCTTCCTTGCGTGCGCAGAAGCCAGCGCTGGCTGACCGCGACAAATAGAAGGGTAGCGAAATGCAGCGGATAGAGCCTCGAAAAGCGTAGCCACGCGAACGCACGCGGAGTGATCCCGCCTTCAGCAACTCGCTTCGAGTACAGCCAATAAAATACAAACCCGGAAAGGATGAAGAAGAAATCGACAGCCAACCACCCATGGGTGTAAAAGGTGAATGCCCACCTGGACATTGGGAGGCGGCTGATGTCCGGCATTGCCGCAATCGTTCCGCGGAAAAAGAAATGTTGCCAGTGCCAGAATATCACGCTGAGTGCTGCCAGTCCCCGGAGCACATCAAGCGAATAGAAGCGGTCGGGAGCGCTAGGAAAGCGGTGCGTCATGTCAGGCAAGACATCACGATCAGCGGTGCGCGGGGCACGCCGTTTCCGGCTCCGAGATGGTGGCGGAGATCACTGAGGGCACGCTCCGGGTGGATTGTTGAAGCGGGGGTTGAGCGCCCAGTCGCCCGCCCGCCAATCGGCAGGGGGTTCCGGCAGTGCCCAGCTCGCGGCCACCGCGTTGAAGATCGCCCGCCCAATGCGAGCCGAACCGGAAGGGCAGAGATGCGTGCCATCCATTTTGCGCACTCGCTCCCGGCCCGCCGGACCATCGAGGTAGGCGGTGAAGCGACCACCGGGGCTGATGACGGGGTCGAGGTCGAGGAATCCGACGGTGGATTGATGGCGGGCGGCGGCCGCCCGTAACGCATTTGGGACGATCCGCGGATACGGGATGCCGGCGCGATTGACGGTGATCGGCATGCCGACCAGCAGGAGCTTGGCGCCGCCGGCTGTGAGCAGGGCTATGGCCTCGTCGAGGACGGGCCTGTATGCCTCTGCTCCCTCTTTCGCGATGAAGAGCTCGTCCCAGCCGCCGAGGAACATCACCACCACCTCCGGATGGCGCTCGGCGACGAGGCGCGCCCACTCGTGGCGCCAGTCATACGGACCAAATGCGAGGCCGAACCCCAGCACGTTTACGGCCGTTGCCTGCGCGGCGCCGCTGGCCTGGAAGATGGCGAGCACACCGGGCTCCGCGTCGTAGCTCACGCTGTCGCCGACGATGAGCACCCGAAGCGGCTCGGTGGCGGTGGCGGTGCGCACCAGGCCGCCGAAGAGCAGCGTGTTGGGCGGGCTCGTCCCTTGTCCCGAGGTTGTCGATTCGGGTACCAGGCGCGATGGGGGTCCTGGTGGTACGGTGGCGGCCACCACGGCGAGCGCCGTCAGGCCGACCGCGACCAGGGCAGCGACGAGGGCTCGCCAGCCCGGCAACGCTCCGTGCCGGATCGGCTGCTCAATCAGGTGATAGGATGCGACGGCGACGGGGATCGTCACGGCCAACCGCACGACGAAGAGGGGAACCAGGGGGAGCCCGGTGCGTTCGGGAGACAGCCAGAGGAAGATCGGCCAGTGGTAAAGGTAGACGCCGTAACTGATGAGCCCGAGCCAGCGCAGTGGAGCGCATCGGAACACCGTCCGCATCGGCCCCGGGGCCACGGCTGCGGCGACCAGCAGCGTGGAGAGCAGTCCGTAGCCGGTCAAGCCTCCGACGTAGAGCCGAGAGTTCGTCTGCGCAATGGCCGACCAGGCCCAAAGCGTCCCCACGCCAGCCACCAACCCGCCGACGGCCAAGGTCGAACGTCGGCGCACGGCGAGGTCGGCTCCCGGGCCGGCCGCCCAGAGGGCGAGGAGGGCGCCGAGAAGGATCTCGGCAATCCGGGTATCGGTGCCGTAATAGACGCGGTTGTGGTCATGGTGGAAGTGGACCGACAAGGCCAACGACCCGGCGACGAGCCCGCCGAGAACCAGGACGAGCGCTCGCCGACGGCCGGGGGTGAGGGCGAGCACGCCGGCCACGACGGGGGGGAAGAAGAGGTAGAACTGCTCCTCCACTCCCAGCGACCAGGCGTGGAGCACCGGGCTCGGAGCCGCGAAGAGGTCTTCGTATCGCTGGCCGCTCAGGAGGAAGCGCCAGTTGGCGACGTACGCCAGGGTCGCCAGCATGTCGGCGCGAACCCGGTCGAGCTGGTCGGAGTCCGACAGCAGCGCGGCGTACAGCGCGATGCCGAGCAATGTCACCAGGAGCGCCGGCATGAGCCGGCGGAAGCGGCGGGACCAGAAGCGGCCGAGATCGATCGCACCGCGTGCGGCCCGCTCGTGGACCAGGAGGCCGGTGATGAGGAAGCCGGATAGGGTGAAGAATGTGGAGACGCCCAGGTACCCCCCTTTGGCCCAGGTGAACCCACCGTGGAAAAAGAGCACCCCGGCGACTGCCGCCCCCCGCACACCGTCGAGGCCCGGGTGTTGCGGGAGGCGCGGAACACTGACCGCCCTCCTTTCAGCCCTGGCAGGAGCCCCGATGCCCGGTGAATCCGCCACGACGATGTGCCGGGCCTGCGGGCTGGGGGGAGGCGCAACGAGGTTATGCACCCCCGCTCCGCGTCCCTCCCGCGTCACTCGCTCAAGCCCCATAGCCATCAGGGTTGACCTGCTGCCAGCGCCATTCGATGCTCCTCAACGACGTCTGACAACGGTCAGGCGGCACCGGCGTGCAGGATCTCCTCGATCCGCTGCAAGTAGCGTAGGCCCGCCGCCCGATAACTGAAGCCTGTCCGTATGTGCGCGCTCGCGCGCCTGCCCAGGCCGCGCCCGAACTCGCGATCGTCGACCAGCCGCAGCATAGAGCTGGTGGCCTGATCAACGTTGGGCTCCGCCCAAACCTGGCCCTGGCCGTGCGGATACTGCCCTTCCTGAACAGCAACTAGATCGTAGTCCACCAGGCACGCAGTGTCCGCATTCATGTAGTCACAATTGCCCGAGTAGGCCGTGGCCACGACCGGCTTGCCGAAGTACATCGCCTCGATCATGCCGAATCCGAAGCCCTCGGCCCGATGCAACGAGACGAAGCAGTCACAACAGCGCACGAGATTCTTGACTTCATTGTCCGTCAGCGTGCGATCGAGCAGCACCGTGCGTCGCTTGATCGGCTCGAGAGCCTGCACCAGGCGCTCCATCGCGTGTGGATCCGCCGACTTGCTGCCCACCTTGATGACGAGGACGACAGGGTCGTACGGACGCAGCTGGCACAACCGTTCAAATGCGGAGATGACCGCAAACGGGTTTTTGCGTTCGATGTACGACGTGACGTCAAAGAAGAAGAGGAACATGTAGGCGTTGTCCGGGAGTCCGAAGTAGCGCCGCGAGAGCAGTCTCGTGATGACCGGCTGTCCGGGAAGCGGCAGGTGATGAACAGGTTTGTGCACCGTCTTGGCGAACGCTGCGCGTGAGAATTGCGAGGCCGCCCATACCTCATCGTAGAGATCGAGCTGCTCGCCCCATTCCTTTGGGTAATTGCTCAATTCCCATGCCGGATAGACGATCTGGTACCCGCCGCCAGCGACATCCTCGCCCATGTGGGCGAAAGCGTGCTGCCGTTCATCTCCGTTGAGGACGAAGATGCGGACATCCGTGGTGATGCGGCGCGCCAAGTACGGCCGCAGCGAGTCACCCGTGTCGACCAGTGCGGGATCGTTGATGCCGTACACGTCATGCAAGTGTGCATCGACGCCGACGGAGCGCAGAGCGCGGAAGGTCGCTCTGATGTGCTCGCCCATGCCGATTGGTGCAAACGGATGACCAACCACGGTGACGGAGACGCCGCTCATCGTCGCGACCTAGCCGTGCCGGAGCAGATGCTTCTGCAGGGCATTTCTCGTCGCCTCAAGGTACGCTCGCCCGAACTTGCGGTCCGGTTCGAGATGCGCGCCCTCGGCCCACTCGTTCCACGCGTTGATGAACACCAAGCGCTCGTCGCCGACGTTCTGTTCGTGCGTGTATTCGATCGCGGCCTCCAACCATGCCTGGTACGCACCCGGCGAGGACCTGGCGAAGATGACCGCGTCGTCTTGCTGCCGCGGGGTATTGTCCCACGATGGCATGACGCCACGAAAGTGCGGGTAGCGCGCCTCCTTGTATCGGAGGCTCTGCAGCACCAGCTCTTCGTAGTCGTGGATCACACCTCGAAAGTTCTGGTTGAACAGCTGCACCGGCGTCGCAAGAGGAGCGGGACGGTGATGCGGTAGATACTCCACGGCCGCGTCGAATCCGTGTGCTGGCGGAGGTTCCGTGGAGACGGCGTGCTCGAATGACTCCACTCGGACGAGGTAGATGTCTCCCAACCCCTCCTTCCGGCATGCATCGCGCCAGATCGCCGCGGTGCGCACGATGTCGGGGAACAGATTGATGCGGTAGACGAGGAGCACGGGCTTGCCGTTGATGCGGATGTAGTGCGGATGCCGCATGTAGCGGATCAGGTCTTGTATGACCGCGCGGTCGTCGTCGTCGGAATGCTGCTGTACCATGATCGCATCCGCCGCGCCCTGGTCCCCATCCCAACGCCGAGTCCAGTTTTCGTTCGCCCATGCCAGGCAGAACGGAAAGTGCGGTCGATCCGTGGCAAGAATGCGATCGAGCGGCATCTCCATGAGCCGCTTACCGGCAAACCAATAGTAGAAGTAGCAGAAGCCGTAAAGGCCGTACTCGCGTGCCAACTCGGCTTGGTAGTTCATGACTTCGGGAACGCGGAGATCGTAGAATCCCAGGT
>JAGDMS010000389.1 GCA_017860575.1 Deltaproteobacteria bacterium | reverse complement strand
GATGAAACCCACGAACGCGGGGGTCATTCCGAACGCCACCGCCGCCTGCTGCACCGACTCGACGAACACCTCGCTCACCAGCGCCACCAGCACGGTGACGCCGGCCAGCGTGCCCAGGGCCAGACCCACCGGCCACGGCGCTGGGCCCGCCTCCCCGGATTCCGCACTGGCAAACAGCTCGGGGTGCGTCTTGAGCGAGAACACCATGCCCATTGCGTACGCGGCGATGAGCAGCACCGCCAGACCCACGCTCAGCTTCTGTGTGAACGCCGCTCCCCCCGCGGAGTCGGCTTGAGAGACCGCCGAGGGAATCAACAGTGCGACCGTGGCCAGGAAGAGCAGGCCCGCTTGCACGCGGGCGCTGACCCGGTTGTATTCCTGCAGGTGGTGCGTGAGTCCGCCGACGAGAAACGACGCGCCCAACATGAACAACGTGTTGGTGACAATCGCGCCGGCAATGGACGCCTTCACCAACATGTATTGCCCGGCGCGCAAGGCGGCGAGCGCGATGACCAGTTCGGTCAGGTTCCCCAGCGTGGCGTTGAGCAGGCCACCGACCGTGTCGCCCGTCTTGGCCGCCACGGATTCGGTGGCGTGACTCAGCAGCGCTGCCAGTGGCACGATGGCCAGGACGGACAGTACGAAAAGCAGCGTGTGCGCATCGGGCTGGAGTTTCTCGCCGGCGAACACCGCGGGCACGAAGACCAGCAGCCAGAGCAAGGGATTGTGACGGAGTTCTTTCAGTAGAGGGTTCACGGGAGTTGGCTCGAGAGCATAGGTCCTGCCGCCAGACAGGCGTGGATGTTTACCTGAAAGAGGGAAGGATAGCGAGGCTAAAGCGGGTCGCGCCTCGCTAAACAGGATCGAGTCGCGCGCATTTTACCATTCGGAGCAGACGGGGAAGGCAAATTACAAGCGCGAAATACGAATCCCGAAACACATCCGAATGTCCGAAATGAGATACCACTCGAAACGGCATAACCTGGAGGAGCGTGTGGGTCATTTGATCGCCTTGACGTTTAGAATGTGTTTAGAATTCTGGACTTCGGATTTTGCAGGTGCTTCCCCGCCGGTGCTACTAGTCCATGCCTTTGGTGTTCCGCGGGCGAGACGCTTCGTTGACCTAGCTGTGAGCCTTGACTACAAACGTTCCGGCGTTTGAAAGCGAATGCGGAGCATGATGGGAGAGGACGAGCGCCGGCGGAACGGAGTGATTCAGGTGTTGATTGTTCCCACCGACCCGGCGTTTATCAGCGTGAGGGTCGGGGGCCTGTCCGTACTGCTGCGCGCCGTGTGCGCCGTGGCCCGAGCCGCCGACAGGGTCACCATACTGCGGACCCCGTTGTGCACGGCCGGCGTTACCGCCGCGATCGATCGCGAGGTGCGCCGGCGTGAATTGCTGGCGCCGGTAGAGTGGGCGGCCGCGCCCGGCGAGATTCCGGAGGGCGCGGCGCTGGTGCTGGTGACGGCTGCGGCCGTGTTCGAGCCAGCCACGGTGGTGGCCCTTGTCTCGAAGGCCCGTGCCGAGCGGCGGACGCTGCGCTGTCGTCGGCGGGACGATGCTTCCACTGCCCTCTGGTGTGCGCCGCCGGAGCAGGCGCGGGCGCTGCTGGAGCAGTTGCGGGAGACGGCGGACGTCGGGCGGCTGGATCCTCCCAGTGCTGGAGACAGCGACCCGGGTGCCGCTCTGCTGGAGCGCGTGTTTGACGACGAGTCACGCCGGCGTGCCGATGATGCGGTGCTGGCGCGTGCCCGCAAACAGTCCGATTCGGCCGTGGCCAAATTCTTCGACCGGCGCGTCTCCGCCGCCCTTACGCGTCCCCTGCTCGACACCCGTGTCACGCCGAATCACGTGACGATCGCGAATACCCTCGTGGGGCTTGCCGGCGCCCTGCTGCTGCTGGCGCCCGCGCACGCGGCGCGCCTCGCGGGTGCGCTGCTCCTGGTGTTGACGGTGATCCTCGACGGCTGTGACGGGGAGGTCGCGCGCGTGAAATTTCTGGAGTCGAATGCGGGACGACTGCTGGATTTCTTCACCGACAACGTGGTCAACGCGACGGCCATCCTGGCGACGGGCCTCGGCCACTATCTGAGCGGCGGACACGGGTTCTTCTATTACGCGTCGGTCGCGACCTTTGTTCTCGCCCTCGGCTCCGTTCCTCCCGTCTATTTCCTCTTCTTCCGCGAGCACAAGGCCGCCTCGTTTCGCGAGGCGCCAGCGGAGGCCTTTGACCCCTACCGGGCGGCGGAAGGCATGTCCGGCCGGGATTTCGTCTACCTCATTTTCCTCCTCGCGATCCCGGACCGGGTGTACTGGTTCACACCGATCTCGCTCGTCGGGCTGAGCGTCTTCTTCCTGCTGGTAACAACGCTCGCCGTGGGGCGGTTGCTGGAAAGCGCTCGGACGCTACCGGCAAGCCCACTCGTGGGGGCAGCGGGGGAGCACAAATGAGCCGGAAGGCGTGGTTCATCCTCACCGGATTCAAGCGGCTCTTTGACAGCCGCCCGGTGCATGCGCAGTTGGTGCTGACCTACGAGTGCAACCTGTCCTGCGGCTATTGCCACGAGTTCACGCACGGTGCGCCGGTGACGCCGTACGAGGTCATCGTGCGCCGCATCGATGCGCTCGCGTCCCTGGGCGCGATTGCCTACGATTTGCTCGGCGGCGAGCCGCTGCTGCACCCGCGCATCGTTGACATCGTGCGGCGGGTGAAGGCAACCAACCGGGGCGTGAACTTCGTCACGCTGATCACCAATGCCTTCAAGCTCACACCGGAACTGATCGACGGCCTCAACGACGCAGGACTCGACTGCATGCAGGTCAGCGTCGACACGATCGACCCGACAGTGGCCTTGCCCAAGTCCTTGCGCTCCGTGTTGCCGAAACTCGCCCTGTTAGCCGAACGTGCGCAGTTCCAGGTCAAGATCCAGACGGTGCTGACCGACGAGTCGTGGCGCCACTATCCCCAGTTCCGCGAGTTGCTGGCGCCGTTCGACTTCGAGTTCAGCTTCTCGCTCCTGCATGACGAGCACGGCCGAGTCGCGATTCAGGGCACTCGCTTTGCGGAGATTCTCGAGCAGCACGAACTGTTCCCGGGGCTGAAGTTCTTCCGACGCCACGCCAAGGAGATGATGCTCGGAAATCCCACTCGGCCGTGGAAGTGTCTCGGGGGGTTCAAGTACCTCTACGTCAAGCCGGATGGAACGACGCAGTACTGTAGCCAGGTGCCGGGACTGCGGATCCCCGTCGAGCAACTGACGCTGGCCGATCTGCGGCGGGCCAATGTGCACAAGCCCTGCGAGCCGGGTTGCGCCTTGGGCTGCGTGCGCACCGTGTCGCACGCTATGGGCAGCCCGCTCTCCACCCTGAGCACGTCGATTGAGATCCTGAGGGACTATATGCGCCGGCGCTCCACTGCCGCGCCCTCAGCCTCCGGGAGTGTCGATGAACGGCAGCCCCACCCTTCGAGACGGTCCCAAGCAAAGGGCCCTCCTCAGGGTGAACGGAAATTCTCATTGGACAACAATAATGCAACCGCTCGCCCTGAGGAGCCGCCTTCTTTTGGCGGCGTCTCGAAGGGCGCCCGCTCGAGCGAATCGAGATCCCCCGATCCGGCCGGCCGGCGGGCCGTTTCCTGAGCATGACCAGACAGGCGGTCGTGGTCTGCTCCGCCGACCGGGGAGACCCGAACCGGAAGGTGGGTGGACTCTCCCTGCTAGAACGGTTGTTGCGTCAGCTCGCCGAGGCCGGGTTCGTGCAGATCCGGGTGGTGCATCCGCCGCAAGTGCCGCCGCCCCCGCCGTCGCCGCGCGTGACGGCGGAGGTCCATTTCGTGTCGTCGGCGTCGGCCGGGATCTGGCCGATGGCTGCCGACGCAGGCACCGCGCCCAGCGAGCGGGTCGTGGTGGTGGCCGGGGATCTGCTGGTGGATCCGCGTCTGTGGCCCTGGCTCCGCGACCGTACTGACGACGTCCTGATCGCCCGAGAGGCCGGCGGACCACCCGAGTGCCTCGGCTGCTTGGAGGCATCCCGTTTGCCGGCCTTGGCCAGCGGTCACGGGACGATGCCTCGCGTGGCGTCACTGCCGGAATTCCCGACGTACTCGAAGAGTCACCGGGGCGACGTCCCCTACCACCTGCTCCCGATCGCCACGGACGTTGATGCCGAGGTCGGCTGGCGTATCCTGCTCGACTACGTCGACAAGCGCAC
>JAGDMS010000388.1 GCA_017860575.1 Deltaproteobacteria bacterium | reverse complement strand
CAGGTCGGGATGCGATTCGAGGACCGCCGAAGCTTGTTGGCGAGCAGTCTCAATGTCGTCGTTGTCAATGCCCCCGCCTACAACAGTTATACCGGGATACTTCCCCAACACGGCTATCTGGGCATCATATCGCTCTTTGTGGTTTGGTGCTGTGGGATATCCCTGCATCACGGCCACTTTGCCGGCACCCCCGATCAGCTTGACGAGACGCTCGGCCGCAATGATCCCCTGCTGAGCAAAGTTATTGCCAACGCTGGTGATGCTGGCATCTGGCGATGGTGAGTCGAAGAGAACTACCGGGATACCCTGATCCCTGATGCGGTGGATCGCCGTCATATGGCCCACGGCGTCCACCGGATCTACAGCGATGCCACTCGGCTGACTCCTAGCGACCCTCTCCAGAAGCGCGTTCTGCTCGACGATGTCGGCAACTGCGGGTGGCATATAGTCGACCACAATCTCGACACCCAGCCGACGGCGTAGGAGTCCGGCCTGCGCCTGCGCCCCTTTGTTTACCTCGTCGAACCAGGGATGTGCGACTTTCGGGACGATGATGAAGCGAAGCATTCTTGCCATTGGTCTAGGCCTCGTACGGCAAAGTAGAAGCACAATTGCATTCAGGCGTGCGAATGAAATCCGCTACCCCGGCCGTGCGCGTGCCCGGCCGTCCCGCGACGGTACTGGCGGAGTTGGGTGCGCCGCGCCCTTAGCCACGGGGCGGACGGTACTTAACCGACTTCTTGCACGCCTGGTCGATCTCTTCCGGGCTAATGAGGGGCGTGGTCGACGACTCGACTGCCCCGGTCGCATTGACGCTCAGGCTCAGCGCCGCGGCGGAGGCCGCATCGGGAAGGTCGACGATCGTCACCACGTCCGCCTCGCCGAAGGAGAAATAATACGCTTCCACCGTTCCTCCCAGCCCCTGAACCGCCTTCTCAAACGCGGCCCGGCGCGCAGAGCCGCCCTCTTTCAGCAGTCCTTTCGTTCCAGCGACCGTATATGCCCCCTTGCAGAGATACTTCGCCATGATCTGCCTCCTCGTTCCGTCACTTCGCCAACCGATATTTCCAAGATGGGCGTGTCAGCGCCCCTCTCCGGACGCACATGGACCACGTCCTACAAAGAGTACCATCGTCGCATGAGCCCTTGGACGATTTCCGCGTCGTCTGTGCAATTCCCTCCGAACGTTTTAAGGGTGTTTCCGCAACCCTGGCGCGCTCGGTTACGGCTGAATGCCTTTTATTCCAGGTACACCCCCGACCCGACGATATAGGTGTTCGGACCTGATTGGACCTTCCGCACGTAGGTCTGTTTGCGCGCAGGCGTGTTATGCCCAGGCTTGTACCAGTAGTACTCCAGCCAGGCGCTGCCATCTTTCATGGCGGCGGCGATCTCCTCCTGGACCACCGCCTTCCCCTTCAGATCCCTCAAGTCGATCAGGTTCTTCCCTTCCAAGCTGGGCTGAGCCGGATTCACCAACTCGGTGCCGTCGGTGGTGTCGACAAACACGTAGGTATCCATGAAGACGAAAGGACCCGTTTTGTCGCGCAACTGGCCAAAGGCCTCCTTGCCTTGCGCCGCGACGAGAGCGGCCGCCCGATTCACCACATCCTCGACGAAGGCCTTATCCATCTGCATGTTGTAGATCCCGCAGCCGATGACATACGGTTTTCCGGATGGAAACGTCACCCGCTTCACAAACGTGGACTTCCACGTCGGGAAGATATCCCCGGGCTCGGGGTACATGTAGTGCACCCATCCCTCACCGGAAGAGCTGGCACCCACCTCCAGGAACATCTTGCCGAAGGGCCTCCCCAAAACATCCTTAATGCCGCTGTCATTGCGGCCCTCGCCTGTGGGGTCTGCGGCATGAAAAACTCTGGTCCCATCCATGGTCCAGACAAAAAAGTAGGTATCGTCACGGAACCACTTGGATCCCTTCTTTCGAAACGCGGGGTAGGCCTTCTCGCCCTGTTGTTCCAAGACGGCGGCGCCTTCGCGGACCAGCGCCATCAGTTCCGGAGCGGTCATCGTCTTGGCGGCGCGGCGGGCTTTGGGAGCATCAGCCAGGTAGACACCACACCCGACCAGCACCCACGTCTCTCCCATCTTCGCTTTGCTCACGAATGCAGACTTCTGCGTGGGGACGCTCTCACCCGGCTTGGGCCACATATAGTCGACCCAGCCGGAACCACTGCTTTGCGCCACCTTGAGCATCTCCCGGATCAGTTGCTTGCCGTGGGTGTCCTTCACATCCAAAATATTGCGCCCCTCCAGGTTCGGAAAGCCCGGGTTGACGAGATCAACTCCATTACTGTCGATCACGAAAATATATGCGTCCTTGGCGACGAAGGGACCTGTCGGGTCATGGAAGAGCGGAAAAGCCGCCGCGCCATTCTTTTCGATCTGTGCGACGGCGTCCCGCACCGCATCCACGACAAAGGACCGTTCCATGCGGTCGGTGTACATGCCGCTACCGACGACATAGCTCTTGCCAGACGGTGCGGTCACGAGCCGCACGTAGGTGCTCTTCCATCGGGGAAGAATGCCGCCTGGAACAGGCCATTCGTAGTGGTACCAGCCTTCCGGTTTGCTGGGGAACGTCGTTGCGGCAGCAATGAGACCTCGGATGATGGGCTTCCCGTTGATATCCTTCAGGTCCAGTTCGTTTTTGCCTTCCATCGCCGGATCCGGATGGACCAGCATGTTTCCCTGGGGATCCAGGACAAAGACGTAGGTCTCTCCCTGCCGCCAGCGGCTGCCGGCGAGACGGAAATCGGTAAAGGCCGTTTCCCCTTTGGCGTGGACCAGTTCTGCCGCGTCCTTCACCAGGGCAATGAGTGCGCGTGTCTCCTTGTCCTGGGAATCCTCAGTGGCCCGCGCGGGGCCGCACCAGAGCGACAGGAACACGGCGACGAGGGACGGAACCAAGGTGAAGGTGAGGCGGTCTTTCATCATGTTCCTCCTCGAGCAGGTGCATCCGGCACCTACCCTGCCTGCGGGTGAGCCCGCACCCATGAAAGGCGGCCGAATCAGCGGACTGTTCCAGTGTGGCGACTGTGGCGCCACCGTGAGGTCAACGTTTCACCGATGTCTCTTTGCTCCCATCGCTTGCCGATTCGCGATGCATTGACCGCTTCAGCTTTCTGCCGGTACAGCTCCACGTTGGAGCATTCCTCCGTAGGGTTGGGGTGCGTGAACCCCATCACGGAACTGGCATGCATATTTCTTGCCCCGACAGGGCGCCGCGTGCGATGGACGTCCTGCAGCGGTTCACTCACCCTGGGGTTCTGAGGAATGGGAAAACAAGCCAAAAGGACGCCTTTTTTGCGAAGCCCCGAAGAAGACCCTCCCGCCATGCCACGCCGTACTTTGAGCATGGCGAAGGGCTGGGATCAGGTCTCGGGCTACGCGCTTAGCGTCCTGAGGATCTCGGGGACGTAGCGACTATCCGGACACTACGACCGGCGTCATCTCTCCGGCGTTGATGAATGGAGCATGACCAGTGGTGGCGGGAAAGCAACGTCCGCAAAGTCGCTACGTCCCGATGGGGCGCCATTTACCCCTCACGATCTTCAGAGAAGTTTCATCGGCGATTGCCTGGATGCCGGTGCTGACATCTCGAGGGACAATTGGTGAGGGAAATGGGGGGCTATGGCGCACGTTCTCTTAGGGGCAAGGTCTTGGTGAGTGTCGTCGTTGCGCTTTCAGTGTCCAGCGCAGCGGAGGGTGCGGGAAGTCACTCCCAACCGCGCCCGACCGGCATCAGACGCGCGCGGCGTCATCCGGCAGTGCAGTTCCTTGCCTGCTCGGCAGCGGGGACGACCGTGCTCGCTGCGTCATCAGCCACCAAGTTTCAAGCACCACACCAATCGACGCTGCAAACTCACGCAGCTGCCGTTCGTCGTTGGCATCGAACGGCTCACCACCGCCTTTGTTCAGGAGTTGGACCACCGCAAACACCCGCTTCTTGGAGTTCTCGATCGGCATGCACAACATGCTTCGGGTCCGATACCCGGTGCGCCGGTCGACCTCGGGATTGAACAGCGGCTCGGCATACACGTCCGCCACATTGCGCGGCTGGCCCGTCGCCGCCACCTGCCCCACCAGGCCAGTGTTCCAGGGCACACGGATCTCGAGCGGTGCACCATCAGCACTCTGCGCCACCTTCGACCACAATTCGGCTTTGCTTTCGTCGAGGAGAAACAAG
>JAGDMS010000171.1 GCA_017860575.1 Deltaproteobacteria bacterium | reverse complement strand
AGCGCCCGAGAGTGGACCGAGCGGGCCTGGACCGTGCTGCACGAGAAGGACGGCGCCGCGCAATTTGCCGCAGGATTCGGCTACTACCCAAACCGCAACATCATCGACGCCTTTGCCTGTTTCACGATCGGAGACAAAACGGAGCTGATGGTGCGTGCCTCGCGCGAACTGCGTCCGGACATCGATTCGACCACCGTTGGGCCGTTCGCCTACGAGTGCACCGAACCCCTGACCAAGGTGCGGTTCCGGCTCGACGAGAACGAGCACGGCCTCAGCTACGACATCGAGATCACCGGCACCAGCCCGATGTTCCAGGAACCAGCACAGCGCCAGCTCAGCCGCGGGCGGGTCAAGGAAGACATCATCCGGCTGCTACAGCCGGTGTTGGCAACCGGCTGGATCAAGGCGGAGGGCCAGACCTTCACGCTCGATCACGCGTCCTGGCGAGGACTGCGCGACCGCTCCTGGGGCGTGCGCATGGCCGGAGCGGACATGGTGGAGACCGGCGTGCAACCGCGGGAAACATACGCCGGGCAACTCTCCGATTTCGCCCTCGTGCAGTTCAAGGATTGGGGCGCACAGTACCATACCCGCGAGATCTGGGACGACAAGGCGGGGTTCATTCGTCGCTGGCACCTCGGCGGGAACATCTTCTATCCCTACGGCAGTGGCCAGGCGCCGCTCGAAGTCCAGAACGTCGCGCACCACTACGAATTCGACAACAGCCGTCCGGAGCAACAACGCCGGTGCGCGGGTGGACGGGTCGTTCTCACCGCCATCGACGGCAGTCAGAAGGAAATCACGATCCATCCGATCAGCATCTGTTACCAAGGACCGGCCGGCTACGGCTTGCCGTACAAGGGATTCATCCACGGACTGTGGATGGGCTCATTCTGGATGGACGGCCACCGCTTCGATCTGACCGACCCACAGGTGATGCGCACGATCTGGGGCTACGTCGATTACGCCTGCGAGTTTCGCTGCGGTAACGAGGTCGGCTGGGGCACCTTGGAGTTGATGGTCACGGGCAAGTACCCGCGCTACGGTTTCACGGAGAGCTACACACAGTACGGATTCGGCCAGCACGAGAAGTGACTCACACGAACCGCGGCACCGGCGGAGGATAGAGTGACGAATACGTCATTTCGTTGAGCTCGGCCACTTCCCCCGCGGCCAGCGTCCAGTCGGCTCCCTTGACGTTCTGCTCGAGCTGCTCCGGCCGGCTGACGCCGGCGATCACGCTGGCCACGCCGGGCTGGGCGATCAGCCAGGCAAAGGCGAGCTCCAGAATTGTATGGCCGCGCGCGCTCGAAAAGGCGTCCAGCTTCGCGACCAGTTCGTAATTCTCCGGTGTGAAGATCGACTCGGGCGTCACCCAGCGCAGGCACTCGGCGTTGTAGTAGCGCACCAGCGGATCGGGAACCCCGGTCAGGTATTCGGTCGAGGGACGGGCATCCGCCAGCCGCGCGCCCTCGGGCTTTGGCTGGCCCGGGCGATATTTGCCGGTGAGAAAGCCGCTGGCCAGCGGGAAGTAGGGAAGAATCCCGACACCGTGTTCGAGGCAAGCGGGTACCAGCTCCTTCTCGATCTGGCGGTCGATCAGGTTATACGCGTTCTGCGCCGAGATGAAGTGTGAGAGATGTTGACTGCGCGCGACCCAGTTCGCATCGACGACCTGCCAGGCGGCAAAGTTGGAGCAGCCGATGTAGCGCACCTTGCCCTGATGCACGAGGTCGTCCAACGCGCGCAACGTCTCTTCGATCGGAATCAGGGGGTACGGCGAGTGCAGCTGATAGAGGTCGACGTAATCGGTGCCCAATCGCCGCAAGCTATCGTCGATGGCGTTCATGATATGCCGCCGCGAGCTGCCCATGTTCATCGTGTCGTTGTAGGCGCCAACCGGGCCGACGAACTTCGTGGCGATGACGACATCCTTTCGGCGACCTTTGAGCGCCTTGCCCAGATACTCCTCCGAAACGCCGGCCGGTCCGTAGATGTCCGCGGTGTCGAAAAAGATGATACCGAGGTCCAGCGCGCGGTGCACGATGGCGGCTGACTGCGCCTCATCGCAGCGATGTCCGAAGTTGTCACACCCGAGCCCGATCACGGAAACCGGTAGTCCCGAACGACCTAAGTGCCTGCACTCCATCGTCACCCCTCCTCAGCGCGGGCTTCCCCCGCGGCCGAATTCGTGTTCGCGCTCGCACTCGTACTCGGCTGCGCTGATGGAAGAGGACGATTACGAGCACCGCTTCGCTGAGCACGAGCACGAGAACCTTCGCTAGACACAACCATGTTGAGATTTCGCAGCTCAGTAAGTCGCGGTCCGAGTTGCCGGCCTTAAACCAGCTAATGCCCGTCCCGTCAAGAAATCGGGGACGGCCGTGGAGGGGGGCCCCGCGTATGTCCGGGCAGGGCCCACTGACTTGACCGAACCAGGCCGCCGGATTAGGTCTGGACCTTCATTCAACCTCGCGAGGTGGAAGCTATGGTGACGACCTTGTTGCGTTACGACCTGCGTGTGCCGTCGTTTGCCACGGTCACACATGCGCAGCAGTACGCGGCGTGCTTGGAGCAGTGTGCGTGGGCCGACGCGCAGGGGATCGATGCGGTCACGTTGGCCGAGCATCACGGCTCGGACGACGGCTACCTTCCGTCCCCGATGACCCTGGCCGCCGCCGTGGCTGGCGCCACCAAGCGGATGAGCATCTCGGTCGCCGCTATCATTCCGCCGTTGCACGACCCGATCCGGCTGGCCGAGCAGTTCGCGGTGCTCGACCTGGTGAGCGGTGGACGCGTCAACCTGATTGCCGTCCCCGGCTACCGCCCGCAGGAGTTCGACATGGCCGGGGTCGATCGCGCCGCCCGCTGGCAGTTGCTCGAAGAATACGTCGGCGTCATGCGGCAGGCGTGGACCGGCGAGCCCTTCGAGTGGCGCGGCCGGACCATCCGCGTAACGCCGAAACCACGGGCGCAGCCGACGCTGATAATTGGCGGCGTCACGGAAGCCGCGGCGCGCCGCGCCGCCCGCCTGCGCGCCGGGTACAATCCGTCGTCGTCACCGGATCCACGCCTGCCGCAGGCCTATCACGACGAATGTGCCAAGATCGGTTTCACGGAAGGATTTATCGCGCCGTCGATCCCGATCGCCGCCGTCCACGTCAGCGAGGATCCCGAACGTGACTGGGCCCGCATCGCGCCACACGCCCTCTACGAGGCACAAGCGTACGCCACGTGGAAGGACCCCGTCCTGGGCGGGCGTCCGGCGGCGGCCACCACCGAGGAGCTGCGTGCCACCGGCGCCTACCGCGTGGTGACACCCGACGAGTGCGTCGCCCTGGGACGAGAGTTGGGCGGTATCATTCTCCATCCCTTGCTGGCCGGCATGCCGGCGGAGCTGGGGTGGGCAAGCCTGGAACTCCTCGCCGCCAAGGTGTTGCCGCAGCTGCGAGGGGCACAGAGCTGAGCCGCGCGTTCCTGGCGTTGACAACGACGCGGCGGATATCGTATCGCCTGCGCACCAGCGCGGACACCATCGCGCTGAACGACGAGACTTGGTAATCGTCGTCCGGCGCAGAGATTTTAGATCGGAGCTTTGGACTTCGGACTTTCGACTTTGGACTGCGAAAGAAGCCCGCGCTGAGCACGCGCCAGGAGGAGCATCCGTGCACGAGCAACCCGACGGCACAGCAACATCAACATTGAACGCGAATCGGCCGCAAACGTCGACACGAGATCTGGTGGAGGTGCGGCAACGTCTCGAAGCCTGGATGGTGCGGCAACTGCCCGCGGGCGCGGTGCCCCAAGTGTCCGCGCTGGAGGTACCCCCGTCCAACGGCATGTCGAGCGAGACCCTGCTATTCGACGCCACCTGGCGCGAGGACGGCACCACACGGACCACGCCACTCGTCGCCCGAGTGGCACCGGATCCCGCCGCAGTGCCGGTGTTCCAGGTCTACGACCTCGATCGCCAGTTCCGGGTCATGCGGCAGGTCGCGGCCTGCACCTCGGTGCCCATCCCCCCGCTCTATTGGTCCGAACCCGACAGCCGTTTTCTGGGCGAACCCTTCTTCGTCATGGGCCGGGTGCACGGACAGGTCCCGCCGGATGTGCCGCCTTATGTATGGGGCGGGTGGGTGAAGGACGCCACGCCGACGGAACAGAAGCGCTTGCAGGACTCGAGTGTCGCCGTCCTCGCGAAGCTTCACGCCATCGAGCAGCCGGAGCAGAAGTTTTCCTTCCTCCAGTCCGGCGACCCACGTCGCTCGCCCCTGCGGCGCCATGTGGACGAGCAGTGGGCGTTCTACCAGTGGACGACCGACGGCGTGCGTGTCCCGGTAATCGAGCGCTCTTTCGAGTGGCTCGAGCAACACTGGCCCAAGGACGAGGGGGAGACGGTGTTCAGCTGGGGCGACGCCCGCATCGGCAACATCATGTACCGCGACTTCGAGCCGGTCGCCGTTTTCGATTGGGAGATGGCGGCCCTCGGTACCCGCGGTATGGACCTGGGGTGGATGATCTACATCCACCGCTTCTTCGACGACATGGCGGTGCAGTTCGGGATGACGGGCATGCCGCACCTGTTGCGGCGCGAGGATGTTGCGGCAACCTATGAATCCCTGACCGGGTTCACGCCGCGCGATCTCGACTTCTACACCATGTACTCGGCGCTGCGCCATGGCATCATCATGAACCGAATCCAGCGTCGCGCCATCCGTTTCGGAGAAGCGACGATGCCGGACGATCCTAACGATCTCGTGATGCACCGATCGACGCTCGAGGAGATGATCGCCGGCACCTATTGGCCGCGGATTGCGTCGATGTGAAGAGACGCGAAGTGCGCTGAAAACTCCTATTGCGCTGAGTTCCTTCTGTTGCCGGGAGAAAGAAACACCCTTCGACAAGCTCAGGGTGAGCGGAATTGTCTTTTGAAATTGATAGCCAAACCGCTCGTGCTGAGCCTGTCGAAGCACGATTCCGGAGGACATCGACGGTCCCGGAGGGAGAGCACCCCGATTTTGAGACGTCGGTGAAATTCTAGACGCGCCTCACAGGAAGAAAGGAGCAACGGCAGTGGCCACCCCACATCCCGACGATGAATTTCATCCGCCGACAAACGACGATCCGCACTGGACCGAGACCTGTTGGTTCACCTTCACGGTCCCCGAGCGCCGATTGTCCGGGCAGTTCTATCCATTCTTCCGCCCCAACCAGCGGGTGTGCGCCGCCGGCGTGTATTTCTGGGACGACAAGGGCGACCAACCGTGGAACGCCCTGTATGCTAAGAACTTCTGGCACCTGCCCATCCCCGATCAGCCGCTCTCGAACATCCAGCTCCCCAACGGCATCGCCTACCGTTGCCTCGAGCCCATGCGCCGCTATGAGCTGCGCTACGACGACCCCGACGGGGGCAACGCGGTCAGCGTCCGCTTGGTATTCACCGGTGTGACACAGCCGCACTACCTGATGGGTTCGCACCTCGACCAGGCTGGCCGTTACCAGGGAACCATCGTCCTGCACGGCGAGGAGATCCCCGTAGACTCGTACGGCTTCCGCGACCGCTCCTGGGGCGTCCGTACCGAGTTCGGCCAGGGACTCGGCGGTTCGCCGGCAAGCAACGGCGGCTACACGTATGCCACCGCGTCCGAGCGCGACGCCTTTCACATCCTCACCATGGACTTTGGACAAGGCTGCATGTCGATCCACGGCTACCTGCTCCGCAACGGGGAATGGTCAGCGCTCGCTTCGGGGAAGCGCGAGGTGGTCGAACGCGACCCCGCCACGGGCTATCCCGTGCGGGTGCACATCGAGGGCGTCGACGAGTTGGGCCGGTCGCTGCGCGCCGAGGGCCGGTGCATCAATCGGCTTGCCTTTCTCTTCAATCCGAACGGGTTCACCATCAACTGCCTCACGGAGTGGACGTTCGATGGCATCACCGCCTGGGGCGAGGATCACGACAACTGGAGCGTGGCCGCGGGCCGGCAATTTTTCCGTACCTTTCTGGGCTACGACAAGCCGCGTCGCTGATCTCCGGCTCGCGGCGCAGACAGGAGGGAGAACGAGACGTGCTGACCAAGTATGACGAGTTCCTGTGTCACCAGACCCCGACGACATTCGATCATGTCGAGACAAGCGCACGCGAGTGGACGGAACGGGTCATCCTGCACTTCGGCGAGACCTCGGGGAAGTTCCACCTCAGCGTCGGCTTGGGTTTCTATCCCAACCGCAACATCAGCGACGCGTTCGCGGTGCTCAACGTCGACCGGAAAACGCTCTACGTCGTGCGCGCCTCACGGGCGCTGCGGCCCCGACCAGATGAGGTCGCGGTCGGCCCATTCTCCTACGACGTGCCGGAACCCCTGCGGCGGGTGCACTGCCGTCTCGACGAGAATCCCCATGGGCTCACGTACGATGTCGCGTTCGACGGCATCATGCCGGCGAGTGAGGAGGATGCGCAGTTCACACGGCACAAGGGTCGGGTCATTGAAAACGTCCAGCGCTACGTCCAGGCCGGCCGGGGGAGCGGTCGGATCACCTTCGAAGGCAACACCATCACGCTCGATCCGCGGACCTGCTTCGTCGGCCGAGATCACTCGTGGGGCGTCAGACGGACCGGCGCCGAACAGGAAGCGATGGTCGAACCGCCCGAGTGGCCGGCGGGCCACCTGTACAGCTGGGGCGTTTTCCAGTTCGAGCAGTGGGGCGCCGCTTATCACATCCGCGAGGGGTGGGATGGCACACAATCCCTCGCCAGCGGTGCGATCTTCCACCCCTACGGCAGCGGCAGGCCGGAAGTCCGCTTGGCAAAGATCGAGCACGACTTCAAGTTTCGGCCGGACATGCGCAAAATCGCATCCGGACGGCTCGTCCTGACCGCGACCGATGGCACCCGGAAGGAGCTGACATTCCGGCCGCTAAACTACGCCTGCATCACCACCGGCGGCTACCAAAACTTCCGCGGCTTCGTCCACGGCCACTGGATGGGGTCGGAGTGGATAGATGGCTTCAATCTGGATTTGACCGATGACAAGGTGCTCAAAGAAGCCTCCTTCCTCGACGACGAGTCGCTCGAACTGCGCTGCGGCGACGAGGTTGGCTACGGGGTGTTCGAGCAGGTCGTCGTCGGCAAGTATCCGCGCTACGGTTTCCAGGGCTACTGAGTTTCGACATCTCAAGAGGGTGGTGTTGAGGAAGGAGCATAGACATGAGCCGCACGATGACGGCCTTTCGTCTGCTTGACTGGGGACAGCCGCCGCAGTTGGTGGAAACGGAGGTCCCGCAACCGGGACCGGGCGAGGTACGCGTCAAGGTCGCCGGTAACGGCCTCTGCCACTCCGACGTCATCATGCCGTACATCCCGCGAGAAATTGCCGAGCCCCAAGGGTGGCGCATGCCGTTTACCTTGGGGCATGAAATCGGGGGACACATTGAGGCGCTAGGGGACGGCGTTGGACATCTCGTCATTGGCGACCCCGTCGTCCTGATCTCACCGCACTCGTGCGGTACGTGTTGGTTCTGCTTGCGCGGGCTCGACAGTGCCTGCACAGCCAGTGGGGCCGGCCGCGGCTACGGCCGGGACGGTGGGCTGGCACCGTACGTCATCGCCACGGCGGCACGCGAGGTCATCAAGCTCCGCAGGCTCGACCCGAAGCAGGCGGCACCGATCACCGATGCCGGCACGACATCGTATCATGCCGTCAAGCGTGCCCTGCCCCGACTCACCCCGGGGGGCACTGCCGTGGTGATCGGCGCGGGTGGTCTGGGCAGTTTTGCGGTGCAGTACCTGCGGGTGTTGAGTCCGGCCCGGGTCGTCGCCGTCGACGTCAATCCCGCACGCCTGGCGTTTGCACGCGAGTTGGGGGCACACGAGGTGCTGACCGGCGTCAGCGCATCGACGGCACAGGACATCCGCACCCTCACCGGTGGCGAAGGCGCTCAGGCCGTGCTCGACTTCGTCGGCGTCGACGCCACCATCGAAGCGGGGCTGGCGGCGCTGCGCAAAGCCGGTGTCTACGCCCTTGTGGGTGCCGGCGGGGGCACGCTGCAGCAGCCGTGGGGCCGCGCGCTGCCGCACGAAGCGGAGATCTTCACCTTTCAGGGCGGCACCATCAGCGACACGCAGGAAGCGATCGCCTTGGCGGACGCGGGTTTGGTCCGCAGTGAAATCGACGTGTTTCCCATGAGCCGCGTCGCCGAAGCCTACGAGAAGCTCGATCGCGGCGAACTGCGCGGCCGGGCGGTCGTCACACCGGAAGGCTGAGCCACACGCGCCCGCACTCGACGGAAGGATAACTCAATGATCAAGGCAATCGCGTTCATTCGCCGCAAAGCCGGCGTCTCGCGGGAGGAGTTTGCCCGGCATTATGAGGCGATTCATGCCCCCCTGGGGATGCGACTGATTCCCAGCATGCGTGGCTACACGCGCAATCACGTCCTGAGCGCGCTGGGCAGCGATGTCGATTTCGATTGCATCACGACGTTCTGGTACGACTCGCTCGAGGCCGCCCTCGATGTCGTCAACTTTGCCCAGTCGGACGCCGGCAAACCGCTGCGCGACGATGAAGCCACGTTCATGGACAGCAGCAAGACCGTCTCGATCGTGGTCGAGGAGAGGCTCACCCTGCCGCCACCGACGCCGGGACGCGAGTCGCTGGTCAAGGCCGTGGCGCTGCTGAAGCGAAAGGCCGGCCTCACGCGGGAAGAGTTCATCGACCACTACGAACAGGTTCACGCGCCGCTCATCGTCCGGATCACCCCCGGCCTCGTCGGCTACGCCCGCAATTACGTTGTCACCCCGCCCGGCGGCGATCTCGACTTCGATTCCATGACCGAACTGTGGCATCAAGACCAGGCCGCTTTTAACGCGGTGCTGCGCTCGGGCGACACGGAAGGCGGCCGGGAGCGACAGCGCGACGAGGCAACGTTCCTGGACACGCAGCGGATCATCTTCCTGCACGTCCAAGAGCGGGTCTCGATCACGTATAGACGCGAGTGACCCGAGGTTGAATCTGCGATGGGCGACGTTTCCCCCGCACAAATCCACATCGACGACTACGCCAGTCCCTGGCTGCCGTGGGCGATCAGGGCCCTCAATGCGGTGGGTGAACCGGCGGTGCGCCGCCTGGTACGTCTGGACGAGGACGACCTGCTCGCCGCCGCCCGCAAGCGTACCGGTCTCGATGATTTCGGCGACCCGTCCTTTCTGGAGCCCTTTCGCCTCTTGCTGGACGCCCTCGAACGCGAAGCGCACCTGAGCGCCTTCGGCCGCATCAGCACGCGCCAGTTGCTGCTGCAGCTGCTCTCGAGCCGGTTGCTGATCGAGGAGCGGATCAAGCGGCATCCCGAGATCCTCGAGGAGAAGATCGAACGTCCCATCATCATCGCGGGGCCACCGCGCACCGGCACCACGCACCTGTTCAACCTCATCGCCCAGGACTCGGACCTCCGCACCCTGCCCTACTGGGAGAGCCTCGAACCATTGCTGCCGGAGAAGGAACAGCCAGCCCCCGGCCAACCGGATCCCCGCATCGCGCGCGCCGAGAAAAGCATCGCCTTCCTCGACTGGATGATGCCGCACTTCCGCGCCATGCACGAGTTCACCGCCGACGGGCCGCACGAGGAAATCCAACTGCTGGCGATCCACTTCTCGACACAGCTGTTCGAGGCGAGCTACGACATCCCCAGTTACGCGGAGTGGTACCGCACCAGCGACCAGACGCCCGCCTACCAATACCTGAAACGCGTCCTCCAGGTCCTGCAATGGATCCGCCGCGGCACACGGTGGGTGCTCAAAACCCCGCAACACCTTGAAAACCTGAAGGCGCTGACCGTGACCTTCCCGGATGCCAGATTCATCCAAACGCACCGCGACCCGGTCCCCATCACCGCCTCGCTGGTGACCATGATCGCCTACGGGCGCCGCATGCAGACGCGCGCCGCCGCGCTGGATCCCATCGCCATCGGACACCACTGGGCCAAACGACTGGAGGACTCCCTGCGGTCGTCGGTGGAGCATCGGCATCTGCTCCCCCCCAGCCAGGTGTTCGACGTCCCCTTCCGCGAGTTCATGCAGGACAGCGTCGGCATGGTCGAGCGCGTCTTCGCCTTTGCGGAGCAACAGCCCAGCCCGCACACGGCCGCGGCCATTCGCACTGCGGCGCAACGCAGTCCGCGGGGCAAACACGGCACCATCGTCTACCGGTTGGAGGATTTCGGCCTGGACGCCAAGGAACGCCGTCGCGCCCTGCGGTTTTACCAGGAGCGCTTTAACGTCCCCTCGGAGGGCGACGAGTAGGCGCGCGGCACACGGAGGTGAGCACATGCCCACGGACGCATCACTGAGAGCACTGAAGATCCTGCGCGATGGCAGCGAGTTCCAGTGGTATGTCATCTCGCTGCTGGCGTTGGTCTTGTACGTCTATGCCGCGGAGGTCGAGCGCAAGAACTGGAAGCTCGTGTACGCCGGCCTGGCGTTCTGGGGGATGGACTGGTTCAACGAGATCTGGAACGGGCTCGTCTTCCACTTCACCCAGTACGCCCCCGTGTGGGGTGCGCCGGGCAGCACCGCCTACCTGATCCTGATCGGCCTCAATATTGAGATCTGTTTCATGTTCGCCATCGCCGGCATCGTCGTTGCCAAGACACTTCCGGCCGACCGACATCTCCGGATTCTGGGCCTGCCCAATCGCTGGGTCATGGCGGTCTGCGGCTCGGTGATGTGCGTGGTCGTGGAACTGTGTCTCAACGCCGTCGGCGCGTTGACCTGGGACTACCGTTGGTGGAACGCCGGCGCGCCCTGGCTGATCTTCCTGATCGGCTACCTGCCGTT
>JAGDMS010000170.1 GCA_017860575.1 Deltaproteobacteria bacterium | reverse complement strand
ATCAGCGGGTGGATGGCGCGGTCGGCCAGGCGCTGGCGCGTCTCCTCCCACCAGGTGCGCACCGGCACGGCGCGGCGCAACCGTTCCTCGCGCTTGGCCTGGCGCCGCCGCGCGGTTGCATCCGCGTCGATCTCCCACGCTTTCCTGAGCGTATCGTAGCGGGCGTCGACGCAGTACATACCCTCGGCGATTTCCGGCGTGGTCAGCCCGTTGTCGAGATCGCGCTGGACGCGGTGCGGGTCGCGCTCGATTGGATCCCCAAAGCCGCCGGGTGAAGAGCTGCCGGAGATGACGATGTCGTTGTCGGCCAACGCGATGGGTTCGGGCAAGTGGTGGGAGATCAAAACGTCGGCACGTAACGCGTCTTCGTAGTCGGGACGGTCCGGGTGTCCGATCAGGTGGATCAACGGCTTCCGCGCGGCGATGAGTTCGGCGACATTGGTATTGCGGAGGATGGCCAAGTAGCGCTTCCCGGCCGGGTAGCCGCCACACACGCCGAGGTTTGGCACGATGGTGGAGGCGCCGCCGGAGGTCATCGCAGAACCCACGATGTCGCGTCCGCCATGGATCATGAAGAAATGCGGGATGCAGGCGCCCGAACGGAACTTGCCATGCCCCACCGAATAGGGATCGAATCGACGCGAGAGTTCCAGGTATGGAACAAACAGCTCCCAAATCTCCGTGTTGCCGAGATCGACCTCGGCGGTGACCAGTATGCCACCCGGATCGAGTCCGTCGCGGACGCCGCTGGCACCCGCCGCCGGTATGCCGGTGGGCGTGGCCACGAGCGGGCGCCGCTTGCCGAATTGGTCGTATCCCTGCATGGCGAGCGAGCCACCGGAGCGAAAGCCGAGCATCTCCTCGCGGTACCCGCGCATGTAGTAGCCCTGGCTCAGCATGCCGAGCCAGGCGCAGAACGCGTCGATGACCGTTGCCCACGCGCAGGCTTGTGCCAGCGGTCGCGGGTCTTCCGGGTTCAAGAGCGAGCCCTTCGGTACGTGAATGTCGAAGGGAAGGAGCGAGCCCAGGTTGGCGCGCCCGTCGTACGACAGCGTTTGGACGACGGCGATGGACAGCGAACCCCACATTCCCGAGGGCGTCGCGTTGAAGGGGTGCCAGCCCCATTCGCCGGCACCCTCGAAGTCGAGCGCGACGCTGCCGGAGGTGTCGATCCGCATCTCGATGGGGGACAGCCGGATGTGGTCGCGCCGAGCGGGCAGCCACGAGACCGGCTGGTTCGCCATGTAGAATTCGAACGGCAGGACATTGCGGTACCGGCCGGGGACGGTGCGCTGGCACAGGCGGGCGATCTGGCTACGGCGCTCCTCCTCGATGAGTTCGCGCGTGGCAGCGCGAAAGTAGTCGAGGCCGAACTCGCCGATGAGCCGCTGGACTTCGCGGCGCACGTGGATGTTGGCGGCGATCGCGCCTTTGCGATCCAGCAGAAAGATGTCGGCCATGTCGAAGCTCAGTTCGCACTTCACGACGATGTCGTGACGCAATTGATCGTTGCTGCCGACCTTCTCGCCGGCGAAGCGCACGCCGTCGGTAGAGCGCTCGACGTTCGGCGCCGGCATGCATCCGGGCGTCACGGCGCCGATGTCCATCTCCATGATCACCGTGCACACCCAGGCCACCAACTCACCCTCCCAGAAGATCGGCAGGATGTCGTACACGTCGGCCGGGTGCATGCCGGCGATGCTGCTCTCGTTGAACCAGAAAAGGTCGCCGTCGTTGATGCCCACCTTTTCTTCCCAGTCGTGTTCGATCATCCACTGGATGGCCTCGCCCATGGGCCGGACGTGGACCTGAATGCCGGTCGACTGGGCGATGTTGTCGCCCTCGGGGGTGTAAACCCCGACCGCCAGCTCGGCCACCTCGCGCACGAACGGCGAGCCGGAGATCATCCTGGTCGTCTCGCGACCGGCGATGAGCGCTGCCAGCAAGCGCGAATGGAAGAGCTCGGCCTTGATCGGGTCGCGCCGCAGGATCCGCGGCTCCGTTATCCCGGCGTAGCAGCCCGTCTCACGCCAGCGGCGCCGGCTCTCGGTCAGCATCTGCTTCAGGGTCTGACCACCGGCACCGATGCCACGCAACGTGCCGATCGATTCGCTGATGCTCGCCTCCATTTTTCACTCCGTTTCAGACCACGGACCACAGATTACCGACTTCAGATCTTCCGTGCTGTCTGTAGTCCGTGTTCTGGTATCCGTTCTCTGTCTTCAAATCAGCCACAGCACCGACATTTCGTCCATGTACACGTGCCGGCCGGGTGGCACGAAGAAGGTGGTTGCGGGGGCCTCGATCACGGCCGTCCCCACCACCTCATTCCCCGGCTGCAGTGCGTCCATGTCGTAGAGCGTGGCGACCTGCCACCGGCCGCGATAGTACACCTCACGCGTGCCCTTGCGCGCCTTCGCCGTCGGCTCCTTTTCCTGCAGTGGCCGCCGCACCAGTTTTGGCTTCACCTTTGGAATGCCGGCCTCCAGTCCGAGTTCGAGGATCTGGAATCCGGCGCGTTCGTGTTTGGCCACCCCCGCGTAGATGCGCTCGTAGTGCTGCTCAAAGGCTTCGAGGAGGCGGTCCATGTCCGCCGCGCTGCGGATGCGGTCAACGGGGGAGCGAATCTCCAGGTCTTCCATCTGCGCACCGTAGCGGACGTACGCCAACGGCCGGAATGCTGCCTGCGCTACGGGCAAACCCTCGGCCGCGAAATCATCGCGGGCCTGCTGCTCCAATTCATCCCAGACGGCGTTGACCCGTTGTCCCATCGCCAACTTCCACGTGGCGTCGGCGCCGAACGGAATGAAGATGGTCGTCGATTTTTCGTATCGATGGATGAGGTCGACCGCTGCCGCACCAAAAGCGGAAAAGCCGGCTGCCCAGGGAACGGTGGCCACTCCCTTGAAGGGCAGGTCCTCGGCGTAGAGCGCGACGAGCAGCGGCCCCGCACCACCGTAGGAGAGCAGGTGGTAGTCCGCCGGCGAAAAGCCGCGCACACTCAGGGTCGTGCGCAGATGCTCGCGCAACGTGCTGGAGATGAGCTGCAACACGCCTTCCGCGAGGTAGTACGGATCGAGGTTGAGCACGCGGGCGCACTGGTCCTGCAGCGCCCGCAGCGCCTTGTCGACGTTGAGCCGAATCTTCCCCCCCAGGTAGTTCTCGGGGTTGAGCAAGCCGGTGATGAGGGCGCAGTCCATCACCGTCGGGATCTCGTTGCCCATGTCGTACGAGACGGGACCGGGATCGGCCCCGGCGCTCTCCGGGCCGAGGGTAATGCGATGGGTGATCGGATCGACGGTGACGTACATTCCCATCCCGGCAGCAATCGTATCCATCACCAGCGTGGGCAGGTTGAACAGCCGGCGCGTGATGACGACCTCGCGGCGGACGAGCGGCTCGCCGCCCATGATGAGGCCGACGTCGAAGCTCGTGCCCCCCATGTCGGCACAGATCCAGTTATCGATGCCCAGTGCCTGCGCCAGATACCGCGCGCCCAACAGTCCCCCGATCGGTCCGGAAAACGCCGACTCGTGCAAGCGCGGGTAGCGGATGTTTGCCACCCCACCGTGTGAGAGCACGACCAGCAGGGGATGCTGGAACCCGCGTTCGTGCAACTGGCGCTCGATGGCATCGTACTGCCGCCGCGCCGGTTCAACCGCGTAGGCGTGCAAGACAACCGTGTTGAGTCGCCCGTGCTCACGCGCAATCGGGACGAGGCGGTGCGACAGATGCAGGGACACCGCCCGGCCGCGTTCTTGCATGACCTCGCGCGCAATCGCGTCGACGCGCAGCTCGTGCGCCGGGTTCAGGTAGGAGAACAGCAGGCAGACGGCAATCGACTGCACGTCATCGTCCAGCAGTTCGTGGACCGCCTGCCGCACCTCGTGCTCGTAGAGCGGGATGGCCTCGGTGCCGAAGCAGTCGATGCGACCCGTCACCCCCTTGACGAGGCGACGCGGCACGAGTGCCGGCGGGTAGTGGTGCGCCGCATGGTGGAGCGTGTCTTGATAGGACAGGCCCACCCAGCTCTGGCAGGTGCGTTGGTGGATGAAGATATCCTCGTCGCCGCGCCGCGTGATGACGCCCACCCGCTGGCCGGTGCCGGTGATCAGCGCGTTCAGCATGGCCGTTCCGGAATAGACGCTGGCTTTGACGCCGGGCAGGAGACGGCGCGCCTCGGCGTCGAAGTCGATGCCCCAGTAGTCGAAGGCGTCGCGCAAGGATTCCAGGAAACCGACGCTCTGGTCGTGCGGCGTCGTAGACGCCTTGCCAATGCTGAAGTGGCCGTCCGTGTCGACGACGATGACGTCGGTCATCGTCCCGCCGGTATCGCAGGCGATGATCTGGGCGTCACGTTCGGCCCTGGATGTCGCGGTCATGCGTTCTTTCTCCCTCTGGTCCGCACCGGATTCGGCGGTGCGAGCAATGTCGCCGTCTGACGCTTGCCGACGGCCTGCAGTCTTGCCCCACCTGGCAGTCGACTCCTGGGTGCCGTCGCCGGCTCCAAGAGCAGGGTGGCCGTGGTCGTCAAATCGTCCATAACCTGGTCGGCCGTCATGCGGCCTGCGGCCATATTGACGAGCGAGGAAAAGAAGACGTGGCCGAGGAGCATATTGAGCGCGGGCAGGTCGATGCCGTCGGAGGAACCCAACCCCGCCTCAACGTAGCCGGCGATCAGTGACGCCAGTTGCCGTTGTGTCTCGTTCACACCCAGGTCGGGTGACACCACAGCCTGCAGGTGGGCACGGATCAAGTGCATATCACGCATCACTGCCGCCATGACCCGGCGCAATGTTGCGGCGACCCGTTCGAGAGCGGAGCGTCCGGTGGGTGGATGGCGGCGCAACTCCTCGATGCGCTCGCGGCCCCACTGGACCAGGACCTCCCCCAGGACATGATCCTTGGAGCCGAAGTAATGATAGAAGGTGGCGCGGGCGACGCCGGCGCGCGTGCACACGGCGGAGATGGTGACGGCCGCGTACCCGCCGCTTGTCGCCAGTTCCCGGGCGGCCTGGACCAACTGATCGCGGCGCTCCGCCTGCGCAGACGTCAGCCTCCGCCCCAGTGCCACTGTCATTTGTGGTGCCTTCACGCGTCCTCCCCGAGTCGGTGGTATACGATGGACTAGACTATGGTCTAGTCCATCGTACATCCGGCTGTCAAGTGCATTCTGCTGTCGTGGCTCGAGACGGCCGACGCGGTCGCGCGCGGGGTGCCGCTTCGGTGTTTGTGCGGGACCGGTCTTTTTGCTTAGAGTGCGCCGCATGTCGACAGCACCGTTGAGCCATCTGAACGTTCTCGATCTCACTGACTTGCGCGGCGCCCTGGCGGGCCGGCTTCTCGCCGATCTTGGCGCCGACGTCATCAAGGTGGAACCGCCGGGTGGCGACCCGGGCCGCTTGCAGCCGCCGTTCGCCGGCAACGTCGCCGCGCCGGACCGGTCGCTTCCGTTTCTGTATCGAAACGCCAACAAGCGCGGCGCGGTGATCAACCTGCACGACGCTGCCGGGCGCCGGCGCTTCGCGGCGCTGTGCGATCAGGCCGACATCCTGATCGAAAATCTGGGTGGCGCGGGACAGCGGCAGTTCGGTTTGGTGCCGGAGGAGGTGCGCGCGCGCCATCCGCGCCTGATCCACGTGGCCGTGGCCGATCGTGGACTGTCGGGTCCGCATGCGCAGTGGCATCTCGAACCGTTGCCCGCGTTTGCGTCTTCCGGGGTGCTGTTTGCCTCCGGTTTCCCCGACCGGCCCCCGTGCTGGCTGCCCGGGTACATCGCGCACGACGGTGCCTCGGTGTTCGCGGTGGCCGGCGCGTTGATCGCGGTGCTCGACCGCGCCCGCCATGGCCAGGGGCAATCGATCGAGGTGTCGGTGCAGGAGGCGGCGCTGCACGCGCTCTACCCCTGGTCGATCCCGGTGGTCGACTGCGCCCGGCGCTTCCCGATGATGCCGGCGGCCGTGCCGCGCAACGCCGACGGCAGCTACCTGGTGCTGCCGACGGCTGATGGATTCATCCGCGTGTGCACCATCACGCCACGACTGTGGCGGAACTTTTTCACCCTGCTCGGCCAACCCGAAGCACTTGCCGGAGCCGAGTGGGAGACGATGATGTACCGTATCTTTAACAGTGATGTGATTCGCGTGGTGGCAACGGAACGGCTGGCGCATCGGACGCGGGCGGACGTGCGCGCCGAGGCGTTGCGCCTTGGTCTCCCGATTGCGCCCGTCAACACGCCGGATGAATTCGTTGGCGAGGAACAGACGCGGGTGCGCGGTTATTTCCGCAGGACGGGGTTCCCGCACCTCGGGGATGCACCCTTTGCGCCGGTACCGATCAACCTGTCGGCGACCCCGGTGGTCCTGCGCCGACCGGCACCGGCCCCGGGCGAGGATGATGCCACCGGCTTCACGTCGCGTGCGGCCGAGCGCGCCAGCGGGGCGGGCGGGGGACTGCCCCTCGCCGGCACCCGCGTCGTCGATCTCGGTGTCGGTGCGGTGGGGCCCGAGATTTGCTGGCTGTTCGTGGAACTGGGGGCCGAGGTCATCAAGGTCGAATCGCGACAGAACCTCGACTTCCTCCGCCTGACGGCGCTCGAGCCGGGCGAGCACAACCGCGCCTTTTCGTTCAACGCGGCGTCGCGCGGCCAGAAAAGTGTGTGTTTGAACCTGCGCACGCCGCGCGGTCGGGAACTGGCCTTGCAGCTGTGCGCGACGGCGGACGTGGTCGTCGAGAACAACCGCGGCGGCGTGGTGCAACAATGGGGCCTCGACTATGAGGATGTGCGGCGCGTGCGCCCCGACGTGATCTACGTCGCGTCCCAAGGCTTCGGGCGCGGCGGCCCCATGGGCGAGGCCGCGGCGTTCGGACCGCTGAACTCGTGCTTCGCCGGGAGCAATTGGTTGTGGAACTTTCCGGACGCGCCGTACCCGGCCGGGACCGCAACGAACCATCCCGATCACATTGCCAGCAAGCTTGCGGCCGTGGGGGTCCTTGCCGCGCTCGAACACCGGCGGCGCACCGGCGAGGGCCAATTTGTCGAGATGGCGCAATCGGAAGCGGCGGCCTACTTCCTGGGGGAGTACTACCTCGAAGGACCGTGTACGGGGCGGCCGCCCCAACAGCAGGGCAACGCCTCCGCCTGCGCGGTGCCCCACGGTGTCTACCCCTGCAGCGGCGACGAGCGTTGGTGCGCCATTGCGGTACTGAGCGACGAGGAGTGGCGGCGACTCGTTCAATGCCTCGGTTGGAATTCCGAGCCGAAGTGGAACACGTTGCCGGGCCGCCTGGGCGCGCGGGCGGATATTGATGCGCGGCTGGCGGAATGGACGGGGACCCGCACGGCGGAGGAGGTCGCGACAACACTGCAAGCCGCCGGCGTCTCCGCCATGCCGGTGCAGAACGGCCTGGATCACTTCGCCGACCCGCACCTGAGCGCCCGTGGTGCCCTCGTGGCCGTCGAACACCCCGAGACCGGCACCGAGCACCATCCCGCCAACCCGATTCGCATGAGCCGCACGCCGCTGCAGGTGGCCGGCGCGGCGCCATTATTGGACGCGGATACCAAGGACGTGCTCACCCGCGTCCTGAAGCTCGAAGCGGCCGAGATCGATAAGTTGATCGCTGACGGGGTCTGCAGCTGAGCTGGCCGCTGTCGCGACTGGACAGTTTGGTCCACAGCGCCGGTGTCGCGCTGGCGAGGCTTGGCAAAGACGAATACGAGCCGGACAACTTCGAGTTGGCGGTGCGCATGCATCTGACGTCGGTCTACCGCCTCTCGCGGGCCTGCCTCGGCACGCTCGCGGCCAGCCGTTTGCCGGGTGGCGCGTCGGTGGTTGGCATCGCTTCGCCGTCGTCGTATTTCGGCGTCCGGGTGGTGCCCGGCTATGGCGCGGCGAAGGCGGGCCTGGTGCAGCTCATGAAGACGATGGCAGTCGCCTGGTCCCGCCACGGCGTGCGTGCGAACGCGGTGGTGGCCGGCCTGATCAGAACGCCGCAAGCGGAGCGCACGATCAACTTCCCGAATTACGTTGCCCCGCATCTGGCACGCACGCCGCTCGGCCGCGCCAGCGAACCTGCCGAGGTTGCCGCAGCGGTGCTGTTTCTCACCAGTGCGGCCGCGGCATATATCACAGGCCAGACGCTGCCGGTCGACGGCGGCTTTTCGATCGCCGGCTGAAAGGCGCGCCCTCGGAGGCGGACCGCGCCGCGATGCTGGTGGGCATGGCGGCGGCGCAGATCAAAGGGGGACCGCGGCACCCGGTGTCGGCCCGCTACGCGTTCACGCTTGAAACACTGCACAACTGAACGGAGACACGGACATGCCTTTGCAGCCGTTCGGGTCCCTTCAGCGTGCGGGGGCGATGTTCCAGCGCATCGTGGCGACGACGCCGCCGTCGATGAGCAAGTCCGTGCCGTTGACGAAGCTCGCGGCCGGGCTGATCAACCACTCGACGGCCGCCGCGATGTCGTCCGGCGTGCCCAGGCGGTGTAGCCGGCTGATGGTACGCAACTGCGCCGTTCGCGGATCCTGCAGTTCCAAGCGTCCCATGGGCGTTGCAATGATGCCGGGGCTAATCGAAACCACGCGCGCGCCGCGCGCCGCCCAGACCGCGGCAGCAGCCTCGACGCGCAGTTGGTTGCCGCGTTTGGAAATGCCGTAGGCCTGTGCCGGGTCGTCAGCGTGCCGCCCGTTGATGAAATCCGCCAACTGAACAGTCGTTGCGGTTGCCAGAACGCGTTCTCGTTCCGGCGGCACGGGCGCGAGGTGGCCGGCCATGCTTGCGATCATCACCGCCACCGTGCCGTCCACGGCGAGCGGGAGAAATGCGTCAAGCACCAGCGCTGTGCCGATCAGGTCGACGGCGTAGATGCGCTCCGCTGACGCCATGCTCGGCGACAGGCCGGCGGTGTGCACCAGTGCGCGCAGCCGGCCGGCCTTCTGTGCGGCGGCGGCGAGCGCGGCCACCGACTTCGCGTCGGCGACATCCATGACCTGGGGCACCACGTCATAGCCCTCGGCCGCCAGCGCCGCCGTTGCGACCTCCAATTGGTCGGCCTTGAAATCCGCCACCAGCAGCCGGTGTCCGCCGCCGATCCGGCGTGCGCAGGCCAGACCCATGCCGCCGATTCCGGTGATCACGATGATGTCCATTGCTGACTCCTTCCTCGATGTGCGTTTGCCCCACAAACCACCCAGGTGATCGGTGCGACGGGCCTCGATCTGGACCGCCTCACCCAGAGGCTGCGGTTGCTCGGTGCGCGCTCGATTGTGCCTCCAGGAGAGAGGTCAGGGCTTCAACCTCGCTGCTCGACCAGTGACTGACGCGGTATCACGCGACAGGTTTCAACACCAGAACCCAGAAAGGACTGTCGATAAGTGCGTGCGTGACTCGAGGCGAGAAGCAGTGGGCGGCAAACGAGTCCTGCCTGGCTAGGCCGAGACCCTGTAAGGCGTCGGCTGGGTATCTGACCATTGATAAATGACTATAGTCTGGTATTGAGAGACCATGAACGACACTGTGGCCGTATCGGAACTGAAGACGCACTGCCTTCGCCTCGTCGAGGAGGTCGCGCGGCACCGGCGCGAGCTGATCGTCACCAAGCGGGGGAAGCCAATAGCGCGGCTCGTTCCCATGGGCGCGGTGGATGTGCGCGAGGCACTGACGCGGCTGCGCGGCACGCTGATTGGTGGTGATCGGGTGGAGGATTTTGACACCGGTGCGGTGTGGGAAGCGACACGGCGTTGACCGCCTTGCTGCTCGACACGCACGTGTGGGTTTGGTGGGTGAGCCGGCCGGAACGTCTCTCGCGGCGTCAACGGTCTAGCATCGAGCGGACGCTGCGCCGCCCCGATGCCGCGGTGCTGGTCTCGATGATTTCGTGCTGGGAAGTGGCCGTGCTGTGCCAGCACCGCCGTTTCCGCTTCGCCATCCCCGTCGAAAGCTGGCTTGAAGAAGCGACGAGCCTCCCCGGCATTGAGGTCGTTCCGCTCTCACTGCCGATCATCGTGACGGCGGCGCGGCTGACGGCTCTGCGTGATCCGGCCGATATGCTGATTGTCGCCACAGCGCAACACGGTGGCGCTCGCTTGGTCACCAGCGACGCGCGCATTGCAGAAACGGATCTGATTCCGATCGTGTCCTGAACGGTCCGGCCGTCGATTCGGCAACCCCGACGGCGGCGGGCCCGCGATCACCCTCAGGCTTCGAGTTCTAGGTCGAATGCAGCGAGGTAGTCGGCGACCGAAGTTGCGAGTCGTGTCCACCCGCATGGTCCGAATGTAAGTAACCGCTCACGCGGTCGGTGACCGTCGCCAAATTCCAAGCCCGGCTTGGAGTTTGGCGACGGATTTCAGGGGCGTGCGGCACCAAAATGCAAGTTGACAGCGGCAATCGGCCTTTGGCAAGATGACACCAGAACGACATGCGCAGGTGCCTCGATGTCACGCAGGTTGCGTGAGCAGGTCGCGGATGGCAGGACGATGCAGTTCGCTACGTGAGCACCCCCAACCTCTCTGCGACGCCATGGAACGTACCGAGTATCGAACCTATTTCGATCCGCTTCACGGCGTCGCAACGCCCCGCAAGTGAACGGTCGGAACGAGGCAGCGCGAGATGAAGGTCTCTTGATGGGAGGACGTCATGACTGAGATGAAGGACTACAGCGGCGAGTTCAAGCCGGATTTCCAGTTTTCCGACCTGTCCAAGGAGGCGCTGGTCAGGCTGATTGAGAATTACCAGAGAATCTTCCAGGGGCTGGTGGTGCTCGCCGTTGCGGCTGTCCAGGCGAAACTGGGCAAGGATGAGGGCCAGCGCCTGTTCAATGAGATATACC
>JAGDMS010000387.1 GCA_017860575.1 Deltaproteobacteria bacterium | reverse complement strand
CCAGCGAGCGACCACCTGTGGCGACTAGGTACAGACTCGTGTCCTCTTTCGCGGCGTCCGCCGTGGTGAGGACGAATCCTCCGTCGGCACCTGTCCTTGATTGCGCAAGTTTCTTCGGCGCGCCTGCTGACGCCACCCATAGCGTCACTGTCGCTCCGACGACAGGGGCGCCTCCGCCCTGAACTTGACCGCTTAGGCTAAGAGCGGCGAATGCGGGGAATGCAGATACGCAAGCCAGGCTTGCGAATGCCGCTACCGCCCAGCGGCTGACAATTCCTGAAGTGCCGAGGTATTGCGCTCGTTTCATCGCGAAAGCTCCGTGCAATTCAAAATTACGATCCGCTGCCTTCTCCTGAGACTGCGGGTGCCGCTCTACTCAAACGAGAAGACGCGCTTCCAGTCATCCTTCATGCTGATCACGACCCAACCCTGCTTCATCGCCTCGTCGTACAGCGACTGCGGGAACGTGCCGACTTTCGAATCGGGCAGTCCCTTTGCGGGTCCGTAGGCGTATTCGCGTTTCGCATCGTCGTGCAGCACCAGCATGGACAATCGCGCACCGTCACCCGCCTTCGTGTATTCGAGCATCTGCCGGTCGCCGGTCGAGTTGCCGAATGCAGCGTACGGGCGGCGGCCGATCATCAGGTGAATGCCCTCCGGCTTGCCGGCATTGTTGTCATTGAGCATCAGCTTGGGTTCTTTGGTCAGGAACGGCTTGCCGTCCTTGCCATAGCCGTACTTCGTGCCGCCGGCGCTTCCCACCACCTGCTCGGGTGGAATGCCGTACGTCGCTTCCGAGTACACGCGCACGAAGTCCTGGCCACCGCCGGTTACGATGTAGGTCTTGTAGCCGCTGGCGCGCAGGTACTTCAGCACTTCCTGCATCGGCAGGTAGGTGAGCTCGGTGTACGGCTTCTTCCAGCGCGGGTCCTTCGCCTCGGCGAGCCACTTCTTCGCTTCGCTCGCGAAGGTCTCGACCGACATGCCCGTCGAGGTGGCAGCGACGAGCTTTTCGAGATCGGGCATGGTGAGCTTGGCAATCGCCGCACGATCGCCCTTCAATATCTCCAGGACCGTCGAGAACGGTGCGACCTTGGCGAGTTCCGGTTTCGCCTTCACGAGTCCCGGCACGCTTTCCAGGACGTACATCACCTGCGTGTACATCGGGTGCTCGACCCAGAGTGTCCCGTCCTGGTCGAACGCGGCGATGCGCTCTTCCTGTGGGACGAACTTCGGGCTGCCTTGCGTGGTAGTCGCCTGCACGAAATCGACGATGGCCTTCTTCGCGGCACCGTCATTCCACGAGGGCAGCGGGTCGGTCTGGGCGTGCGCCCAAGTGCCGAACGTCAGCAGGACACCCAGCACCAGCGCGTGAAGCACGCCCGTAGAAACGGGTTTCGGTCTCATGTTCAATCTCCAAACAACGCGGGCGACCGTGTTCGGTCGCCCACTGGACGCATTACTCTGCATTCTTGAAATTTACTGACGACTGCAAAATCACTACCAAGCTTCTCCTGGGCTCAATCGCTCCGGCGCGTGCATGACGCACGTCGCGAACGGAATCTAGGAATTGCAGTCGATCCGCCGGCCCACCGAGGCCGCCAAGCCATGGGCACCGCTCCGCCAACAGAACGCGCAGATCAAACAGCGGTTACTTCGAGCCCATTGGGTGATCGATGAATGCCCTGCGCCCCAATGGCAGCACGGTAGCATTATGAATTAACTTGATGGACAATATAAGTTATTTGTCGATAAGCATAAGGTTATCGTGACGACCGCACTGCGATTGCGTCATGCCGTGAGCGTGGCCGAGCACGCGAGTTTCCGGCGGGCGGCGGCGACGTTGCGGATTTCCCAACCCGCACTGACCAAGAGCATTCAGAGCCTCGAATCAGAACTGGGCGTGAAGCTCTTTGAGCGCCGGCGGGACGGGGTAATCCCCACCGAGTTCGGCAAACTCGTCGTGGAGCACGCGCACGACATGGTTCAAGTGGAGAGCGAGTTTCTGCGAAGGATCAACCTGCTTGCCGGGTTGGAAACGGGATCACTAAAGGTTGCATTGGGCCCCCTGCCGACTGCCATGTCCGCATATCCGGCAGCCGGCGCATTGCTCTCCAAGCACCCCAATCTCAGAATCTCGTTTCAATCGACGGCGTGGCGGGAGGTCATCCAGGCCGTGGTCGACAAGAAGGTCGATCTTGGTATCGCTGAAATTAGCGGCGCGGCGCAGGATGACTCGCTGCAAACCGAATTAATTGGGCAACACCGGGCGCATTTCTGCTGTCGAGCGGGGCACCCTATCCTTCGCTTGCACACAATCGGGCTGAAGCACTTGCTTCAGTACCCGTGGGCCACCACGCGCCTACCGCCTCGTCATGCGGCCGCACTGCCTCGGGATACCGGGCGCGCCGGCTACATCGACTCCTTCAGCGGCGACTTCATTCCGGCGGTCGATGTTGGGACGCCGACAATCCTCGGGCACTTGGCTGTCCAGAGCGAGGTCTTGCTCTTATGCACACTGACACTGGTAGAGCAGGACCTCAAGACCGGTGGTGTCGTGATCGTCCCTACGCCGGGGCTGGACTTCCGTGCGAGCTACGGATTCATTTACCTGAAGAGTCGACCGCTGTCGCCCGCCACCCAAGCATTCATGACGGAAATTCGCAATTGCGAACAGTCATTGTCGGAACATGAGGCCAGGCTTGAAGCGCAATTCCGGCCGGCCGGCTACATCGCTCCCGGTCGGGGGACAGCGAGTTCACGCCGTCCACGATGAATCCCACCGTCGAACTCGCCATTCGAGTTCTCGTCTTCCTCATGATGGTGACGGTCGGGATGGATCTACGCTTTCGGGATTTCCAGCGCGTCCGGGATCATCCGCGGCTCGTACCGGGCGTGGTAATCGGGCACTGGGTCGCGCTGCTGATTGTCGGTGGGTTCCTCGGCAGGTCGCTTGCCCTGCCCGACGAAGTAACAGGTGGCGTATTGCTCGTGGCGGCGGCGCCGGCCGCCGCGCTCTCCTGCTTCTACGCTCAACTGGCCGCTGGTGACCTCGCGCTTGCGACCACGCTTGCCGCAGTTTCCAACGCGCTCGCTTTTATTGCCACCCCGCTGGTCGCGACCGTTGGCTTCCACCTATTCATGGGTTCGAGCAACCAGTTTGATCTCCCGCTTATGTCGGTTGCGCAGCACACGTTTGTCGGGCTCTTGCTGCCCCTCCTCGCCGGCATGTTGATCCGCCATCGACTGGGCGTGCGCCTGGACTTCTGGCGAGGACCCACTCGGGCGGTCGGACTTGTCGCCGTCGTGTCCGTGCTTGCCATAGCGGTGGTCGACGACTACACGACGATCCGTGCCCAGTTCGTGGACCTGTTACGGGCGGCAATCGCCTTGACCATGGCCATGCTCGTTGTCGGAGTCATCGTTGCTCGAGTCGTTTCGACGAATGCGCGGGACCGCAGCGCGCTGCCTTGGGCGTTTGCGGCACGCAATGCCCCCGTGGCAGTGCTGATCGCGACAAGTGTCGGGGGAACGGGCGCGATGGTGTCGTTCGTAGCGGTTCTTTTCGCTACGCAGCTGACGCTGCTCGTACCGATTGCTCTCTTTGCCGGACACGCGCGCGCACGGTTGAGGCCCGAACAATCTGTCCTAGCGTCAGAGCACGAGAGGCAATAACGGGTCATTTACAGCATCGAATGACCGCTGACGGCGTAATTCGTTGTACGACGGCTGATGGCCGACGGCAGACGGAGCTACGGTGCCTGATGATTCGCCGCACAGGGTCGGTATCGCCCCTTGCAGGACCCGTGGAATCGCTTACCCATGTAACGAGGGCTGGCGGGCATCTGGGCGTGGCCGAACCCAGACTTCTCCAGAGATATCCGTGAGCCCCGCGAAGCACCTGCCGGTTCTCCCAACTGAAAGGGGGCGGGCCCCTCCGCAGAGTCGTGATCTCGGACTATCCCGACGACGCGGGCTAGTGCTATACGGCGAAGTCAAGGGGGGCAAGGTCATGAAGAAGCTAATTCCAGTAGCGTTGGTGCTCGTGGCAGGCTCAGCGCAAGCGACAGCCATTACTCTTGACTTCGAAGCGTTCGCACAGCCCACTCAAGTCCTTTCTTATCCATCGCCCTTCTTAACGAACGGTGTTCAATTAACGGGCAATTTCATTGGCGACGACTACGCCGTGTATTCCACCGCCTCCAGTTTTTATACCGGCAGCACTGCTCTTACCCCATA
>JAGDMS010000169.1 GCA_017860575.1 Deltaproteobacteria bacterium | reverse complement strand
TGCTCGACGTAGTGGACGTCTTCGGTGAACACCTGAGCCCAGGTGGACCAGTCGCCGGTCCGCGACGCCGCATCGCGTGCGGCGTTGTAGATTTCCAGTGCCTGTTGTAATTCTTGTCGCGAAAACTTCGCCATTCTTCGTCCCTCCTTGCGCGGCGGTGCCAGGGACATAGGTTGGCACAGCGGTACGCGGCTAGGCAAGGAGTTTTTGCGTGTCGCACACCGATAGCCGTGGGCGGCGAAGGGAGAGGCGTCCTCCCGGGTGCGGGAACGCGGACAACGGCCAGCGGCGGCTTGATTGACGTACATGGATCACGTACAGGCTACGCATGCGTGCACACGTGCCGGTCATATCGGGCGCCCTTGCGATCGTGCTAGCGGCAGCCGTGCCGGTTGGCGCCAAGGACCTCACACTGCGCTACCGCATCACCACCAGTGGCGTGCTCGCCAGTACTCAGGAGTTCGCGCAGTACTGGGCGGGGAACCGGATCGTCAACGATGGGCGCGGTAGCCGCGCGCTCTTCGATCTCGACGCCGAGACGATGACCATGGTCGACAAGCGGCAGAAGTCGTATTACACGCAGACGTTCACGGAGCTCCAACAGCAGGCCAACATGATGGCGGCGGAGGCGCAACGGCAAGCCGAACGGTTGCCGCCCGAGCAGCGGGCGATCCGGGCCAAGAGCAGCGTGTCGGTCAAACCAAGCGGGAAGTCTGAAAAGATTGCCGGCTATATGGCCAAGGAATACGTCTTCGAAGGCGGCGGGGTGAGCGGGGCCATCTGGTCGACGGAGGCGTTGCAGGCTCCCGGGGGCGCGAAGGCCCGCGTGGCGTTCAGTCGCATGATGGGGGTGGCCGCGCCGGGGGTGTACGTCGGGCAGGCCATTACGCAGGTGCCGGGGGTTCCGTTGCGCACCACGTACCGCACCGGCACCGGTGCGCAGGCGCTGCGCACGACCACCGAGGTGATCGCAGTGGGTACGCAAGCCCCGGCGGCCGATGTGATCACGGTGCCGGAGGGGTTTGCCAGGGTCGACTCCCCCTTTGATCGGATGAATGCGGCCAGAAAAGGGGTCGGCCACGACCCTGCGTCCGGCGTCCACGGTACGACCCCCGCACCACAGTGAGGGTCGTCCGCGGGTGTTGTCTGGGAATAGTTTATTGCCCGACCGGCTCGTCGGCGTAGTCGTCCGGATTGACGTCGGGACCCGGTGGCAGCTTGGCGAGTTCCGTCTTGACCAGATCCTGATGTTCGACCTCTTCGTCGCGGAGTTCCTCGAAGAGCGCCTTGACGTCCGGATCCGCAATCTGCGGCAGCACGGCCACGAAGAAGGCGTGCGCTTTCTCCTCGGAGCGCAGCGCCGTCTGCATCGCCTGACGTGGGGTCATTAGTGCACGGGCTTCGTCGTATTCGGGGGCCTCGACGTCCCAGAGCATGCTCGCCTTGACCCGACGGGGCGCGTCGGCGAACAAGCGCGTCCGGCGCTTGCTGAGCTCCGCCCCGTGCTTGGCTTCGTTCTGCGCCATATGGCGGAAAAACGTTGCCGCGTCGGGCGTATGGTGCAGTTCCATCTGCTGTGTGAACTCTTCGTACCGTTCCTGGGCCTGCTCCTCGATCAGAATGGCGAGGTCGAGTGCGTCTTGCAGCGACAGCTTGCTGAAATCAATCCCCTGCGTGGTCATCAATGGCTCCTCTGATATTCCGGCGTACCGCCGACCGACTGTTTGAGCGGCAGTCTCCCAGTTGTTCCTTCCCGGCGTGTGCGACCATACACCTGTTACGGTGATGGTCAACTCCTCTATCCTGAAGTGGCCGCCGGTTTGCAAGTCCGGCGTCGACCCTGCACGCTGGCTGCTGCGGAGGGGCGCACGTGTTGCGTGGCGCCGTCGGCGATGCTTTCATGGCGCGCGGTTGGGCAGTCGTCGTATCCGCATGAGGAACGTTCATGAAAACCCGCTTGTGTGAAGTGTTCCGGATCGAGTACCCGATCTTCGCATTTACCCACTGTCGTGACGTGGTGGCCGCCGTGAGCCGGGCCGGGGGCCTCGGTGTGCTCGGCGCCGTAGGGTACAGCGCGGAGCAGCTTGAAATCGAGCTGAGCTGGATCGACGCCCACGTCGACGGCAAGCCGTACGGTGTGGACTTCATCATGCCGGCCAGCAGCGCGGATATGCCCACCGGTGATCCGCAGCAGATGTACGCGCAGGCCCGGGCGATGATTCCGGAGCGCCACCGACGCTTCGTCGACGAGTTGATCAAACGGTTCGATCTGCCGGATTTACCCCCGGGTGAGCCCGAGTACGGGGGGGTGCTAGGCTGGACCCCCGAGGTGTACCGCCAGCAAGTGGAGGTCGCCTTCGCCCATCCGATCAAGCTGATTGCCAACGCGCTCGGCTCGCCGCCCGCCGATGTCATCGAGCGGGCGCACCGGGAGGGTGTCCAGGTTGCCGCGCTCGCTGGGAAGGTCGACCACGCCGAGCGCCACGTGGCCAACGGTGTCGACATTGTGATCGCCCAGGGTACGGAAGCCGGCGGCCACACCGGCGACATCGCCACGATGGTGCTCGTGCCGGAGGTGGTCGATGCGGTGGCGGGCAAGGCGCAAGTGTTGGCAGCCGGCGGAATCGCGCGCGGCCGACAGATTGCGGCGGCGCTGGCACTCGGAGCGGACGGCGTGTGGACCGGCTCGGTCTGGTTGACGACGGCCGAGAGTGATGCGACGCCCGAAGTGATGAACAGCTACCTGCACGCGACGTCGAGCGATACGGTTCGGACGCGGTCGTTCAGCGGCAAGCCTGCCCGGATGCTGCGCACGCCGTGGACGCAGGCGTGGGAGGCAGAGGATTCCCCGGGAACGTTACCGATGCCGCTGCAGAATATCCTGATCGCGCCGGCCATGAGCCGTTTCTTCCACGCACACAAGGCGCACCTGATGTTCGCGCCGGTTGGTCAGGTGGTCGGGCAGCTGAGACAGGTGCGCCGGGTGCGTGACGTCATTCACGAGATGGTGGAGGAGTACGTGGCGACAGTCGGGCGACTCGACGAAGGCTTGGCTGGGGGCACCGACACGCAGAGCTAAGTCCGCTGCGGCGCGTTGCGGGGCTGCAGGACGCTCTCGGAATGCACGGGGTTGCCGGTGCATCGACACATCAGGTAGCAACAACCGGAGGACGCATGACGGAAGAAGCCAACCATTTGCTGGTGGACAAAACAGACGGGGTCATGACGCTGACCATGAACCGCCCCGAGGTCGGCAACGCGTTGAGCCCGCAAATGCTCGTGAAGATGGCCGAGGCCTGGTACGCATTCCGCGACACCCGCGATTTGCGCGTCGCGATCCTCACCGGGGCCGGCGACAAAGATTTTTGCGCCGGTGGCGATCTGAAGCTGACGATGCCGCTGTTTACCGGCGCGCGGCAACCCGAGGACGAGTGGGACCACAAGTTGGTCTCCGAGTCCATGCTGTTCCGGCACGCCATTCTGCGCGGGCTGCCGCTGTATAAGCCGGTGATCGTCGCCGTCAACGGCAACGCGCTGGGTGGGGGCACGGAGATGACCAACGCGTGCGACCTGCGCGTGGCCGCTGAGCACGCCATGTTTGGTACCCCCGAAGCCAAGCGCGGCCTCCTCCCCGGCGGCGGATCCATCAGCAGGTTGCCACGGCAGATCCCGTATGCCAAGGCCATGGAGATCCTCATGCTGGGCGACTCGTTCTCTGCGCGCGAGGCGCTCGCCATCGGCCTGCTGAACTACGTGGTCCCGAAGGCACAGTTGATGGCCAAGGCCCGCGAGCTGGCCGCGCGGTTGGCCGAAAACGGTCCACTCGCGGTGCAGAAAATCAAGGAAGGTGTGATCCGCACGAGCGGCCTGCCGCTCGACCAGGCGCTGGAGATCGAGGACGAGGTGTCCGTCGCCGTCATGATGTCGAAGGATGCTCGCGAGGGGCCGCGCGCGTTCAAGGAGAAGCGCAAGCCCCGCTTCACCGGCGAGTAACGCGGCTGCCGTCGCCCAGCGGTTGCTCCCGCGTAATCAGAGCCGTTATGGCTGGTGGGATCGGCGTCAACCGGGAAGGCTCACGACCAGGAGCCGCACCGGGATGCTGCCTGCATTTGCCGCCCGGTGTCGCGTGTTCGGCTCAAGGACGCAACCGTTGCCGGCGTGGACGCGCTCTGTGCGTTCGTCGAGCACCAGGTCGAGGGCTCCGTCGAGGACGTAGATGACGTGTCCGCGCTCGCACCAGTGCGGATCTTCGAATCCCGGGGCGAATTCGAGGAGCACTGCGGGCTGACCCTCGACGCGCTTCTTCTTTTCTAGGGCGTGGGCGCCCGCGGTCCAGCCGACTGAGGCGAAGGGCAGGGCGTTGTAGGACACGGGCGGCACTTCCTCAGCGGTCTTCCAGAATCATTGGTGCAGCCTTCTCGCCAATCATGACGGTGGGCGCACAAGTGTTGCCCGAAACCAGCGTCGGCATAATCGACGCATCGACGACCCGCAGCCCCTCGACGCCATGAACGCGCAAGCGCTCATCCACGACCGCCAACGCATCCCGGCCCATCTTGCAGGTGCCCACCGGATGGTAACAACCGCGACCGGTGGCACGCACATATGCGAGAAGATCGGCGTCACTGTGCAGCGCCGCTCCCGGTTGCATCTCCGTCCCACGATAGGGATCGAACGCGGGCTGCGCAAATAGATGACGTTGGAGCCGCACCACCTCCACGACCTCGCGGCAATCGTTCGCGCTTTGCAGAAAATGGTGACGAATCGCAGGGGCAATTGCCGGATCATTCGATTGGATGTGGGCGCACCCTCGAGCCTCCGGTCGCAGGGCGTACGCCATCGCCGTCATCCCACGCAGCAACCGCAACGATTTCGCCTCGCCCCCGATGCGTGCGACCGCGGCAGGGAAGAACGCCAACTGACAGTTGGGCGGTTGCGACTGATCGCCGGACGTGTGACAGAACCCGGCAACCAGCGAACCGTTGAACGTGAGGAGGCCGCGCCCGGCGACCAGGTACGCGAACACGTGTTTGATGAAGCGGTGCGGCTTCAACTCGTCGAGCAGAGTCACCGGCTGGGTGCACTCGTAGACGACGTCGACCGCCAGGTGATCCTGCAGGTTCTCGCCGACGCCGGGAAGGTCGCAGCGGACCGGGATGCCGTGGCGCTGCAGGAGCGCGGCCGGGCCGACGCCGGACAATTGCAGTAGTTGCGGCGAATGCAAGGTGCCGCCGCACAGCAGGACCTCTCTGCCGGCGCCTGCTGCGGAGCATGCCCCCTTACGCCGGTAACGGACAGCGCGGGCACGCCGGCCGTCGAACACGATCTCGCACGCCAGTGCGCCCGTGAGCACATGCAGGTTCGGCCGCTGCCGCACCGGCCGCAGAAAGGCGGTCGCCGCGGTGGCGCGGCGGCCGCGCCGCTGATTGACGGGTACCGGACCGATCCCCCGCTGTTGTGCCCCGTTGACGTCGTCGTTGGGGGGAATGCCTGCCGTGATTGCCGCCTGCCGAAACGCGTCGGCCAGCGGTGACGAGAAGCGGACCGTTTCCACGTGCCATTCACCGCTTGCGCCGTGGTACGCGTTGGCGCCGCCTTCGTAGGATTCGGATTGCTTGAAGTGGGGCAATACCTCGTCATACGACCAGCCGCGATTGCCGAGCCCCGCCCACAGATCGTAGTCCGCGCGCTGTCCGCGGACGTACATCATGCCGTTGATGGCACTGGTGCCGCCGAGCACTTTTCCGAGCGGATGTTCGACCACGCGATTGTTGAACGCCGGCTCGGGATCGGAGACCCATTTCCAATTCAGCGTCTTGTGGCCGTACAGGAGACCAAACCCGATGGGCACATGGATCAAGGGATTGCGATCGGCCGGGCCCGCCTCCAACAGCAACACCTGCTGATGGGGATCGCGTGACAACCGGTTTGCCAGCACGCAACCGGCGGCGCCGGCGCCGATGATAATGTAATCGTATTCCCGGTGGGTGAGCGGGGAGCGCGTGTGGGCCTTCCTCTGCGGTGCGTCCGCGGCGCGCCGCCCGATGTCAGTGGGTTGCGGCCGGACCGCCCGCCTCTGCGCCCCACAGTTCCTGCAAACGTCGATCGCGCCCGCAGCTGTAACGGTAATATTTGTAGCGTATCGGATTCTTGCGGTAGTACGCCTGGTGGTAATCCTCCGCGGGGTAGAATGATGAGGCGGGGACGATCTCGGTGACGATCGGTTGCTTGAAGCGCCCTGAGGCTTCCAACTCTCTCTTTGAATCTTCCGCCAGCCGCTGCTGCTCCGCAGTGAGGAAGAAAATGGCACTGCGGTACTGCGTTCCGTGGTCGCAGAACTGCGCATTGGGAGTCAACGGATCCACGTTGCGCCAGAAGACCTCCAGCAATTTGGCGTAGCTGACCTTCGCCGGATCGTAGGTGATCTGGATGGATTCGGCGTGCCCGGTGCCACCGGCGGAAACCTGTTCATAGGTGGGGTTCTGGGTGTGACCGCCGGTGTAGCCGACGGTGGTCGAGCGCACGCCGTCGAGCCGGTCAAAAGACGGCTGCATGCACCAGAAACAGCCACCTGCGAAGGTTGCCGTTGCCTCCTCAGCGGCCCAGGCCCCGCGGCCCAGTCCGCTCAGCAGCAGGACGGCGATTACAAACACGCGGCTGGCTGGCAGACTCGGTACACGCATCGGATACTGCTCCTACTCGATGCCAAGTGGGGCAGCGGCCCGCACACCCTGATCGGCATCATGGGCGTCCTCTGCTGCCCTACATTTTGCGCGGACGGTCACTTCTTCTCCTAGTAGCATAGAGCCCGTAGGGAACGAAGCACAGTCCGGGGCCGGCGAGGACACGGCCTACGGACGCCGTTTAGCCAATGGTCCGGCCGTGCCCGTCCGTATCTGGCCTCGACTGCGGCACTCGTAATTTGCGCTGGGTATGTCTATGCTACCGGAACTTTTCTGTGCGGGCGCTGTCCCGCTCACTCACCCGGAGGAGAATATGCGAAGATTCACAGTTGTGCTGCTCACCATGGCGGCGATTGCCTGCAAGGAGTCGCAGGCCCCCGAGGCGATGGCCAAGAGCGAGAAGGCCGCGAAGTCCGCGGCGAGTGCTCCGTCTGCGGAAGCGCCAACCGACGCGGGCAATTCGCTGAAAGGCAAGGTGCTCGAGCGTATCGACGCTGCGCCGTACAGCTACCTGAAACTCGCCACCGGTACGGGCGAGGTCTGGGCCGCGGTGCCCCAGACCACGGCGGCCGAAGGTAGCGAGGTTACGGTGACCGGCGCCTTCCCCATGAAGGACTTTGAGAGCAAGAGCCTCAAGCGCAAGTTTGACGTCGTGTATTTTGGCACCCTCAGCGATCCGAACGCGGCAGCGCCGGTGGCGGCGCCCGCGGCGGCAGGAGCAATGCCGGCCGGGCATCCCCCGACCTCCGGCGACGGCGCCACCATGGGAGAGCAACACAAGGCGGCGGCCGCGGGCCCCAGCACCGTCAAAGAGGTGAAGGTGGACAAAGCCAGTGGTCCCGATGCGCGCACAGTTGCCGAGATCTACGCGCAGCACACCGATCTCAAGGAGAAGCCTGTCGCGGTTCGCGGGCAGGTGGTCAAGTTCAATGCTGGGATCATGGGTCGCAACTGGGTCCATTTGCGTGACGGGAGCGGGATCCCCGAGAAGGGGGACAATGACATCACCGTGACCACCGGTGACCAGGTCGCGGTCGGAGACGTCGTGACTGTAAAAGGAACGGTTCGCCTCGATAAGGACTTCGGGGCCGGATACACCTATCCAGTGATCGTCGAGGACGCCAAGATCGCCAAATAGGCGCGCGCAGTGGGCTGCATGCGAAGCTCGAAATCCCTCTTGGTACAGCGACACTTGTCTTGAAGCGGGAATCGGCGCCGGTGCACACGCAACGGTTGTGTGGACTGTTGGCCACGCCAGCCTCTCCGTGTTACGAGTGCCGCATTTGAGCATGGTCGGGAGGCTAGCGAATGGCTGAAGCAGTGATCGTCGAAGCGGTACGCACCCCAATTGGGAAGCGCAATGGATGGTTGTCGGGTTTGCATCCGGCTCGGCTGTTGGCCGCGGCACAGATCGGGGTGGTCACGCGGGCCGGCATCGATCCCGGCTCGGTCGGCCAGTTGATTGGCGGGTGTGTAACGCAAGCGGGTGAGCAATCCATGAACGTTACACGCAACGCGTGGCTGAGCGAGGGCCTGCCGTACCACGTTGCTGCCACCACCATCGACTGCCAATGCGGATCGGCGCAGCAGGCCAACCACCTGATTGCGGGACTGATCTCTACCGGCGCGATTGATATCGGCATCGGCTGCGGCGTCGAGGCGATGAGCCGGGTGGGGCTGGGCGCCAGTGTCTTCAACGGTCCCGGCTATTTTCAGCCGGAAGAGTTTCCGTGGGACACGCCGGCGAATCAGTTCATCGCGGCGGACCGCATCGCCAAGAAGCGCGGGATCACTCGCCAGGACGTGGATGCGTTCGGGCTGGCTTCTCAGCAAAAGGCGGCGCGGGCCTGGGCGGAGGGCCGTTTCGATCGCGAGGTCTTGCCCGTCGATGCCCCGGTGATGGGACCGGACGGCAAGCCGACCGGAGAACGGATGACGGTGCGACGCGACCAAGGCCTGCGCGAGACCAGCCTGGAGGGGTTGGCTAGCCTCAAAGTGATGAATGAGGGCGGCGTGCATACGGCGGGGAACTCCTCGCAGGTTTCGGATGGTGCCGCCGCGGTCCTGTGGATGTCGCGCGAGCGCGCCAAGACCCTGGGCCTCAAGCCCCGCGCCCGCATCCGTGCGCAAGTCCTCGTCGGCTCCGATCCCTACTACTCCCTCGACGGCCCTGTCGAAGGCACCGCCGAAGTGCTGAAACAGGCCGGGATGACGATGAAAGACATCGACCTGGTCGAGATCAACGAGGCCTTTGCCTCGGTGGTGCTTTCGTGGGCTCGGGTCCACCAACCGGATATGGACAAGGTGAACGTCAACGGCGGTGCCATCGCCATCGGTCACCCCGTCGGCTCGACGGGCAGTCGCCTGATCACCACCGCCTTGCATGAACTGGAGCGGACCAACAAAACCACGGCGCTCATCACGATGTGCTGTGGCGGTCATCTGGGAACGGGAACCATAATCGAGCGGATCTAATAACGGCAACGCTGGCGGAGGAGGCCTGCGCCGAGACGGTCGGTCGACTACCGAAAAGAACACCCTTCGACAGGCTCAGGGTGAACGGAGTTCTTCTTTGAAATCGATGATCGAACCGCTCGTGCTGAGCTTGTCGAAGCACGATTCCGGAGAGATTCGACAGCCCTGAACGAGGAGGAGCGACCATCATGGCCGAAGCGGTAATCGTCGAGGCGGTACGGACCCCAATCGGAAAACGGAACGGCTGGTTGGCGGGCATGCACCCAGCCAGACTCTTGGCGGCCGCGCAGATCGCGGTTGTGAAACGGGCCGGGATCGACCCGGGAAGCGTAGAGCAGATCATCGGCGGCTGTGTCACTCAGGCGGGGGAGCAGTCCAGCAATGTCACGCGGAACGCTTGGCTGAGCGAGGGGTTGCCGTACCATGTGGCCGCCACCAGCGTTGACTGTCAGTGCGGATCGGCACAGCAGTCGAATCACTTGATCGCCGGCTTGATTGCCACCGGTGCCATCGACGTCGGCATTGCCTGCGGCGTTGAGGCCATGAGTCGTGTCCCCCTTGGCGCGAACGGAATCCATGGTCCCGGCCAGCCTCAGCCGCCGGAATGGCCGTGGGACAACCCCCAGAATCAGTTTGTGGCGGCCGAACGTATCGCCCAGAGACGCGGCCTCACCCGGGCGGACGTCGATGAACTGGGTTTCGTTTCCCAGCAAAAGGCCGCGCGCGCATGGGCTGAAGGCCGATTCACCCGCGAGGTTCTTCCGGTCGATGCGCCGGTCCTCGGTCCGGACGGCAAGCCAACCGGTGAACGTATGACCGTCCAGCGTGACCAAGGCCTGCGCGAAACCACCCGCGAAGGCCTGGCCACCCTCAAGCCAGTCGCCGAGAACGGGATGCACACCGCGGGAAACGCGTCCCAGATCTCCGACGGCGCGGCGGCGGTGCTGTGGATGTCGCTCGACCGCGCTAGAGCCCTGGGGTTGAAACCCCGCGCCCGGATTCGCGCGCAAGTGCTCGTCGGATCGGATCCGCATTACCTGCTTGACGGTCCCGTCGAGGCGACCGAGCGCGTGCTCAAGAAGGCCGGCATGACCATGCAGGATATCGAACTGTTCGAAGTGAATGAGGCCTTTGCGTCAGTCGTGCTGTCCTGGGCCCAGATGCACAAGGCGGATATGGACAAAGTCAACGTCAACGGCGGTGCGATTGCACTCGGGCATCCCGTGGGATCGACAGGCAGCCGTTTGATCACGACCGCCCTGCACGAGTTGGAGCGGACGAACAAGACGACGGCTCTCATCTCAATGTGCTGCGGAGGCTCGCTGGGGACGGGAACCATTCTCGAACGCCTCTGACGGTGGTGGCTGCGGCAGTGCGCATCAGTCAGGGGTAGCGGCCTCGGGGAGGGTGACGAGAATCACAATCTCCAGCCCCCAGAGGTCATCACCGGACAAACGATCGTTTGGCTATTAGGAAGCTGTCGGCATCCGTGGTAGAGCTACGGCCGATGGAGATACCGGCGATGCGCGGACCGACGTGCAGTGTGTCAGTACGTTCGCGGGCGGGCATTCGGAAGACACTAAGTTACGGAGTCTGAGAATCGTCGCGCTATGCCAGGATTCTCACCAGCCACTTTGGACATAGGACTTTGGGTTGCGGGCGAGGCCCGCGCTGAGAGGACGAGGCGATGACACAGAGCGAGCACGGGGGGGCGGGGGAGAAGGCGGCATTTGTGGCGCGGCTGCAGGCGTACGTGGGGGGGCCGGCGAAGCC
>JAGDMS010000386.1 GCA_017860575.1 Deltaproteobacteria bacterium | reverse complement strand
CGCAGGCGAACTTCTGGCTGAAAAGGATGTCCTGCTGTCCTTCCTGGGCGCCCTCGGCCAGCACTTCCACCTTGGCCACCTCCTCACCGTATTTGAAGGCGATCTCGAGTGAGTCGGCCAATCGCTTCTCGATGCCGGGTCGAAGGACGAGGCGGTCCACCAGGACGTCGATCGTGTGTTTGAGATTCTTCGCCAGACTGATGTCGTCGGCGAGGTCGCGCAACGTCCCGTCGATGCGGGCGCGCACAAACCCCGCCTTGCGCAGGTCCAGGAGTTCCTTGCGGTACTCGCCTTTGCGGCCGCGCACGAGCGGCGCCAGGACATGGATGCGGCTGTTCGCCGGCATCTGCAGCAGGCGATCGACGATCTGCTGTACCGTCTGCGGGGTGATCTCACGCCCGCACTGGTAGCAGTACGGCTTGCCAATCCGGGCGAACAGGAGCCGCAGGTAGTCGTAGATTTCGGTGACCGTGCCGACGGTCGAGCGCGGGTTGCGGCTGGTCGTCTTCTGCTCGATGGAAATGGCCGGCGAGAGGCCTTCAATCGAGTCGACGTCGGGCTTTTCCATCTGCTCGAGGAACTGTCGCGCGTACGCGGACAACGACTCGACGTAGCGGCGCTGTCCCTCGGCGTAGATGGTGTCGAAGGCGAGCGAGGATTTGCCCGAGCCGGAGAGCCCGGTGATCACCACCAACCGGTCACGCGGGATTTCGACGCTGATGTTCTTCAGATTGTGCTGCCGCGCGCCGACAACAACGATGTGCTGCGCCATGGCGAGAAACTAACTAGCCGGCGCACGATGATGCAATCCCAGGAGCGGCCCGAGCCGCCGCCAGCTGCCCCGCAGGTTCGCGCTACCGGACGGAGGCGTTCGACGAGCCGTGCACGTCAGGCGCCGCTCGGCCACTCGCAGCACTCGTCGACGATCCACTTGCACATGCGGCGGATGGGCTCCATGCCGTCCTGCGGCGCCGCCAACGTCGGGTTCGACGCGAATCCCAGGGACACCAGCCGCTGCGCGCCAAACAGCGGCAACTGGTCGCGCAGCTCCTCTTTCAGGCTCTCGGGGTAGATTCCTACGGTTTGCGTGTAAGCCGTCACCGCAGCGGTGACCTGTGTCAGATCGTCCACCGGCACCAGGTTCGCGGTCCGGCAGGAGAGCATGGGCGCAAAGTCGACCGCCTCCGGCAGCCGCGACACGATCACCGCTCCCTCCCCAGCCTCACCGCCGATGACGTGGAACCACTCGTCGTCCAGCCGCAGCGCGGCGACATGCCCGCGCAATTCGGGGTCGTACCGCTTCGGCTTGGTGCTGATGAATTCCGGGAGAGCGAGCATCGACGCGTAGATCAGTTCCCCCAGGCGGGTGAGCCGCTTGAGGCCCGGCTCGTCGGTGCCGGAAAAGACATAGATCACCCGTGCCGACGTGCACGCATTCTGGTTTGCGGCCCCGATGTCTAGCGCCGCCCGACTTGCGGCTTCACGCAATGTCGCTTCGCTGGCGAACGCTTCCTTGCCGATGATCGAGGCGCTGTTCTTGGGGTCGAACGAGATCAACTCGAGCCCCGGCTGGATGTACCGCGTCACGTGCTGGACCGAGGCGAAGCCGCCCCACGCGACGATTTTCTCCAGGTTCTCCGGCCGGTACAGTTGCGTTTCGAACTCGGCGTCGCCGCCCTTCCAGTAGGCGGCCGAGAGGTGCTTCGTCACCGGGTGATCGGGGGCCATGTCCACCAACGTGCGCGCCACGGCCACGCCCGTGAGCGGATCGTTGGACGGCATCTTGATGATGGCGTCGCTGCGCGTGATGGCATTACGAATCATGGAGAAGGCGGCAATGACCGGGCCGTTGCCCGCCGCGATGTGTAGGGTGCGGGCCCCGAATGCGCGGACACGCATCCTGCGCCCATCCCGTAGCGGATGCTCCACCCAGCCCTCGAGGTAATTGATCCCGACACCGCGCTCCGCGATCTCGCGTACGACGTCCTTTTGAAAGTAGCTCGGCAACAGTTGTTCATAGGTGTAGCGCAGCAGCCCCGGCGTGAGATCCGAGGTCAGCAGCGACGCCTCGTAGGCCCGCTGCATGTGCGGGTTGGTCTCGAGGCGGAGGCGCTCGCCCAGCTCCTGCAAGACGTCCAGGATCTCCTCAAACGAGACATCGTACATGTCGCGGAGGTCCATGGGCGTCCGCAAGCGCAGCTGCTTGACGTACTTGTGCGGGTCGGGCGCCGAGAACTCGGCGATGCCGCCGCGTCCACCGAAGGTCACCCAGTTGTCTTCGATGACCTGGCCCCGAATGATCAGCGGGACCGTGAACGCGCTCATTCCTGGAACTCCGCCAGGAACCTCACCGCCTCGTTGTGCACCTCCGCGGTGGCGGCGCAGGTGATCTTGTCGTCCCCGCCTCGCCGCTCGCTGTAGCGCGCAATGTCGTCGGCGAGGTGGACACTGGTTTGCCCGCACGGGCACGGCGTGTCCCAATCGATCTCCACCTCGTCCCCGGATATCGTCCCACCCCAGTGGCCGATCGACGCGAAGTCGAAGAACCCCGCCCGGCCCCGCTGCACCCCGGTCCGTGGAAGGGGTGCGTTGGTGTCGGGGTCGAGCACGAACGGAATCACCCAGGGCTGGATGTGGTAGCGCCGGTGGTCACACATCATGTGCAGCGCGGAGACCTCCGACATGCCATAGCCCATCTTGATTTCGCGCACGCCCAGGAAGCGCTTGACCTGCGCCGCCCAGTCGTCGGGGAGGACCATGCCCTTGGTCCCGCCGCCGCTGACACAGACCGAGTCGGGAGCGAAGCACTTTTCGATACCGCGCGCGAACCCCTCCTTCGCCATGTCCACCAAAAGGAAGCTCGCACCGGTGATGAATATCCGACGGCCGCGCAGTTGCGTCGTCATGCGATTGAGAAAGGCCTTCATCTCCTCGGGCTTGCGCCGCTGCAGCGCTTCGAACTCGTCCTTGCGTGCCAGCAGCTGGGGATCGATTTCGAGCCGGTCCAACTCGCCTTTGGCGGCCGCCCGTTGCAGCTTGCTGGCCAGGAACATCAGGTCGGTGCTGACAGCATCCGAGTAGAGCGCATGGAAGCGGCTCGGATCGTTGCCCGTGAAGTGGGTCTTGAGCAACGCCGCCAGACGCAGATGGCCGAGCTTGCCGGACGCGTGGTTGGGCCAGATCACGTCGACGACGGGAGTGACGTCTTCCGGCCGTGGCTCGGTACCGAACCGCTGGAAGAAAAACAGGCGCCACGTTTCCATGGACCGGATCGCGTCCGCCTTGGCTTTTGGAATGATCGACAAGGTGCCCGTGGTGCCCGACGAGGTGATCAGTCCCAGCGGCGTTTGCGCGTCCATCCGGTCGATCCATTCGTCGATGCTGTCGCAACCGGCGACGTCGACGCCTGACAGATCCACCGGGGTGAGCTTGCTCAGCCAGCGCATCACCAGGTCGAACCGCTTTTTGTCGAGGAGCGAGGACGGATACGACTTGTACATCGAGTGTGCGAACAGCATCGGGACCAGGTCGTCGAATTGCGTGATGGTGGAGAGTCCGACACGGGCCGCCTGCTTGCCCACCATCTCGATCGTCCGGCGCTGCTCGGCGAAGCACTGGTTGGCTGCCTCGAGCTGCAGCGCGGCCAGCTCATCGCGCGGGATCGTGTGCATGCGGGTGATCGAGTTGCCGAAAAAGCCTGCCGGGTCGCGGCGGAGGTGTTCGGCTGCCTGGCTGATCGATTCGCTCATCGGGTGCTCCTTTGCGTCCGGCGCTTCTTGCGGCGGGCGTTTCGGCTGGTCAGGGGCTGGGTACGCCCGGGCCGAAGCCGACGTTGGCATTGTCGACGTACAAGTGGTGTTCTTCCCGGTAGAGGTAGTGCAGCTTGAGGCGCTTGATGCGCCAGGCGCCGCCAGCTTTGGTGAACGTCATGTCGTACTGGCCGAAACCGCGCATCACCGTGCGTCCCTCCAGAGTGACCCAATCGTGCAGCGTGAAGAACGCGTGGGCGGTGGTGGCATCGAGCAGCTCGACCTCGGCGTTGTGGCCACCATGGCTCAGCCTTTGTTCGGGCCGCCGCTCGGGGGTCAGGAACCGCAGCAGCTCCGTCCGTCCCGTCGCCTGCCAACCGGGCATGCCGTAGTCGGCGACGACGTCCGCGGTAAACAGCTCCGCCAACTCCTCGTCGGCGTGCTTATGGTCGAGGTAGCGCCAGTAGCGGTACATGGTCTGCTTGATGGCTTCAATGTCCTCCAACGCCTGTAAGCGTGCTC
>JAGDMS010000385.1 GCA_017860575.1 Deltaproteobacteria bacterium | reverse complement strand
AGGCCGGTGCCGGCACTGATCGCGGTGACGGTACCCCCGCTGTTGTCGTCGGTCTCGCACACCACCGTCCCATCGTCGTAGATGATCCGGATGCTATTGCCCACCGCGCAACTCCCGTTCACCCGCGCTTGGATCGATGCCGTATCTACCCTGAACTGGGTGCCGCTCAGCGCAAGCCCGGCACCGGCCGTGTAGATGGTATCGTTGTCAACACCGTCCGCAAATCCGGCCGGCGCCCCGAACACCCCCTGCCACGGCACAGAGCCCGCTGCGCCGGCATTTACGGCGTAATGGGCGTTCGGTGCGGGGAGCAGTCTCTGCCGTGGGCTGAGGATCGTGTATGCGTCCTGACTGCCACTGGGTCGGACACCAATTTGGAGGTAGCGATCGTAGCCGGTGAAGACGGCCGCGCCGAAGTTCAAATCCACGGTGAACAGGCCCTGCGACACCGGCGGGCTGGCGAGCACCGTATCCGGGCTGCCCACCGGGTTTCCACCGGCCAGCGCATCAAACAGCTTGAACTCGAACTCGTACGCACCGGTGGCGGGCGCGCCGTCGCGCTGCAGCTGGCCTTGATAGGTGAACGACGGGCCGAGCGCGTTCTCGGCCAAGACGCGTTGGGGCGTGAGCGCAATCGCCACTGCAAGAAAAGCAACTGCGGAGGCTTTCCGAGCATTCATGATGATCCCCCTGGTTCAGGACGAGCGTCCTGTTGTAAGCGGTTGGCTATCAGCTGAAAGATCCCCAAAAAGGACGGGAGGCGACGGCGGCATCCATTGCTTCGCCGGTAGCGAACAGCGCTGCGACTGCTCCAGCGCTCGCGACTCGAAGCAACAACCCGAAAGGCCTTCATCGTGCCCTCCCGTGTGCGAATGGGACGCGTTGCTCGCAACCGATTCGCTGCCGTCACGAAGCCCGAACGCTTTGAGCGCGAAGTCAGTGTTGATAGCTGTTTCCCTCATGGGCCGAACGACTGAGGCGGCATATGACCGGCGTCAGGCTCACGGTTGACGTGCATCAGGCACCGCTGGCGAAGAGCCGTTCCGCTCACGCTATGCCAATGTCAGGCACCACCATCTGCGCTTCCTCGTTGACCTGGATCGGGTACCGTGTGAAACTGCGCGGGCATGAGCAAATGGCAGGTCCTGCATACGCTCGGCGCGTTAGCGTGCCTGCTTGCGGTGTCCGGGTGCGGCGGGGGAGGCTCATCCGACACGGGCGGCGGCGGGCTGAACGTCAAGCCGGTTTGGGAGCAGCCCGGCACTGGAGGCATCGAGGCCGCGCTTCCCAGCGCCGTCACGACCGTACGCGTCGTGTTTGAATCGGAGGCCGGCCTGCAATGCTGCATCGCGGTCACGCCCAGCAGTGTGCCCGTCGATCCCGCCTCGGGGCAGCGCCTTTTGGTGTTGGACGCGTTGCCAGCCGGATCTGCAACCTTCACGATCTCCGGATTTGCCACCGACTTCGCGCCAGCCCCGTCGGGGATCAGCACCATTTGTCCAACCAACCCGGCGAACGTCGGGCAGACCTGTGACACGCAGCAGCCCGCTGCACCCAGCTTCGAAAGCGACCCACAGAAAGTGACGATTGTCGCGGGGTCACGGGCGCAAGCACCAACCGTCGAGGTCTATGCCGTACCGTTCGTGACCGATCTGTATCCGGCCCCCGGCGACTCCGTCCAGAGCCCGCTCTCCGCACGCTTCACCACCGTCGACGCGGTCACCGGCATCGATCGCACTTCGATCGTCCTGGAGGCCTCCTTCCGCTCGCTGACGAAACGAATTCCCGTCACGCTATCAGCGTGCGATGACGCCACTCAGACACCGTGCAGCCCGCAGGGGACATTGCAGGTCAGCGGCTACCGCGCCGTCAGCGAGGTCCGCACGTTCCCTCCCGACCTCATCTCGCTGCGGATCCTCGCGACCAATCTTGCCTCACCGGCCGATCAACTCGACTTCACCTACACCTTTACCGCCCTGGCCGGCGCCGACACGACCAGCGGCACTGCCCAGTCGGGCCCCGCCACCGCGGATCGGCTGATAGCGGTCGCGGACAGCAAGGCTGCGGCAACGTCGAGTCAATCCGAATCGGCCGCTGTGGACGGTGCGCACACAGGATCAATCCTGCTGCCAGGGGAGCAATCGCGGCCGAGCGCCAGCGTCATGTCCGCAAGCCCGACAGTGACACCCGCGGTGGCGGTCTCTGCAACGCCCACAGCGACAGCGACACCGACCACGAAACCAGACGGGGAAGGAGCCTCATGATGCGTCGCATCGGTTGTGTCGCTCTGCTGCTGGTGTGTATGACCGCTGCGACAGCCGACGCCTCCGAGCAGTCGACACGGCTGTATTCTCGCGGCCTGGTGGAGTTTCACCTGGGACGCTATCCCGAGGCACTGAAGCTGTTCGACCAGGCGGTGGAGGCCGACCCGGACGACAGTTACGCACGCTACTACCGTGCGGTGACCCGTGGGCGGCTGCACGACCTCGACGGCGCCATCAGCGACCTGCGGGCGGCGCTGACCACCAAGCCCGACTTCGATCAGGCGGCCCTTGAACTCGGGGTGGCGCTGGTACAGACCGGCGCCTTGCGCGAGGCGATCCCGTGGCTGCAGCAGGCGCAACGCGACCCGGATGCGGAGGCGCACGCGTCGCTGTTCCTCGGGCTGGCGCAACTGCGACTGAACCAGCTGCCCGAAGCGCGCAAAAACTTCCAGCGCGCCGCCAAGGACCCGCAACAGCAACTCGCCGTCACCTACTACGAAGGGGTGCTCGACTATCGGGAAGGCAATATGTCGGCAGCCGAGGAACGCTTTGCAACGGTCGTGCGCGACGGTGGGGGCTCGGAAATCCGGCACGAGGCCGAGATGTTTCTGAAGGCGATTCGGGAACCGGCACGCCAGACCATCGCACTCTCTGGGGCCGTTGGCTTCCAGTACGACAGCAATGTCGTGCTCGCCCCCGGCGACGATACCATCAAGACGGCTGCCGGCATTTCCAACCAGGACGACGGCCGATTTACACTGGCCGTCAGCGGCACGTACGAACTCTGGCGTCACAAGCAGACGCAGCTGGCGGTGGGCTACGATTTCTTCCAAAGTCTCCACTTCCGGATGACGGATTACAACCTGCAGGACAACGGCCCCAGCATCCAACTGGCGTCGAGCGTCGGCCCGGTGCAATTCGGAGTGCTCGGCCGCTATGACTACTATCTCCTCAGCACAGACAGTTTCCTCCAAGAGGGCACTGCGCTACCCTGGGTGACAGTGATCGAGCCCCGTGGGCGAACGGAGTTGCTCTACCGCATGCGGCGACGGGATTTCAAAAAGCAAGCGTACTGGGTGCGCGACGCCTTCAACCATTCGGCCGGCATCCGCCAGTTCGCGTACATCGACACACCGGAGCGTTATGTGTCGCTCGCCTATCGCTTCGACCACGAAGACCCGATCGACAGCCACCCACGCCTGACCGCCGACCAATACAAGTATGACGGACACGAAGTCGCCGCCGCTGTGGGCTGGACATTCCCATTTGAACTCAGCGGAGAACTGACCTATCTGTATCGGCACGAGAATTACGCACCGGAAAGCGACGGTCGGCACGACAACCAACACCAGGTGATCGTCCTGGCCCGCCGGCCCATCGGTCCGTATCTTACCGCGGTGGCGGGCTATTACGGCACCATCAATCATTCCAACAATGACCTGGGTGACAGGCGGTTCGACTACGAGCGCCACATCGGTTCCCTGGCGCTGGAAGCGAGGTTCTAACGATGGCTCAGCTTCGTTCCCGCACGCTGCTGTTGCTGGTGGTCGTGCTGTGCGCACGGATGGTCTGGGCGCAAGAAGTCGGCACGGTGGCAAGTATCGAGGGGCAAGCGGAAATCGGCCGCGGCGGCACCTGGCAACCCGCCGCCATTGGTGCGGCGATCCACACGGGCGATGAGTTGCGCACCGGCTCGCCGGGGCGGCTGCGCATCGTCTTTCAGGATGACAGCGTCGTCACCGTCAGCGACGACTCGCATCTGGTGATTGACCAGCAGGTCTTCGATCCCAACCGGGGGGTGGCGCGTTCTCTGATCGAGTTGCTGCGCGGCAAGGTCCGCAGCCTCGTCGCGCGGCACGGAGTTCGTCACGAGCTATGATGCCGTCACCGAGACCACTGACGTCGTCGGGATCAGCGGGCACGTGGAGGTCCACAGCATCCTCGACCCGACGGGTCCCGGCGTTTTGATTACCGCGCACGAAGCCACGACCGTGCACCGCGGCAGCCTGCCCGCGCCACCGCGGCGGGTGGAGGAGACGATGTTCCGGCAGCGGTTGGAGGGCATCCAATTCGTCGGCGGCGGCCGCACGGAGAGCATGGTCGCGGGCAATCCGGTGCGCGCCGGCGCCACCGTACCCCCACCCGAGCGCGCCCCGGCCCCGGGCGCGGGGGCCCCGCCGCGCCAGGGCCCGCTCGAGCGCCGCGACGCCGGCACGCTCCTGCACGGCTCGCCACCGATCATCGGCGCGTCAACGGGGCAGTTGGGAATTGCGTTTCCGAAATAGCGCAACGACGGTCCCCACAGGGAAAAGGGGATACGTCCAATTTGCCGCGAACCGCCACCCCGTCGTTATGCCATACCGAGTCGCCGAGTTCGGCGTCGATGCGATCCATGGCCCGGCAATACCG
>JAGDMS010000168.1 GCA_017860575.1 Deltaproteobacteria bacterium | reverse complement strand
CACCACGTCGCTCCCGCAGGCCGGACAGGTCTTCGGCATGTGGAACTTTCGCTCACGGCCAGAACGCTTCTCGACCACGACCTTCACGACGTACGGAATGACATCCCCCGCCCGCTCGATGAGCACCGTGTCGCCGATGCGGACGTCCTTGCGCTCGATCTCGTCCATGTTGTGCAGCGAGGCACTGGCGATCGTGACCCCACCCACCTGCACCGGCTCCAACTGTGCCGTCGGCGTGATGACCCCGGTGCGACCCACCGACGGGACGATGTCGCGCACCACCGTGGTGCCTTGCTGCGCTTTGAACTTGTACGCGATGGCCCAGCGGGGAGAGCGTGATACCTCACCCAGCTGCCGCTGCAGCACAACGCCGTTGACCTTCGCCACCACGCCGTCGACTTCGTAGGGCAGAGCGGCACGGCGCGCCGCCATGTCACGATGGTATGCCACGACCGCGTCAGCGCCGGGCGCGACCGTGTTCAAGGGGTTGGTCTTCAAACCCCACGCGACGAGTGCTTGGAGGAATTGCCAATGGGTTTCCGGTTTCCAGCCGACGATTTCTCCGGAGCCGTGACAGAAAATGTCCAGCGGCCGTTCCGCGGTGATGCGCGAGTCGAGTTGGCGCAGCGAGCCTGCCGCGGCATTGCGCGGGTTGGCGAACAGCGGCTCGCCACGTTTCGCTCGCCCTTCATTGAGCTGACGAAAGGCGGTTTTGGGGAAGATGACTTCGCCGCGGACCTCCAGCCGCTCCGGGATCGGCGGTCCGCCTGTGCCGGCACGGATGAGCCGCAAGGGGACGCTGCGAATGGTTTTCACGTTGGCTGTGACGTCCTCGCCATTGACCCCGTCACCCCGCGTCGAGGCCACCGCCAACTCGCCCTTCTCGTACACCAATTCGACGGCGGTCCCGTCAAGCTTCGGTTCGGCCACGTATTCAACCGGCCCTTCCGCCTCCAAAGCCCGCCGGACGCGCCGGTCGAATTCGCGGAACTCCTCTTCCGCCATCGCGTTGCTGAGTGACAGCATCGGAATTGAATGAGGGACCGTCCGAAACTTCTCCGCCGGGGGGGCGCCCACACGTTGGGTCGGTGATGTCGGACTGCTCAACTCCGGATGTCTGCGCTCCAATTCAACGAGCCGGTGGAAGAGGCGATCGTACTCCGCATCCGAGATCACCGGGTCGTCAAGCACGTAGTAGCGGTAGTTGTGGTAGTCGATCGCCCGTCGTAGCTCTTCAATTCCTCGATCGGCATCGCTGGGCGCGGCTTGGCGTGGCACCCTTGTACTATATCGCGTCCGCCGTGCGGGGCAATTGGCGGCGGTGAGGTGGAGGGTGAGTACTGCGGCAGGACCGTTGCACTCTCTGTGATGTCCTGGTCGCAAACACTGCGTGGGTTCTTGCGGCGGGTACGATTTTGTGCCATCTAAAGAAAGGGGTGTACGATCGCACTGGCGGAAGGAGGTGACAGGATGCGGTTTGGAATGACGAGTAAGGTTGCGGCCGGCGTTGTCGGGGCCTTGCTGATGAGCGGGATGACAGTCGGTTGCGCCAAGAAGCCGACTCCTGAGCAGGAGGCGATGGCGTCGCGCGTCGAAGCGGCGGCAAGCAAGGCGGAAGCGGCGGCCAACAGAGCCGAGGCGGCGGCGAAGAGCGCGGCAGACGCGGCCCAGCGCGCACAGGCAGCTGCGGACAAAGCCGACCAGATGTTCGCGAAGAGACTGCGTAAGTAGCGCAGAACCGAAGGACTGGCGGAGTGGCGCGATCGCATGTGCGGCGTGCGCTCCACGCGAGGGAAAAAGGCAGCATTGCAAGTAGGCTCGCCGCCTCTTAACCGATGAGGCGGAGGGTGGGCAAAACGCCGCGTACAGACAAGGAGGTGACGTGATGAGATTCGGAAAGATGAAACCAGTTGTCGGAGCGATCGCCGGTGCGGTGGCACTGGCCAGCTTGGCCGTGGGTTGTGGACCGACGCAGGCTGAGAAGGATTTGGCCGCGAGAATGGAAGCCGCCGCGGGCAGGGCGGAAATGGCAGCCAGCAAGGCCGAGGCAGCCGCGAAGAGCGCTTCGGACGCCGCGCAACGTGCGCAGGCCGCTGCCGACAAGGCCGACGCGATCTTTCAAAAGCATATGAGAAAGTAAGCCAGCTTCACTGTTCACTGTGCAAAAGGGCGATCCCTCGTGGTCGCCTTTTTTGCTTTTAGATAGGGTCGGCGCTGTCAGGTGGTGTGCCCGCGCTGAGGCGCCATCACCGAGAGCGGGACCCATCGAGCGCGGTGAGCAGGCCCGGAGTGCCGCGGTGGTGCCGGCGACCGTTGCGGTGAAATGCTGCCCGGGATCGCGGCAAGAGCGAGAGTATGGCGGATCGTCACACGGGTGCTGAGCGACACGCGGAGTTCGCGGCGCTGTTGCGTGCTGCGCACGCGGGTGAGCACAAAGGGGTGTACCTGTTCACCGGTGAGCCCTTTGAGACCAGGCCGGCGGCACAAGCGTTGATCGAACTGTTGGTGCCCGAAGCGCGTCGCGCTTTCAACCTGGAAATGTACGACGGCCGCGTGACCGCGGTCAGCGATGTCATCGATAGTCTGCGTACGCCCGGATTTTTCCCCGGTGTCAAAGTGGTCTGGGTCCGGGAGAGCACCGTGTTCGTGTCGGGCGAGAAGCGGCCCGAGCTGACGGCCGCCCTGTTTCGCGCATGGAGCGAGGGCCGCGAGCGGGACGCTGCCGACAAGCTGCTCACGTTGATTGCGCTGGCAGGATGGGCGGACGGACAATTTCGCGAGACCCGATGGGCCGGGATGGCCAAGACCCGGCTGCGGGAAGTGTTCGGCGTCGAGTTGGACGCCGACCAGCTAGCGCAATTGCAGGCGGTGCACGCCGCATGCCTGGCGCGAGACCTCCGGGTCGAGACCTATCGCGATGACGGTTCCACCCTGGCGGACTTCCTTGACGCCGGCGTGCCCACCGATGCGGTTCTGCTGTTCACGGCATCAGCCGTCGATGCGCGCAAGCGCATCTGCAAGCGCATCCGCGAGGTGGGCGCGGTTGTCGACTTCAGTGCCGAGCGGCTTCGCAGCGGCGCGTTGAGCCGTGACGCCGTGGACGAGCTGGTGCGCCGCGTCGCAGGGCAGGCTGGGAAACGTCTGGAGCCGCAGGCGCACGAGCTGATCCTGCGGCGGGCGGGTACCGATGCGGCGGTCTTGGCGATGGAGCTGGAGAAGCTCTGCCTGTATGTCGGCGAGCAGCCCGCAATCACGGCGGATGCGGTGCGTGCCGTCTTCCGGGACTTGGCCGAGTCGTGGATCTTTGACTTCACCTCGGCGCTGGCGGGCTGTCAGTTGGCGCAAGCGTTTCCCCTCTTGCGCGGCCTGCTGGCGCAGGGAGAACCTCACCTGCGCCTGTTGGCGATGGTGGCCCGCGAACTACGGCTGTTGTTGGTGGCCCGTGAGTGCCTGGACGATGCCCTCGCTGGCAAGTGGCGCTCGGAGCTCAACTTCAGCGCCTTTCAGGCGCGCGTGTTGCCACAGGTGGACGCCGCAACACGGGAGGCGTTCGGGAATGTTCACCCATTTGTCTTGTTCCGCCGGTTCCAGGACGCCGCAGCGGTTCGTGGCAGCGCCTTGCGGCGTGCCCTGATCCGTTTGTCGGACATTGACCTTCAGCTGAAGTCGTCGCGTAGTGATCCTGCGGTACTACTCGAAGGCTTTGTTCTCGAATGGTGCCGCACGGGCGGTTCAGCCGGTCAAGCCGCACGCCTCGCATGAAGACGCTGCTTGCCGCTGCCCTCTCCTCCGTGGGGGGGGCACCCGTGGAGCCGGCCGGGACGGCTGCCACCGACCGCCGCCCGATAGTCCGGCACCACGCGCGTGCGTTCGTCGCCGATGTCAGGAGTTTTCCGCGCTTGCTGTCGGCCGCGTCGACACGATTCCTTGCGGACCGCTGCCTCCAGTGGGCGGCGGCGCTGGCGTACTACACGCTGATTGGACTGGTGCCGCTGTTGATCGTCCACTTTGCGGTCATCAAGTGGCTTGGCCTCTACCGCCGGCTGACGCCGTTTATCGTAAACACCATCGGCGCGGGGTCATCCGAGGTGGCGTTGCACATCGTGCGGTTCATCGATCGCACCAATGTCAATGCGGTCGGCGCGCTGAGCGTTGTGGTTGCGGGGGTGGCGTTGTTCGGCATTCTGGGGAACGCGGAACTGTGCTTCAACAGCATCTGGGGAGGCCTGCCTGGGCGGCCGCTGTGGGCCAAGTTGCGCACCTTCCTCGGCATCGCCAGCGCGCTTCCCGTCATGCTGCTCTTGGCCCTGGCGACCACCAGCTTCCTGCGCCGCGGCACTGCTGCCTGGACGTTCTTCGAACAGCTCTACCTGGGGGAGGCCGTGCTTGTATTGTTGCGACTTTCGCCGTACGGCCTGCTGTGGACCAGTTTTACCCTGCTCTACACGGCGCTGCCGAATCGGCCCGTGCGGCTCCGCTCGGCCGTCGTAGGTGCCGTCGTCGCCGGCTCCCTGTGGCAATTTGCGCAGTGGAGTTATGTGACCTTCGTCATCAGGATGGTGCGTTACAGCGGCTTCTATGGTGCGCTCTGGCAGTTGCCGATTCTCTTGGCGTGGATCTACGTTGCCTGGTCGATCATCCTTCTCGGCGCGGAGTTTTGCCGGGTGCATCACGAGGCGATGGACACCTGGCTGCAGCCGGGCGGAATCGCCGTGCGGAGTTTGCAGTCGGGGGCACTGCCGCCCGAGCCGTCAAGCGATGACGCCGGCAGCGCGTAACTCGCCCAACGCGGTCCCTGTGACGCCGAGCACGCGCTGGAGGACCGTGTCGGTATGTTCGCCGAGGAGGGGGCCCGGTCCGCGTACGCCGCCGGGTGTTTGAGACATGAGGAAGGGTGGGCGATCGAACGTGGGGCACTCTCCCTCCGGGGTGGCGATCCTGGCCCAGTATCCGCGGGCCTGCAGGTGAGGGTCGTCCCGGCAGAGGTCCGCGGCGTTTGCGACGACGCCGGCGGCGATGTCGGCGGCCTGCAACGTTGTCATAACGTCCTCGGCGCGGCGGGTTTTGGTCCAGGCGGTGATGTGCGTGTCCAGTGCTGTACGGTGCAGGATCCGCACCTCGTGGTTTGAAAAGCGATCGTGCATCGCCCAGCGCGGATTACCGAGCGCGCCCCGGAAGCGCGTCCACTCGGCCTCGCCGAACACGGCGATGGCGCACCAGCGATCGCGTGCCGGGCCGGCCCCGGGGAGATCGGCGCAGCGATACACGCCGTGCGGCGCCGCCGGCCTTTCCTGCGAGCCGTTATCCAGTGCGCCCACCGCCCGGCGCTGGGCGAGCACCTCGAGAAAGATCGGACCGAGCAGCGCGGTCAGGTTCTCGAACTGCGACAGATCGATATATTGGCCTTCGCCCGTTCGTTGCCGGTGCCACAAGGCGATCAGGATTGCTAACGCGCCTGCGTGGCCTGCCGCCATGTCGGAGTAAGAAAATCCCCAGCCCGCTGGCTCCCCGCCCGGGTGGCGCATCGTGAGGCTGTAGCCGGCCATGGCCTGCAAGGTGGGACCGTAGCTGACGAAATCCCGGTAGGGGCCGGTTTGACCGAAGCCCGACATGCTGAGCGCGATGATGTCCGGTTTGAGACGGCGGAGCCCGGCGTAGTCGAGTCCCCAGTTGGACATGACACGGGCGCTGAAGTTGTCCACCACGACGTCCGCCGCCGCAATCAGTTGCTGGACCAGCGCGAGTCCTTGCGGCACGTTCATGTTGACCACGAGGCTCTGCTTGCCGCGATTGAGATTCCCGATCAACCCGGCACGCCGTGATCCCAGTTCGGGGGTGTCGCGGCGCTCGATTTTGATGACCTCGGCCCCGTGGTCGGCGAGGACACGTGTAGCCACAGGTCCGGCAATGACCCAGGTGAAGTCGATCACCCGCACGCCGCGGAGGCTGGTTGACGGCGGCTCCGCGCTGTCGCGCCTGGCGTCGTGTCCGACGCGCCCCCCTCGGCATGTCACCGACGGTGCAATTTGCGGCGCAACCGCACCTTCGGGAGACGCAACCGCGGTCACCGGGGGAGTTCGGCGGGCAGCCCATTCCGCAAAGACGTCGTCGGTGTGCTCGCCGATCAGCGGCGGGCGGTGCCGGAGGCGCCACGGTGTCCTACTGAAAATGTATGGAGCCCCCGGATACAGCACGCGTCGCTCCAGTTCGTCATGCCGAACGGGCACGAAAAACCGGCGCTCCATCAGCTGGGGATGATCCGGGAGTGCCTCAGGCGCGAGCAACGGCGCGTACGGGATGCGCCGCAGCTGGGCTGCCTCGACGAGGTCGGTGACGGCGTGGTCTGAGGCCCAAGCGTCCAGGACGTCGAACAGATGGCGACAATTGGTCCGTCGGTACTGCACATCTTCCCACGCTGGGTCACCGAGGTCCTGCGCCTTGCCGTCCGCCTTCAACCATTCGATCAGCGTTGTCCAGTCGCACAGTGTTCCGTGCAACGCATACCCGTCGCGGCATCGGACAGCGCGAAAATCGCCGGTCCAATGCAGGCTGCCTTGTCGCTCGACGATCGTCCCGTCGTGATGGAAGCGGCTGCTGGCATGTTCGAGCGACGCCGCCACGGACTCCTGGATGCTGACGTCGATCCACTGTCCACGCCCTGTGTGCTGACGGACCAACAGGGCCAGCAGTGTGGCGATCGCGGCTTGCATTGAGGCACTCTGATACGCTTGGAGGCCGAGGCCCTGCAGCGGCGGTTCGTCGGGGAAGCCATTGGGGTAGATCATGCCGCCGACTGCCTGCAGGACGATGTCGGCTGCGCGAAAGTTGCGGTACGGCCCGGTCTGGCCAAACGGGGTGACGGAAACGACAGTGATGCCGGGCTGATGACGGGCCAGTTCCGCATGACCAAGCCCGCGGGCGTCGAGGGAGCCTGGCGCCCCGGTTTCGACCACCACGTCGGCGGCTGCGGCGAGTTCGAGGAAACGCGCCCGGTCCCCGGGCGTCTCCAGATCGAGACACACGCTGCGCTTGTTGGTGCTGTAATGCCAGAAGAAGATCGATCGGTTCGGGTGCGTCGTGCCGCCGTAGAAGGGGCCGATGCGGCGCATCTGCGCGCCGGCGGGCGGCTCGATCAGGACGACATCGGCGCCCATATCGGCAAGCAGCTTGCCGCAGTATGCGCCGGACACGTCGGCCAGGTCGAGCACGCGGATGCCTGCTAGTGCGCCGCCGAGGTCGGTCATCCCGACCGGATAGGAGTGCGCGCCGGGGAAGTCAACGCGGCCACCGTGGTGTGGCGGGGTGGCTGGCCGCAACCCGCGAACGCGGGGTTTGGCAGCGAGTGCTTAGTGGTCCGCGGAGGGGGAGACGGCACCGCTCCTATGAAACCGTTCAGCAATCGACTAGGAAGCCGAAATGCCCTGCATCTCTATCGGTGACACGACCATCAACTACGACCAGTCTGGTGCCGGCACGGACCTCGTGTTGATCCACGGGCTGGGCGGCGACCTGCACCTTTGGGACCGTGCGGCACCGATTTTCGCTCGGCACCATCGCGTCCTGCGGTATGATGTGCGCGGGTTCGGCGCCTCTGGAAAGCCACCAGGACCTTATTCCGCGGACCTGTTCTCACGCGACCTGTACGCGCTGCTGGCGGCGTGCGGCGTGCGCCACACCCACGTCGTCGGGTACTCGATGGGCGGCGTGATTGCGCAGCGGTTCGCGCTGGATTACAGGGCGCTGGTGCGCTCGGTGGTGTTGGTCAGTACCTCCAGTGAAGTCGGCGCCGCGGCGGCGGCAACGTGGCAGCGGCTCGCCGAGCGACTGGAGCAGGCGGGTTTTGACGCGCGCACGGCTGACATGTCGCGGGCCTTTGCGCCGGGGTTTGCCGACCGTTTCCCGGCTGTGCTCTCCGACGTGAATCGACGCACCGCGGCCAATGACCCCTGCGCGTATGCCTCCGCCGCACGGGCGATGGGTACCTACGGTTGGACCGCCGAATTGTCCCGGCTGACCGCGCCCATTCTGATTTTACAAGGGTTGCAGGATCAGCTCACCCCGCCCGGAGGTGCGGTGAAAATGAGCCGCGCCCTGCCGCACGCGCGCCTGCTGATGATTGACGGTTCGGGCCACAGCGTCCCCATCGAGCAGCCCGACGTCTTTCACACCGCCGTCCTCGCCTTTACCGCGGGCGCTGACCTCAGCGGCGCGTCCGCTCCATCGCCGGCGAGGCGTTGACGCCGCCCGCCGCGGTGCCTTAGCAATCGCGTGTTGATGCGCGAGGGGAGGATACAATGAACCGACGTGACCAGGTGAAGATGACAGCGCAGGAGTGGCGGCAGTTCCTCGCGAATGCCAAGACCATTGTGCTCTCCACGATCGATCATCGTGGCTACCCCCACTCGGTTGCGATGTGGTTCGAGATGGAGGGGGACACGGTTGTCATGACGACGTTCGCCAAGTCACAGAAGGCCGTGAACATTCGGCGGAACCCGCGCGTGGCGCTGATGGCCGAGTCGGGGGAAACCTATGACCAGCTCAAAGGCGTCCTCATTCGCGGTCGGGCCGAATTGATTGCCGATGCCGAGGCGTGTGCTGGTCTCCTCCTACGCGTCAATGCCAGGATGGCCGGCACGGCGTTGGGCCCGGAAGCCGAGGCATTGTTGCGCGCGCAGGCGCGTAAACGGGTGTTGATCAAAGTGACGCCCGAGCGCGTGACAAGTTGGGATCATAGTAAGCTGCACGGTACGTACTAGCGGCATAGATGTTGGCGCCCTGCGTACCCCCAAACACGACGCGCCTTCAGTGCACGCCTGCTGCCGCACGGTGCGGGGCATTGGGGCACGCCCGTCTCCGATCACGGGGCGACCCGAGTGGCTCAGGCGGCGCGAAGGTGTATTGCAATTCCCTCCGGCGTGGGTCATTACAGCGTTACGCTTGGCTTGATGTATGAGACTCCGCACGGACCGACGGCTCTTTTGCCTCGCGCTCAGAATCAGAATATGGTTTGCTGCGGCGGTATTCCTCTTGGGTGCGACTGCCGTGGCGGGCGCCGACCTTCGCGGCGACGCCAACTGTGACGGCCGCGTGACCCCGGACGACCTGCCTGGCATCGTCGCCGGAATCTTTGGAAACAGCGCCTGCGGTGGTGTCGACGTGAACGGCGATGGGCGCGCGACCGCCGCGGATCTCGCGAGCGAAATCCCTTTGCTGGTTCCTGCCGTCTCACCCACGCCAACGGTGACCCCGTCCCCCACGCAATCAGCCACGGTGTCCCCGACGCGGACCGTCACCGGCACGCGGACGCCGACTGGACCACCGACGCGTACGCCGACACGCACGTGGACGCCGACAATCACCGAGACCCCGACCTGGACCATTCCGCCGACAGCAACGCGAACTTTCACTCGAACGCCGACGCCGACTTGGACGCGGACAGCGACGGCGACGGCCACTGCCACCCCTACGGCGACATCGACCGCGACGGTGACGGCGACGGCAACACCCCTGCCGACGAGCACGGGCACGGCGACGGCATCGCCCACACGGACGGCAACCCCAACAGCGACCGCATCGCGGACAGGCACGGCGACACCGACACCGACGGCGACCCGAACGGCGACGCCCACGGCGACGTCCACACCCACGGTAACGACCACGCCCACCGCAACCCCGACGCCCAGCGTTACCGGTACGCCCACCAAGACACCCACACCCACCGCATCCTCAACGCCGACCGCGACGCCCACGGGGACGTCCACACCCACGGTAACGAACACGCCCACCGTGACGCCGACGGCCACGGTGACACTTACGCCGACCGTGACGCCGACGGCCACCGTCACCGCCACGAGGACGCCCACGCCAACGGCGACGCCCACCCCGACCGTGACGCCGACGGCGACGGCCACGGCAACGCGAACGCCAACCCCGTCCTTCACCCCGACGCGTACGCCGACAAGTACCGCGACCGCGACGTTCACCGCGACACCGTCGCCGACGCGGACATTTACCCCGACGCCGACAGTGACGTTTACCCCGACAGTGACGTTTACCCCGACGGTGACGCGGACGGCGACGGCGACACCGACCGCGACGGCGACGGCAACTCCGAGCCGAACGCGGACGCCGACGCTGACCCCGACTGCTCCACCGACGCCCACCGCCTCGGCAACGCGCACACCGACTCGACAGGGCCCGAACGTCACTTATCTCGGCGTGCTGAAGCATATCGATGGGTGCGTGTGTTGTACCGACCCCTGCGATCCCGAGCCCACGCCGTTCATGGAAAACGGTATGCCGGTCTTCCAGGTTCCGGGTGGCAATCTGCTCCTCGTCGTCGAGGGGCGTACGGTTGATGGGCTTCCCCCGGCGGTTGGCGGCTACACCACTCCGCCGAATCCTGTCGACGGCCGGCCGGACATCCAGATCGAAACCACGCAGCCGCTGGGGAAGGGCAGCGCGGCGGTATGCGATGACGGCTTACACGCGCCGGTGTCCGCCGGGGGAGGCGTGTTTGCGATTCCGATCCCTGATTTCAGCTTCGACAGTACGATTACCGACGCGCTGAATGACTTCGGCTGTCGATTCGAATTCCACATCAGCAATGATCAATGCACGACCTGCGGCGATGCGGTGACGCCCTGCTTCCGCGGCGTCGGCAGCCAGGCTCAGTTTTGTAACAAGGCGGTCAACCTGGCGGCGTTTAACCCTGGTGATTCGCTACTGACGGTACGCCTGCGTGACCAGGAAGGAAATATCGGTCCTACGGCACAAATCGTCGTGCGGGTAACGACGCCGACGCCGACGCCGTAGCCAGGTGCTGTCGGGTGGACGATTTTGCCGAAGTGTATTGCAAAGGTGGGTCGATGCAGGCATGTCGTGGAGGTCGATGCTGAACTGGAACGCCTGGCGTGAACAGCTTGCGCGCCGTCGCCTGGTCGGGCGGTTTGTGACGCTTGTAACGGTCCTTGGGCTGTG
>JAGDMS010000384.1 GCA_017860575.1 Deltaproteobacteria bacterium | reverse complement strand
TTCGCGTTGCCCTTTTTCTTCAGCGGCGTCGCGGTCTGTATCGTCCTCACCAAACACCCCAGCCGGGTGAGCAGCCTCTATGCCGCCGATCTCGCCGGCGCCGGCAGCGGATGCCTGGTGCTGATTGCCCTTCTCGATGCCACTGACGCGGCGACCGCCATCGGCGCCACCGCGGTTGCGGCGGTGGTGGCCGCACTGTTGTTCGCCAGCGACGAAGGACTGGGCCGGCCGGTCCGCCGCGCGTTCTATGCCAGTGCCGTCGCCGCCGGCGTACTGTTTGCCTCGGTTTCAACGTTGACTGTGGGGACCGCGATCGGCCCGGCACAGCCGAGTCCCGGCGGTGGCCGGTCGGTCCTGTACGAAAAGTGGAACTCGTTCTCACGGATTCGGGTGACGGGGGACCCGGATCGGCTGGTTGCACCGTTTGGTTGGGGCATCAGTTCGGCCTATGCCAGACGATCCGAGCCGCTCGCGCGCCAACTCACGGTGGCGATCGACGCGATGGCGGGAACCGTCATGACCGGCTTCGACGGCGACTTCAATGCCATCGATTACCTCAGGTATGACATCGTGAACGTGGCGCATCATTTCCGGCAGAACGCGTCCGTGCTGGCGATGGGCGTCGGCGGCGGTCGGGACGTCCTCAGCGCCCTGGCCTTCAAGCAAAAGTGGATCGTCGGGGTTGAAATCAACCAGGCGATCCTCGCCGCGGTCAATGGACGCTTCGGCACCTTCACGGGTCACCTCGACCACTACCCCCAGGTGCGCTTCGTCAACGACGATGCTCGCAGCTATGCCGCGCGCACCCCGGAACGCTTCGACATTATTCAAATCGCGATGATCGACACGTGGGCCGCCACCGCCGCTGGCGCCTTTGTGCTGACCGAACATTCGCTCTACACGCTCGAAGCCTGGCACCTGTTTCTCGACCGCCTGACCGCCAACGGCATCTTGACGGCATCGCGCTGGTACTTCACCGATCGCCCGGGCGAGGTGTACCGGATGACCGCGCTGGCGGCGGCCGCACTCATGGCACGTGGCACGACGCAGCCGCGTCAGCACATCATCGTGGTCAAGAATCCTGCACAGGCGGCGAATGCCGTCGGTACCATCCTCGTCAGCAACGCGCCGTTCTCCGCCGACGATCTCGACACCCTCGACGGCGTCGCGCGCCGCCTGGGGTTCGATGTCGTGCTGAGCCCACGGGTCGCGGCGGACGAAACCCTGGCGACGCTCACCTCGGGAGCCCCCCTCGACACGTTCCTGGGGAGCTTCCCGATCAACATCGCACCCCCGACCGACGATGCGCCCTTCTTCTTCCAGATGCTGCGACTGGATGCCGTGCTCGACCCATCGAGGTGGGAACTCGGACGGAACAGCTTCAACATGCGGGCGGTGGTCATCCTCTGGCTCTTGCTCGGCGTCGTGCTGGCGTTGACGGTCGGCACCGTCCTGGTGCCGCTGCGACGCCCCAGCGGGCACTCGTTGCCCTCGCGCGCCGCGCCCTTCCTGATCTTCTTTGCCGCCATCGGATTCGGCTTCATGCTGATCGAAGGGGCGCTCCTGCAGCGGTTGACCATTTTTCTCGGCCACCCGACCTACAGCCTTTCGGTGGTCTTGTGCACGTTGCTCCTGTCGAGCGGCGCTGGCAGTTACCTCACACGATATATCGGGGTCCAGGCGGCAACCAGTTGCCTGCTGTCCTTACTGATCGTCGTCGGCCTGTGCGGACTCGCGTTACCGCGTGCCATCGCGACGTTCGAAAGCGCGACCACACCGCTACGCATGCTGGTGGCGATCCTGCTCGTCGCTCCGGCGGGCCTGTGCATGGGCATGGCGTTCCCGATCGGGCTCAAGCTGGCCACCCGTGACGTCGAGCCACTGACGCCGTGGCTCTGGGGCGTCAACGGCGCCACCTCCGTGTCCGGCTCGGTTTTGGCGGTCGTGATTGCGCTCATGTGGCGGATCTCCAGTGCCTATTGGGCGGGATGGGGGTGTTACCTGGTCGCCCTCGCCCCGGTGGTGTGGGTCCGCCGCGCAGTGCCGTCCGAGGAACCGGCACCGGGGCGGGAGCGCGTCCGGCACCTTGACAGGTGAATCCCCGAGGGGGTATAGGCTCTTCACCTTGTGAGTCTTGCGCGCAAGATGTCGGCTCCAACAGGAGGAACCGGTATGCGGGAGAAACTGCTCACTATTTTGCTCGTACCGGTCATCGTGTTCCCGATCGTTGTCATCGCGGCCGGCGGTGATCTCGAGTTGGTGTGGCGGGAATTCAAAGCGTTCTCGCAGGTCCCGCTGGTCCTGACGGTGCAGGCGCAACTGACTTCACCTCCGGTGGGGCCAAGTCCTCCGGTGGGACCCAGTCCTCCCGTGCGGCCCAGCCCCTGGGTGAGGCCTGGGGCGCCCGGGGGTGGACCAGTGCCGGTGCTCACGCGCTGGGGATACATTTCGGCGTCGATCGTTCTCGCCTTGATCGCCCTGTGGTCGTTGGCCCGGAAGCCTTCGGGACACCGCTCGCGCGATCTCGGATAGATGCGTGACCACGGGCGCTTCGTCGCGCTGGCGGCGACGGCCCTGGTGATCTACGCGCTGGTAGCCTGGCTCTTCTGGCTCCCGGCGATCCGCGTACCGGGACCGGGCGCCGTGGTGTCGGTCCCGGACTGCACCAAGGCTGCGGCGGGGGAGCCGCTAGTGGTACCCTTGGCGGACGTCCCCAGTCACCTCATTGAGACCTTGCTCCAACAGGAAGACGGCTTCTATCACCATCACGGCGTCGACTGGAACCAACTGGTTCGCGCGTTGGGCCGCAATCTGTGGGAGCGGCGGTGGCGCTACGGAGCCAGCACCCTCACCATGCAGATGGTGCGCGAGCTTTTTCTCACGAAGGAACGCAGCATCCTGCGCAAGTTGCGTGAGATCGCCTACGCCCTGCAGGCCGAGCAACGGTTGAGCAAAGACGAGATTCTCGAACTGTACCTTAACGTTGTCGAGTGGGGACCGCGGATTCACGGCGTCGGAGCGGCCTCGTGCTACTATTTCGGCGTGCCACCTGGGGCGCTTACGCCCGAGGAGAGCGCCCGGCTGGTAGCCGTGCTGCCAAGCCCGCCCCGGTTCGGGCCCGCCTTGCGCGCAGAGTCAGGCGGACAGCGCATCGGCGGTCCCCGTCCGGCCCCAGCGACCGATGCGCAGTGAGGGGCCGATGTCGCTTGCGGAGACCCCTTTCCCTTGCCGTCTCCTCGGGGTGGGCCTCGCCCTGGTGTTGTTCATCGTGCTTCCGGGGTTGGCGCACCCGTTCGGAGTTGCGAAGGAAAGCGTCATCGCACTGGTATCGGCCTTTGCATTGTTCGTGGTCGCCACCGGTCCCGCTCACCGAATCCGTCCCTGGCCCTGGTGGTGGACGCTGTTGCTGCTCGCTCCCGCTGGCGTGATGACGGCAGCCGCGCTTGCGAACGGCAGCAGCGCACTCGCGAGCGACGGTCCGGTGCGATTGTGGTGCTACGCCGTCTTCTTCCTGAGTGCCCGCCTTGCCTGCCCCACCACCGCCGATACACAACGACTCGTACAGTTCGCCACCGCCCTCGGGGGTATCGAGGGAGCGCTCGTCGTCGTCCAGGTTGTGGCGGGACATCTCGCGTATGATTGGTCCGGCATTCCATCCGCGAAATGGAAAGCGTTCGGCACGTTGGGCAACCCGAACTGGGTCGGTGCGTATCTTGCGGCCACGTTACCGCTGGCGGTCGCACGGCTCCACGCGGCCCGCGGACGCTCCGCATGCACCCACTCGGCGCTGCTGGTGAGCATGACCTTTGCGGGGCTGGCGCTGACGTTGTCCCGCGGGGCCTGGATCGCCGCGGCGAGCGGGCTCGGCGCGCTGGCGGTACTCGACCGGAGTCGCGCCTGGCGGCGCACGGTGCTGACGATGGCCGCGGTGCTCCCGCTCACCGTCGCGATTGCCTGGGTGAACTTCGGCGGCGGCGAACTGCGGCAGGCGTTGCTGCGCCAAGCGTCGGTCACCGGGCGGCTGCGTATTTGGGAGAGTAGCCTCACAATGGTTGCAGCTCGGCCCATGCTGGGCTGGGGTCCAGGACAATTCGCCGGGGCCTATCCGGCGTTCCAGCGCGTCTACGTCCAGCGGCACGGCGCGGACCCGCGCATCACGGAACTCACTGACCATCCACACAGCGAATACCTGTACTTCGCTGCAGAGGGTGGTGGGCTGGCTCTGCTCGCCGTGCTGGCGGTGACCGGCCTCGCGTTAGGCTGGGGTGCACGCGGACCTGCGGACAGCGTCGGGTT
>JAGDMS010000383.1 GCA_017860575.1 Deltaproteobacteria bacterium | reverse complement strand
CGAGAGCAGGTACGTTCACTCCCGGGTTCACGTGGCAGATCGGGGATCCGAACACGATCGCGGAGGCGACCGGAATATGCACGGTCGCGGACTTCCGCCGACGCGACGTTGCCGCCGGCGGCCAGGGTGCACCGCTGGTGCCCGCGTTCCATCTATGGGCTTTCGGTTCCGATACGCGGGAGCGGGTGATACTTAACATCGGAGGCATGGCGAACATCACGGTGCTGCGCCCCTCTGCCGCCGACTCCGTGCAAGGATTCGATACAGGGCCTGGAAACGCGCTGCTGGATGGATGGAACCGGCGGCACGGCAGGGGCGATTACGACCGTGACGGCGATTGGGCCCGCTCCGGCAGGGTCGACTCCCGGCTTATCGCACGACTGCTCGAACATCCCTACTTCAGCCTGGCTGCCCCCAAGAGCACCGGGCGGGAAGATTTCAATCTTGCGTGGCTCGATGGGCTGTTGAACGGACTGGACGTTGCCGGTCGCGATGTACAAGCGACTCTGCTTGCTTTCACGGCGACAACGATCTCCAGCGCGATACTCGACACCCTGCCGGAATCCGGCGAGGTATTCGTCTGTGGCGGCGGAATCCACAATGCTTGCCTGATGGAGCAACTAAGGAAGCGGCTTGAACCCCGCCAGGTAGCGAGCACCGCGGCACTAGGCATTGAACCGGACTGGGTGGAAGCGGGGCTGTTCGCCTGGCTGGCAAGGCAGACCTTGAACGGCCTTCCGGGCAACCTCCCATCCGTCACCGGAGCCGGCCACCCGGTCGCTCTGGGCGCAATTCACCCCGGACGCAGCAGCCTGGGCTCAGACTGAAAAGGAAGATCCGCACCCGCACGTAGCGGTAGCGTTGGGGTTTCTTACGACGAACTTGGATCCGTCCAGTCCTTCCGTATAGTCGATCTCGGAGCCGGCCAGATAGGGATAGCTGAGCGCATCCACGACGACCCCTATCCCATCCTTCTCGACGATGGTGTCATCATCTTCGACGGATTCCTCGAAGCTGAAACCGTACTGGAATCCCGAACACCCACCACCCGTGACGAACACGCGCAGTTTAAGACGCGGGTTGCCCTCGTCCTCGATCAACGCACGCACTTTCGCGGCAGCGCGCTCGGTGACCAGAAGGACCGACGGCGTAAATGTCTGGGCTAGGTTCACATCAGGCACCTGAATGAATTCACCGGGAATTTTCATTTAACCTAGCAAACAAGTCAACTATTATGAGCATTCCAGATCATCACTCAGCGACTGCGTCGGCTCAGCGGCGCCCGCGCCGGGCCCCGAAGAGCCGCCGTTGAACAGCAGCCGGCCGTTGACTTGTGCGCCCTTTGACATCTCCAGCAAGTTGTAGCGCACGTCACCATTGATCACCGCGCGGGGCGCAAGTTCTGCGTGATCTGTGGAGTGGACGTTCCCGGTAACAGTTCCGTTCACCACTATCAGCGGCGCCGAAACGTTGCCGTGCACATGCCCGCCCTGCAACACCCGCACGACCGCCTGCTCGTCGCCGGCAGCAAATATGTTGCCGTTCACCCGGCCCTCGATCTCCAGGATTCCCGCAAACGTGATGCTGCCGTCAATCACGGCGCCGGGCGCGATCAGCGTCGTCTCTCCCTGCCCGGCCGATGAACCGAAACCTTTCCACATCATGTCAGTCCTCCACCACAGTCCAATCGAAGGTGCGTTCCGCCTGCTGCGGTTTGCCCTTCCTGATCTCGACCCGAACGCGCACATGCACTGGCTGGAATCCTTCGGGCAAGAAAAAGTCATCCTCGAGGGTCTGGAAATACAGGAAGCGGACCGCCATGCGATCACCGGACTGTCGTTCGCCAGGCCCAGACAGCCCGATACTGATCGCCTTGCCGTCCCGTGTTCCGGACACACTTATCGATACAAAACCCTGAACCTCAGCCTGCCGTTCAGCTCGCTGGATCAAGGTCAACCTGTAGCGATACCGCTGCCGTTCACCCTTCGCCACGCGTGCGATGTCTAGGCTGTGGACCGAGACCCCAGCCGTGCGAAGCGAACCCTCCATCAGGCTGCGGTAAAGCGTCACATCCTGCTCGAGTCTCGCCATCCGGGCTCGCCCTTGCGCGACCTCGGTGCGTGTCTGCGCCAGCACCGCCGCATCGATTTCCGCCCCCTTCGACAGATTCACTGTCTGCTGCCGACACTCCTCGAGTTGCTGCCGACACTCGTCGGATTGCCTGCTTGCTTCGACCTTCTCCGCACCGGACAGCGCGGCAAACTGCCCGGCCCTGTAGGTACCGAACCAGTACGACAGGCACGCTACCGCGACAAAGACGGCGACAATCACGGACGAGCGGCCAATAGCTCCCTGCCGCGGCGGATCGCTCGGGATCCGGCTTCGGATCTTAGGTATCGGCATCAGCGGCGCCGCCAGCGTCCCGGATGCCCGGTCACGGGAGCAATGCGGGTGCGCCCAGCCCCATCTGCTCCGGCAACCCGAACATGATGTTCATGTTCTGCAGCGCCTGACCGGCAGCACCTTTCACCAGGTTGTCGATGACGGACAGCACGACGACCGTATCGCGTCCTGCCGGTCTGTGCACTGCGATACGACACAGGTTGGTGCCGCGCACGGAGCGGGTCTGGGGATGCTCTCCCGCCGGCAGCACGTCCACCGCCGGCTCATCACGATATCGCTGCTCGAACACGCGCTGAAGATCCGCGGTCGTATCGGTCAGCGCCGCGAACAGCGTGGCATGGATGCCACGGATCATCGGCGCCAGATGCGGCACGAACGTCAGTTGCACCAGCGCGTTGCTGGCCTGTTGCAGCCCTTGCTCTATCTCCGGCAGGTGCCGGTGACCCGGCACACTGTATGCCTTGAGGCTGTCGTGCACCTCGGTCAGCAGGTTGTCGACCTTGGCCTGCCGGCCCGCACCGCTTACCCCGGATGCCGCGCTGGCGATGAGACGCGAGGCATCGACCAGACCCGACTCGACCAGAGGCAGGAATCCCAGCTGAACCGCCGTCGGGTAGCAGCCCGGAACCGCGACCAGTCGCGCGGAGGCGATCGCGCCCCGGTTCACTTCCGGCAGCCCATAGACTGCAGTGGCCGCGAGTTCCGGCGCGGTGTGTTTATGGGCGTACCACTTTTCCCACAGCGCAACGTCACGCAGGCGAAAATCCGCCGAGAGATCGATCACCCGCACGCCCGCCGCCAGCAGTCGCGGCGCGGTGTCGAGCGCAACCCCATGGGGCGTGGCGAAGAACACGACATCGCACTGCTCCAGGCCGGCATTCTCGGGCGCCTGGAAGGCGAGATCGAAATGCCCGCGCAGATTCGGGAAGAGGGAGTCGACACGTATGCCGGCTTCGGCGCGCGAAGTAATGCATTGCACCTGCACCTGCGAATGCATGGCCATCAGGCGCAGCAACTCGACTCCGGTGTACCCGGTCCCACCGACGATTCCCACGCGAATCTGGCTTGCCACTTCGATCACCCGATGGCTGACGAATTCCCGAATTCTATTCTGTTTCCCGCTCGAAGTGCGGGCAAGGCGACATCCTGCCCGAACTCGAGGCCGTCACCCGGCGAGCTCTCCGGGCCGATGGTATGATTGCGACCCGAATTCGTCCCGCCGCCGGAAACCCTGGCGCCGGCTGGAGATCGTGCATGAGCGTGTCGCTGTTCGCGTGGATCAAGGCATTCCACATCATCTTCATGGTGTGCTGGTTCGCCGGCATCTTCTACCTGCCGCGCCTGTTCGTGAACCATGCCATGGACCAGTCCGAGCCGCTCAACAGCCGTCTCTGCCAGATGGAGCGCAAGCTCTACCGCTTCATCACGCCGTTCGCATTCCTGACGGTGCTGCTCGGGCTCTGGATGCTGGCGGCCAACAGCCACTACTACCTCGCGTCCGGATGGATGCATGCCAAGCTGGCACTGGTGGCATTGCTGGCCGTGTACCACCTCGCCTGTGGACGGATAGTCCGCCAGTTCGCGGCGGGGCGGAACTCGCGCGGCCACGTTTTTTACCGCTGGTTCAACGAACTGCCCGTCATCGTGTTGTTCGGTTCCGTGATTCTCGCCGTCGTCAAACCATTCTGAAGGAAAGGACATGACCCGCTCGGAAGTGCTGTTCGAGAAAGCAAACCGCTTCATCCCCGGCGGCGTGAATTCGCCGGTTCGCGCCTTCCGCGGGGTGGGCGGCACACCGGTATTCTTCGCGCGCGGCGAAGGCCCGTACCTGGTCGACGCGGATGGCAAGCGCTACATAGACTACGTGTGCTCGTGGGGACCGCTTATCCTGGGCCACGGCCATCCGG
>JAGDMS010000167.1 GCA_017860575.1 Deltaproteobacteria bacterium | reverse complement strand
TCGGCCAAGGGTCGGAGATGCCCCCACCGGCCGCGACCGAACTCATCAAGTACATGGACGTCGCCGGCATGGATGTCGCCCTGGTGCTGCGCGAGCCCGGGGTGCTGGCCAGCCACTATGAGACGTGCATGTCGACCAATTCGTTCATCATGCAGGAAATCGCGCCGTATCCGGAGCGCATGTACCTCGAGTGTAACTGCGGTCCGGTATTGCGCCGCGGCGTGAAGAACGCCATCTGGGAGCTGGACTATCTCGTCAAGAACCGTAATGCCAAGCTGTGCAAGATCTATCAGCCCGAGGACGACGGGCCGCTCAACGACAGGCGGATGTGGCCGTTCTACGAAAAGTGCTGCGAACTCGACATCGCGGTGACGATTCACACCGGGACGGCGTATCTGCCGCCGCTTCCGGATGCCAACACGCATCCCCGGCTGCTGGACGAGATCTGCATCGACTTTCCGGACCTGAAGATCATTGCCTACCACATGGGCTGGCCGGAGACGGAGATTCTCACCAGCCTGGCCGGCAAGCACAAGAACTTGTACCTCAGCATGTCGGGCATTATCGGGTACTACGCGCGCGCGCCGTACCGTGGCTATCACGCCATCGGACAAGCTCTCGAGTGGGCCGGCCCCGACAAGTTGATGATGGGATGCGACCTGCCGTTCGACGAGATCCCACGCATCGTCAACTTCGTTCGCAACCTCGAGATGCCGGAGGAGCTGCAGGAGAAGTGGGGCTACCCCGCGATAACGGACGAGATCCGCGCCAAGATCCTCGGCCTCAACCTTGCCCGCCTGGCCAAGATCGACCCGAGAAAACGCGTCAAGGCGGCGCAGTAAACACGCGGAGGGGAAGCCGGTCCAGAGCCGCCCGGGGCATGAATGCCCCGGCTCATACAGCCAAGCCGGCTGGAAGCCGGCTCGTCACCTGCCTATGAGAGCGCAGCCTGCCTCACCGGGCCGGGTGGTATCAGCCGGGGATTCATCCCCCGGCCGCGTCGCCTTTGCCAGCGATCTGATCATTTGGGGGCGCTCGACGCTCCTCCGACAGGGGCGCACCACCGTTTCACACCTGTCGATTATCCCACAGATACGCCACAAAACGGGTTGGCTCTTGAAGCGGGGCCGGGTTCGCGATAGCTGACAAGCCGAACTCAAGAAACGCCGCGTGTCCGCACCCACTAGACAGGAGGTAGGCCCGTGCCCTCGTTCGTGCGCGTACAGATCTCACTGCTTGCACTCTCGATTGTCGTGCCGGCGGCGTGTAACGCCCTGGTCCTCTTGGGCAGCGTCGATCCGCTGGTCGCCAGCAATATCAGCGGTGCCACCCTCGTGGTCTCCTGGGTCGGGCTGGTGATCACGCCACTAGTGCTGGGCAGCGGCGCGCGCACGGCCGTACGCCTGAGCGCGTTGTTGGTTGCGTGGGGCTTTATCAGCGTGTGGGGACCGGTCGTCTGGGATTTCACCTGGTTCCTGCTCCACCGCACCGTCGCGGGGGCCACCGCCGCTGACCGCTGGCTCTGGTATTGGTGGATGTATGCGGTCGCGGACACTCGCTTCCTGCGTGCCGACCCGCTGATGGTGGTGCTCGAGTGCGGGTCGGGACTCCTTGGGTTCGCCCAGGCCTACGCCCTCGCCAGCTTCTGGAACGGGAAAGTGCGCCGCGCCTTCTATGTGTCGACCCTCGCGGGGGCGCTGGGATTCTACGGCACCGTGGTGTTCTTCTCGGTGGAAGCCCTGCAGGGATTCCGGAATATCACTCCCGATTTCTTCAGCTTTTACGTCAAGTGGTGGGGCATGAACGGTCTCTGGCTGGTCATGCCCATCGTGGCGCCCTTTGCATATGCCCGGTTGCTCAGGGAGCCGGGGTATGACGCGGCTACCGTGTTGCGGCGGGAGGTCTTCGGGATGGCGCGGAGCACGCGTACGGTGTCGTCAGGGCCACAGACCGCAGCCTGAGAGGCGAGGGACGGACATGCTCGCGAACGAAAAGATTCTCGTCACCGGCGCCGCCGGTCAGGTGGCATTCCCGGTCGCACGCGAATTGGCGCGCCAGAACCAGGTGTGCGGCTTCGCCCGCTTCAGCAAGGGAAGCGACCGGGCACGGCTCGAGGCGGCCGGCATTGAATGCATTCAAGGAGATTTGGCCACCGACACGTTTGCGCGCGTTCCGGACGACTTCACCTACGTCCTGAACTTTGCCTACGTTACCACCGGAGACTTCGACTACGATCTGGCCGCCAATGCGGAGGGGGTTGCCCGCCTGATGTACCACTGTCGCCGCGCCAAGGCGTGGTTCCAGTGCTCGACCTTGGGGGTCTATGCGTATGCCGGGCAGCGGGCGCTCAAAGAGAGCGACGCGCTGGGGGACAGCCACCGGAGTTTTCTGACGCCGACATACAGTATTGCGAAAATCGCCGCCGAGGTCATGGTGCGCTTCGGCGCGCGCCAGTGGAACGTGCCGAGCACCATTGCCCGTCTCGGTGTGGCCTACGGCAACAACGGCGGCTGGCCCGCGTTCCACCTGGAGATGCTGTTGGCGCGGCAGCCGATCCCGGTGCATCCCGACAGACCCAATATGTTCAGCCCGCTGCACGAGGATGACTACATCGGGCATGTCCCCAAGTTTCTCGCGGCGGCGGCCATCCCGCCAACGGTTACCAATTGGGGCGGGAGTGTGGGCGTGAGCATCGAGGACTGGTGTACCTACATGGGCCAACTCATCGGTGTGGAGCCCCGGTTCGAGTACACGGAAATGGGCCTGGCCAGCACCATGGCCGATCCGACCCGCATGCATCAACTCGTCGGACCGACAACGGTCGACTGGCGCGACGGCATGCGCCGCATGACTCAAGCGCGCCATCCGGAACTGCCACTGCGGCTGTGAAAGCGTCGGCGCGAGGGCGATGAGGCATGCGACGTCCGCGCCTTGTGCGTGAGCGGCGGAGGGAAGGAGGGGCGAGGTGCGCGTCGAGGTCAACCTGATGAAGCATCCCTTCCAGGAGCGGCCTGTCTGGCCCAGCCTTGCGGGCATCGCGGCTGCCGCGCGCGAGGTGGAAGAGCAAGGCTTTGACGGGATCCTGGTGCCGGAGGCGGGTGGACACGACCCCTTTTTCCCGCTGCTCGTTGCGGCCGAGCACACGCGGCATGTCACCCTGCGAACCGGTGTGGCAATCGCCTTCCCGCGCAGCCCCCTGGTCATGGCCCAGATTGCGTGGGACCTGCAGGGCTTCTCCGCCGGCCGCTTCGAGTTGGGGTTGGGAACGCAGGTGAAGGGTCAGAACGAGCGCCGTTACGCCGCGCCATGGACCGCACCTCCAGGCCCGCGGCTGCGTGAATACGTGCAGTGCATGCAGGCGATGTTTCGCACGTTCCAGACCGACGCGCCTGCCGACTTCAGAGGCAAACATTATCAATTCACGCTGATGGCCGAGTACTTCAATCCCGGCCCGATCGCACATCCGCACATCCCGATCTTCGTTGGCGCGGTGAATCCGTATATGGGCCGCCTTGCCGGCGAACTGTGCGACGGCATTTACCCCCACCCGATTTGTACCGCACCCTACCTCGAGAGCGTCCTCCTACCGACGATTGCCACCGGTGCGCGCCAAGCGGGGCGTTCGGTGTCGGCGGTGAAGATTCTGGTGTCACCGATGGTCGCGACGGGGAGGGATCGGGCCGAGGTGGAGCGTGCGAAACGCTTCGTGAAGCAGCGGTTGGGGTTCTACGCATCCACACGTGCCTACCGCGGACCGCTCGACCTGCACGGGTTCGGCGGCATCGGCGAGCAGCTGTTCAAGTTGTCGCTGGAGTCGAAATGGAAGCAGATGCTGGATCTGGTGACCGACGAGATGTTCGACACGTTTGTCACCGTGGGGACGTTCGACGACATCGGGCCCATGCTGAAAGAGCGCTGGGGGAGATTGGCGTCGATCCTCCATCTCGACCTGCCGCCGGAGTTGCGTGACGAGAAGGCGGCGGTCCGAAGGCTCCTCGATGCGTTGCGCTAGCCGGTGCCGGTGCGGGCGGCGGAACTGGCTCGATGAGGGGTGTACGCGATGCCGCGGCTGAAACAGGTTGGGAAAGGGAGACAGAGGCGATGACTGGTCGCGATCGTGTGAACCCGTCGGCGGTACGTAAGGCCAGCCGCATCGGGAAATGGGACTGGGAGGCCGATGTGGTCGTTGTCGGTTACGGCGCTGCCGGTGCGTGCACCGCAATCGAGGCCGCCGAGGCCGGTACCGAGGTGTTGCTCCTAGAACGCGCGAGTGGTGGCGGGGGTACCTCCGCCAACGCCGGCGGGGTTATCTATATGGGTGGTGGTACGCCGGTGCAGAAGGCGTGTGGTTTCGACGACACGCCGGACGAGATGTACAAGTTTCTCATGGCCGCTGTCGGACCGGATCCCGACGAGGCCAAGATTCGGATCTTTTGTGACGCGAGCGTCGCGCATTACCACTGGTTGGTTGAGCACGGCGTTCCCTTCAAGATGAGCTTCTCGCCGGAACCGGGGATGGAAGCGCTCACCGACGATTGTCTGAACTATACCGGCGGCGAGGATGCGTACCCGTTCGATCGCATTGCCAAGCCGGCGCCTCGCGGGCACAAGCCGCAGTATCCGGCCGCGGCGGGGGGCTTCTTGATGCAGAAACTCGTTGCCGCCGCGGAGCGCAGCGGTACGCGCATGGAATGCGATACGCGCTGCGAGACGCTCGTGGTCGATGACGCCAGACAGGTGGTTGGCGTCGTCGCATGGCAAGATAAACAAGAGCGTTTGGTCCGTGCGCGCCGCGGCGTCATTCTGACGGCGGGCGGGTTCACCATGAATCCAACGATGGTAGCGCGCCACGTCCCGCTGATCGCGCAGTGTAGCAACAAGATCGGCACAGATGGCGACGACGGCCGCGCCATCCGCATGGCGATGGGGGCGGGGGCGGACGTGATTCACATGGACGCCGCCGAGGTGGCCCTGCCGATCACGCCGCCGCGGCGGCTGATGCGGGGCATCCTGGTCAACCGTGTCGGCCAGCGCTTCATCAACGAGGACACCTACTTTGGACGCGTGGGGCAGGAAGGCCTGTTTCGCCAAGGTGGCCACGTCTACCTGATCGTCGACAGCGCCGTTTACGAGCGCAACCTCGCCGGCATGGAGGCGAGTTACGTCGAGGAGTCGGTCGCGGCACTCGAGGAAAGCATGGGCCTGCCGCCAGGCTCGCTCCAGGCGACCATGGAGCACTACAACCGCTTTGCTGCGCAGGGTGAGGATCCGCTCTTCCACAAAATGCCGACGCTGCTCCAGCCGCTCACGAGCGCACCCTACGCCGCGATCGATTGCCGACCCGACAAGGTTGCGTGGGCCACCTTCACCCTGGGGGGGTTGCACACCCAACCGACCGGCGAGGTGCTCAATCCGGACGGGGAAACGATCCCGGGTTTGTACGCAGCGGGCCGCACCACCTGCGGTATCTGCTCGTGGGGGTACGTCAGCGGCATGTCGCTCGGTGACGGGACGTTCTTCGGCCGCAAGGCCGGACGGAGTGCGGCGCGTGCAAGCAAGGTGTAGGTCGGGTCGCCCGACCGTTAGCGATCCGGCCAACGCCGCTGAGGTGACATGCGAGACGAAGCGGACAGGATGAGGGGTAGTGCTCCAACAGGAAGGTGATGCATGGAGGGTGTTTTGGCGGGCCGCGTGGCGGTGGTCACAGGAGCGTCGGCGGGTATCGGTGCCGCGGTGGCGGGTGCACTGGCGGCGGCCGGCATGCGTGTCATGCTGGGTGCGCGGCGCGCGACACAACTCGAGACGGTGTGCGGCGAGATCCGGGCGCGTGGTGGTGACGCCGACTTTGTGGTGACCGATATGCGCGACGAGGCGCAGATTGAGCGCCTGATCGCGAGCGCCGTCGAGCAGTACGGTCGCATCGACGCGGTTGTCAACAACGCCGCGATGGGCGCTGTGCGGACCGTCGCCGACGGTCGGGTAGAGGAGTGGCGCGCGATTCTCGAGACCAACGTTTTAGGCACATTGGTCGCCTGCCGTGCCGCCCTGCGGTACATGCTCCCACGTGGCCACGGCGACATCCTCAACGTCATCTCGCCGACCGCGCATGAGGCGTGGCCTTACATGGCCGCCTACGCCGCATCCAAGGCGGGGATTGAGGCGCTGTCGCGCTGTCTGCGGGCGGAAGTGACCGGACGCGGGGTGCGTGTCATGGTGCTCGAAGTGCACAACGTTGGTGGCACCGAAGCGGCGCTGCATCTCGACCAGGAATTGACCCCCGCGGCCATTCAACGCTGGGCGGAACTCGGGTTGCTCAACGTCAACGCACCCCCGCTGGAACGCAGCGACGTCGCACGCGCCGTGGTGTTCCAGTTGTCTCAAGCGGATACGGCGAGCATCCATCACCTGACCATCCGCCCACGCGCGGATTAACGCGGATATGACGCTGGACCAGAAGGTTCGTGTGGTGCAGGGGATGCGGCGTGCGGCGGCCGATGAAACGGGCCAGCTGGGAAGCGGAAAGGAGGGGCAATGGAAAGACCGTTCGATGGTAAGGTGGTGCTCGTCACCGGTGGCGCATCCGGGATCGGCCGTGCGACATCGCTGCGATTTGCCGTGGCGGGCGCAGTGCTCGTCATCGCCGACGTGAATGTTGCCGGTGGCGAAGAGACGGCGCACATGATCCATGGACAGGGCGGCGAGGCGGTGTTTTTCCGAACCGACGTGGCGCGCGGCGAGGACGTCGAGGCAATGGTGCGGCAGGCCGTTGCACGCTATGGCCGGTTGGATTGTGCCTTCAATAACGCGGGCCTTCCCGGCGGTGGAGCCGTCGCGGATTGCACCGAGGAGGACTGGGCTGCGGTGATTGCGGTGAACCTGACCGGGGTGTGGTTGTGCATGAAGCATGAGATCCGTCAGATGCTACGGCAAGGGAAGGGGGCGATCGTGAATACCGCCTCAGTCATGGGACTAGTTGCCACGCCGGGTGCCTGCGCCTACAGCGCTAGCAAGCACGGGGTCGTCGGCCTCACGAGGTCTGCGGCGGTCGCCTATGCCAAGGCGGGCATCCGTGTCAATGCCGTTTGTCCGGGGCTCATCGACACGCCGATGACCGCCGGCATTCCAGCGGAGTTCAAGGACCCCTTTCGGGCGCAACACCCGATCGGACGAGCCGGAACACCGCAAGAGGTTGCGGAAGCGGTCGTCTGGCTGTGCTCGGATGCGGCGTCGTACGTCACCGGTCACGCCATGGCGATTGATGGTGCGTATGTCGCCCAATAGTCACGGGGCGAGCGGCACGGGCGGGGTGCCGGGGATGAGCGGCCGCGTCGCGCTGGTGACAGGAGCGGCCAGCGGTATCGGCCGAGCTGCCGCCCGGGTGTTCGCCCGCGACGGAGCCCGGGTGGTCGTGGCGGACCTCCAAAGGGCCGCCGCCGAGGGGCAGGAGACAGTCCGCTTGATTCAGGAGGCCGGCGGGACCGGCATGTTCGTGCCCACGGACGTTGCCCGAGTCCCCGATGTGGAGGCGCTCGTGGGAGCGACCATTGCCGCGTACGGGCGTCTCGATTACGCGCTCAACAATGCCGGAGTGTGCGGCACGCCGACAGGGGTTGTCGGCTGCAGCCGGGCGCAGTGGGACGAAATCATCGCCATTAACCTCACCGGCACGTGGCTGTGCCTGAAGCACGAGATCCCAGAGATGGTGAAATCGGGCGGTGGAGCGATTGTCAACACCGCTTCCGGCGCGGGGTTGCTGGGGGTGGCGGGCATGCCTGCCTACGTTGCCAGCAAACATGGCATCATCGGGTTGACAAAGTCGGCGGCCCTTGAGTTTGCTTCCCAGAAGATTCGGGTCAACGCGATTTGCCCGGGGACGACGTGGACTCCGATGATGGAGACGCTCATCGAGGGCAGCGTGGAAATGGAGAACATGTTGCGGGCAGCATCACCCTACGGGCGCATGGCGCGCCCTGAAGAGGTGGCCGAGGCGGCGGTGTGGCTCTGCAGCGGCGCCGCGTCGTTTGTCAACGGTGTGGCCCTGCCGGTCGACGCGGGGAGGGTGGCTGGGTAAGCCGCCGGCGTGCTGCACGAGGCCGCTAGCCAAGAGGAAAACGGATGCAGGGGACGCGCCCAGCGAAATTGGTCGGCAGCCCGGTCCGCAGACGCGAGGATCTGCCGCTGCTCACGGGCAAGGCGACATTCATCGACGACGTGCGTGTGCCCGGCATGCTGCACATGCGCATCCTGCGCAGCCCGTACGCGCATGCACGTATCCTGCGCATCGATACGAGCGCGGCACTTGCGTTGCCGGGTGTCGTTGCGGTCGTGACCGGCCGCGAGGCCGAACGGCTGGTGCCACCACTTCCGACCATGGCGAACGCCTTCCCGGGCTTGAAGGTGCCGGCACATCACGTTCTTGCAGTCGAAAAGGTTCGCTTCGCTGGCGAGGGCGTGGCGGCCGTGGTGGCGTCCGATCCCTATGCGGCGTGCGATGCGCTGGAACTCGTCGAGGTCGAGTACGACCCGCTGCCGGCGCTGGTCGAGCCCGAACAGGCCATGCAAGCCGACAGTGCGATCCTGCACGAGGAGTTGGGTGAGAACGTCGCTTATCGCATGCGGCTGGGCGGCGACGCCGAAGAGGCGTTGCGGCGGTCACACCTCGTTGTCCGCCAACGCATGCGAAACCAGCGCGTGATCGCCAATCCGATGGAAACGCGCGGCATTGTCGCCCACTACGACCCTGCCGACGAGAGACTCACCGCCTGGGTCACCACGCAGGTCCCCCATATCCTGCGCAGTAACCTGGCTCGGATGCTCGGTCTGGCCGAAAGTCGCGTGCGTGTCATCGCGCCGGACATTGGTGGCGCGTTTGGCACCAAGGTGAACGTGTACGCGGAGGACGTGCTGGCCGCGGCCCTGTCGCTGCGCTTGCGCCGGCCCCTCAAGTGGATCGAGGATCGCCAGGAACACATGGTGGCGACCACCCACGGTCGTGGACAGGCGGCGGAAGTGGAGGCCGGCGTTCGCGAGGACGGCACGCTCACCGCGCTGCGGGTGCGCATCACGGCCGATTTGGGAGCCTATCTGCAGATGCTGACGCACGTCATGGCCACCCTGACCGCGGTGGCTGTGAGCGGTTGCTACCGGGTGCCCGTGTGTGAGGTCGAGGTGGTTGGTGTCTTCACCAGCAAGACGCCGACGGACGCGTACCGGGGTGCGGGGCGACCGGAGGCGACGTATTACATCGAGCGCACCATGGACCTGCTCGCGGAACGACTCGGAATGGACCCGGTGGCGCTGCGCCGCCGCAATTTCATCGGCGCAGATGAGTTTCCGTACACCACGGCGATGGGGCTGGTGCTGGACAGCGGCAATTACGATCTGACGTTGGACCGGGCGCTCGAGCGGCTGGACTACGCAGGGTTCCGCCGCGAGCAGGCACGGCTGCGGCAGCAGGGACGCTATCTGGGCGTCGGCTTCTCGACGTGGGTTGAGCAGTGCAGTTTTGGGCCAACGGCGCACATGGTACCCGGCTTCGCCCCCGGCGGCTGGGAAACCGCGACGGTACGGGTGGAGCCCACGGGCAAAGTGACCGTGCTCACGGGAACCTCGCCGCATGGGCAAGGGGTGGAGACCACCTTCGCGCAGTTGGTCGCCGACGAGTTGGGCGTGGGCATCGATGACGTGCGCGTCATCCACGGCGACACCGATGCCGTACCGCAGGGCATCGGGACCATGAGCGCGCGCTCCCTGGCGGTGGGCGGCAGTGCCCTTCTGCTCGGCCTGCGTGACCTGAAGGAGAAGGCCAAACGAATCGCCGCGGCGCATCTGGAAACGGAACCGGAGAATCTGATCTATGACGGGGGACGAATTTCCCGTGCCGGTGCGGCGGAGGCGGGACTGAGCTTTTCCGACCTGGTTGCCCTGGCCTACGGAAAGCCAGGGCTCACGGAACCGAGGCTCGAGGCGACCGGCACCTTCGATCCGCCGAACTTCACCTATCCCTTCGGCACGCACGTCTGTGTGGTCGAGGTGGAGGCGGCGACGGGTGACGTGAGAATTCTCCGCTACATCGCCGTGGATGACTGTGGCTTCGTCGTCAACCCGCCGGTGGTCGAAGGGCAGGTTCAGGGTGGGATCGCGCAAGGGGTAGGGCAAGCGCTGCTCGAGGCCGCGCTGTACAGTGACGACGCCCAACTGCTTACGGCCTCGTTCACGGATTACCTGCTGCCGACCGCCACACTGCTGCCGCCAATCGAGATGGAGCGCACCGAAACGCTCACGCCGGTGAACCCGTTGGGGGCAAAGGGCGTAGGGGAATCGGGGGCCCTGGCGGCGCCGCCAGCGGTGGTCAACGCCGTGATGGACGCCCTATCTCCGCTCGGCATCCGGCACATCGACATGCCGCTCACGCCGGAGAAGATTTGGCGCGCGCTGCGCCAGTCCGGGGCGGCGGCCGGATGAGGCGGGGGCTTCCTGGCGCACGGCGGAAGCTACCCTTGAGAACCACGGAGGACGAATGAATATCGTCTACGGAAACATCATCTCGCCATACGCGCGCAAGGTCTATCTGACCCTCGACTTCAAGGGTGTCCCCTACGAGACGATCGATGTGCTCCCGCATGACGAGTCGCCCGCGTTCCGTGCCACGAGCTACCTGGGCAAAGTGCCCGGGTTCGAGGACGAGCACCTCAAGGTGGCGGACTCCTCCGTCATCTGTGACTACCTGGAGCACAAATATCCCACGCCGTCGTTGTATCCTCAGGGTGCCGCCGTGCGTGCGCGGGCCTTGTGGCTCGAGGAGTACGCCGATACCCGGCTGCAGGAGTTGCTACTGCACGGTATCGTGATGGAGTGGTTGATTAAGCCGCTCGTGTACGGCCAGCCCACCGATGCGCAGCGGGTCGCCGCCATCCTTGGCGACGAACTGCCGCGCGAGCTGGATTATCTCGACGGACAGGTCGACTCCAAGCCGTTCCTGGTCGGCGGCGGTTTGACGATTGCCGACATCGCGGTGGTCACCGCATTCATAAATGCCAAGTATGCGGGCTACGA
>JAGDMS010000166.1 GCA_017860575.1 Deltaproteobacteria bacterium | reverse complement strand
CGCGATACGCACCCCTATCACCCTCCTCATTCTTAAGAGGTGGGACCTCGTCGCCGTCCGCGCACGGTACCCAACGGGCTCAAGGGCGGCGGGCGGGAAGCGCCGGGCGCAGGGCTGAGCGTCCGTCAAAACGGACCGCCGTTTTACCCGCGAACTCCGGGGCATCACCCCGACGCGAGATGATCGGCTGCTCTAGGCACCCTACCACCGCTTCGATCGGCGCCACACGAACACGGCGAGCGGAATGAGCAACTCCCAGGACAATCCACCTCGCGACCCTGCGCTGATCTGACAGCCATCGTCGTCCGACTGCACCGGTGCGACCACGCCACCCGACGTGGGTGTGACCGTGCGACCAGACGTTACTGTTGGTGTCGCTGAAGGTGTTGGTGGAAGCGGCGGTGTCGGTGTAATGGTAGACGTCGGCACCGGCGACCGCGTCGTGGTGGCGGTGAAGCTGGCTGTTGGTGTACTCGTCGCCGCCGACGTAGGTGACCGGGTGACGCTAGGTGTCGCGGCCAGCGTGGCCGTGGCGGTGGAGGTTGCCGTCACCGATGGGGTGATGGTCGGCGTGTCGGTCGGCACCAGGGTGGGTGTCGGTGTGGTGCTCGGTACCAAGGTGCTGGACGGTGTGGTCGTCGCTACCGCAGTGTTGGTCGCGGTTGGCGTGGGCGACACTGCGGTTGCGGTCGGTGTCGACGTGGGCAGAGCAGCACCCGAAACCTGGTAGCTCAACGTCTTCGTATTCGTGCCGCCCAAACTATCGACGACCGTCACCTGCACATCAAATAGTCCGGAGTCATTGGCCGTCAACGACAAGGTGTTGCCGAACACAGACGCTTGGAGGCCGGCAATGGCGGCCACCGCAGTCCACAGGAATGGAGTTTCACCGCCCGAGGCGGTGAGATTGACTGACGTCGTCACGCCCTTGACCCCCTCGGGAATAACGATGTTGTCGACCATGACCGCGTCGACGACGGTAATATTGAACGTGGCATCCACGGCCGTTTGCGAGGGATCGATCAAATCGGTCGCATGGACGGTGAACGTCGCCGTGCCCGTCCCATTGGGAATGCCGCCGTTGAGCACGCCCGTGAGCGAATCGAGAGTGAATTCTTGCCCGGCGTTGGTGGCGGGAAGCGTCCCACTCGAAAAGGTAATGCTATAGGGACCGCCGCTGCCGCCGAAGATCAGCGGGCGATCGGGATACCGCACCCCCACTTCGCCGTCGACGAGATTGGTGCCATTGGCGGACAAAGGCGTGGCGATGTTGGCCGCGGCATTTTGCGCCCCGATGTAGTCACCGACCACTCGGATCGAGCTGCAATCGACACTGGATGGCGTACCGTTGGCGTCGTAGACGGTGACGATGTGGGCGCGGCCGTGCACGCCGTCAGCCCCGACGCTGGCACAAAGGGCTTCGTTAGTTCCCGTGTTTGGACCGTCGGAGCTATTGATGTCGTATGGACCCACGTACTTGTAGAATTCATAGCGGCGCGTCACCGACTCTTTGCCGTCGCCGATCTGCTTTGAAGACGTCAGCTCGTTGGCCGATGGGTTCTTCGTATCGGTCTGCAGGATCTGCCATTCGATTTCGGTCCGGAAGTCCGGGTTCGGAACCGGCCCGACGTTGCCGGGCACCGCTACGTCGTCGGACACCAGGTGCTCCAAGTCCGCGTGGTCCGACGATTCCGTTTCGAAAACCTTCGCCCAGACTGCGACTCCGAACTCCGCGTCGGGAAGGTAGGGAACCGGCACCACTGCCGGCGGTGGTGGCACAGGGATGACGGCAACCACCACCGGCGGGGCGCCGACCACCGGATTGACGGTCCAAACGGGAGCAGGAATGGTGACGGGATTCCCCTGAGCGATCAGGCTGCCGGGAGTGGTCGGGTCTTCCTTCATCCAGCGATAGACCGTGTTGGAAGGATTCTTGAGCGTGCCGACCCCGAAGTGCTCGCAACCGGCGGTATCGTAGGGGATGCTACCGACCAGCATGCCCCTGTAGCACAGGTGGCCCCCGGTATTCTTGAAGTCCACCGGTGCAACGGGTGTGGCTTGGGTGAAGACGCGGTTGACTTGATCGTACGGACTCATCCAGCGCACAAACGTTCGGGGGTGGGACACGCCATTCACTACGAAGGTATCTTCGGTAATTTTCGGGACACCGTAGCGCTGAAAATCGAAGGTGTACGTGACGTCCTTGGATTGGATGTCATCCAACTCGATTTCAAAACCGTTGCAGGGCGAACCGGTATCGTTGACCGCATCGAAGTTGCTCAATGCGCCAAAGAAGGTGCCCGCCCAGACGTGCCCAGCAAGGGACAAGATCGCCAGCGTGATGCCCACCAGACTCTTGGTCATGACTGTTCTCCATGCTTGTTCAAAACCATCATCGACATAGCCACGTTTGCGGTCGAAGGTCGAGCGGCCGCAGACGATCGCCGCGCTAGCGTCCGATTTCCCTGCTGCACCTGCGCCTGGGCCGCAAAAGGCAGCCCTGCGCCGCGGAAGAAATGCATTTACCAGGCCAGCAGTGGCCTAGCGGAGCGCTAGGGCCAAATTGACTGCGGCATCCCGAATCTGGGAATGCAGATCCGCTCGGTCTGCCGGTGACGCCTACTTGGCCGCGAGGTTCCCGTCGCACTGCAGGAAGCGCGACTGGCGCAGCCAGCGGGGGTCCGGATAATACGCGAAGAGCGCCGTGCCCTCCTTGATGCGCCGCACGATGCGCGGAAGCACGGCGGGATCCACCGCGGGGCAGCCCCAGCTGCGGCCGAGCTGGCCGAAGCGCTGCACGACGCGCGGGTTGACGTAGGCGGCGCCGTGCATCACGATGCGGCGCTCCTCGGCACGGTCGTTGATCCCCGGCTCCAGACCGATCAACCGCAGCGACTCGCCGTGCCCGCCCTCGTAGACGTCGTCCGTGCGGAACAGCCCGAGGCTCGACTGACGGGACTCCGGCCGGTTGGAGAAATCCACCGCGTACGCTTCGCCGCTGTTCTGCCCGTGCGCGACGAGTTCGTGGAAAAGGACCTGGCCTTTCGCCAGGTCGATCACCCAAAGCCGCTTCTCGGTCGACGGCAGCGAGTAGTCGATGACGGTCAGGATCGTGCTCTCGAACTCACCTTCCGCTTGGCCACAGCGGTACGCCCGCATCGCCAGATCCAGAACCTCGCGACGGGGCCACTCGAGCGGTGCGGCCACGAATCGCTGCACTGCGCCCTGCCCGGCCCTCGGCTTCGACAAACGGTAGCCGTGCGTTCGTGCCGACGAAACGCCGGGTAGCACGCAACAAAAGACGACTGCCGCTGCGGTTTTCCGCATCAACCGATACATTCGGACTCTGGTTCAATCTTGACTGCGGGTGGTGCTGGAGTTGGATACAGATACGGCGGACCTTTTGCAAGCGCCGCATCGAGTCGCGCATCGTGCCCGTAAATATCCTCGAAGAAATGCGTCGTTCCGTCCTCGTCGACCACCACCGTACTGTAGAGGAGGTAGACCCCGACCGGCCGCTCCAGATACACACGCCGGTTGTTGGGGCCGCTCTTCATGGCGGTCTCGATCCCCTCGCGATCCCACTGGCCCTGTCCGCGGAGCACGAATTCCGCCAGCGCCGCCGCATCGGATACGCGGATGCATCCGTGGCTGAAATCGCGCCGGCTTTTTGCGAACAGCCTCTTGGTCGGCGTGTCGTGCATGTAGACGTGGAACGGGTTGGGAAAGACGAACTTGACCAAGCCGAGGGCGTTGTCGTCCCCGGGGCGTTGCCGGATGCGGCCGTTGTGAAACTCGTAGTGGTGCTTGGAGAAGTAGGCTGGGTCCTGCCCTGATTCCGGCAGGATTTCTTTCTGCGCAATCGAGGCCGGTACGTCCCAGTACGGCCGAAACACAAGGTACTGCATGCTGGCGTACAGCACGGGTGTCTCGTGACGCAGCGAGGCCGAGCCCACCACGGCGCGTAGCTGCAGCGCCGGACTGGCATCCCCGCGGTGGTATCCGCGCAGCTGGAACTCGGGGAGATTGACGACGACGAACGCCTCGTCTTCCGGCGGCGGCAGCCAGCGCAGCCGTTCCAGCGCCAGTTCGATCTGCCGTACCCGGCCCGCCGGAGCGATCTGCAACTGGCTCAGCGTCCTCTCGCCGATGACCCCGTCCGTGCCGAGGCCCTGGCGCTCCTGAAACCGTCTCACCGCTTTGACCAGGTCGGGATCGTACACGCGAGCGTTCCGCGGCGCTCGAGCGGCGCTCGACAGGTCGCCGATGGCGCGCAGAAACTCTCGCAGCGGTCCAACACCCGCGTCCGATTCGCCCGGGTGAAGCTTCGGCAGGTTCGGAACCTGCGGGACATCGGCGCGCGCGGCTAAATCGCGCCAGTGCGCCAGCGCGGTGATGAGACGCCCAAAGAGCGCCAACTGCGGATCGAGCGTGGCCAGAAGTCGCGCCGGCGTTTCCGCCACCGACAGTTGCGATACGAACGCCACCGGGTCAAACTGCCTGGCCTCCAGTCCGAGGGCGAATCCGACGGCGCCGGGCGGGACGCGCCCGAGGTGTGCGTCGGAGATGTAGCGGAGGACGCACACCGTCAGTGCGGTGTCGAACGCAGCGGCGTCGCCGGCCGCCGGTGGCGTGGCGGAATCGAAGCGCGCCGCCTCTTCGCGCAGTCGTGCCGCATCATAATCCTCCGGCGACAGCCCGCGCCGGTCCGCCTCGGACAGCGCGCGGAGGATCTCTGCTGCCTGACTGGTCGGCTTATCGCTGCGCAGCCAGAGGGGGCGGAAATTTGCCGCTTCGTACAGTTGCCGGGTGGAATCCTGCCGGTCGGAGAACTCCGGCCGATGCAAGAGCGGCTGCCGGCCCGCTTCGACGATGCCGCGAATGGCCGCTACGATCGGTTCCTGTGCCGGCCGCGCCTCGCTGTCCGCGCCCTGCACAGCGAGGCGAAGGAGGCAGATGAAAACGAGACAGCAAACCAACCTGGCAGAAAGCCCCCGCCGAATCGCCGCCGGCCCCCACCTTGCGGCGCTGTCGAGTCCACGAACCATAATCCGACCCAACATGCTCAGAAAAGCGGGCCGCCGCAAGACGACACCCACGCATGCAGTCGCGCCGTACGTGGTCCGTGAGCTGCCGGCCACGGGCGAATTAGCGATATCGGCCGGGCTCAGCCCAAACGCTGGGCAAGGTACGTCTCCCGCGCGAACGTTGTGCCTCCCAGCTGCGCAGGTTTGAGGGGTGGTATTGCGGGCAAAGCCGAGGACAAGGAACACGTTCAGCAGTCCCACCAGTCCGACCGTACGCGGCGAGTCCAACCCTCTTTCTTCTGCGCCACCACTGTGATAACGGTCAAACTGTTCCCAACGTTCCCGGCGCGCACTCGCAGCCCAACCGCTGCGGCACCGAATGTGCGTGCGTTGACTGCGAGGTCACAGGACCTCCCACACCCACATTGGAGGTGAGCACATGACGACGGCAACCTCGATGGCGGCACAGGGCTCGGCTGGGGCTGTCGCCCGAGCGTTAACGCTATTCTACGGCATCGGGACCTATCTCTTCTTCTTCGGTACGTTTGTCTACCTGATCGGCTTCGTCGGGAACTGGGTCGTCCCGAAGGGTATCGACGACGGCACCCCTGCCGCATCCGCCGGCGCGGCCGTCGCCGCCAACGTCCTGCTTCTTGGCCTCTTCGCTGCGCAGCACACGATCATGGCGCGCCCCGCGTTCAAGGAGGTCTGGACGCGCTGGGTGCCGTGGCATGTCGAGCGCAGCACGTTCGTCCTGCTCGCGACCGCGATCCTCGCGGTCATGGCTTGGCAATGGCGGCCGCTGCCTGAGTCCGTGTGGCGCGTCGAGAGCCCGCTCGCCGCCGGCGTCCTCACGGCCGTCTCACTCGCCGGCTGGGGGATCGTGCTGGTGTCGACGTTCCTCATCGACCACTTCGAGCTCTTCGGCGTCAAACAGACGGTCTCCTACGCACTGGGACGTCCACTCGAACCTCCCAGGTTTACGGAACGCCTCTTCTACCGCTGGGTGCGGCACCCGCTCATGCTCGGGGTCCTGATCGCCTTCTGGGCGACACCCACAATGAGTCAGGGGCATCTGCTCTTCGCCGTGGTGACGACCCTCTACGTGTTGATCGCCATCCAGATCGAGGAGCGGACGCTGGTGCACCTCCACGGCGAACAGTACCGCAGCTACCAACGACGCGTGTCGATGCTCCTGCCGTTCGGCCGTCGGCGGCAGGACTGACGGCAACTGCGCCATCGAGTCGCAACCCGCCCCGAACCGCCCCCGGAGCCCGCGCCACAGCTATTGCCAATACCTGCTCAAAACTGCATCGGTTATCGGGAAGCCGTGAATGTCGCAACGTTGACCAGCGGCGGCCGCTGCGTGCAGCGCCTGGCGGACGGCCTCCTCGGCAGAGACAATCCATGGTGCTAGCCAGCGCGATGCGCTCCCTATCAGAATCGTCGGTGGAGCGGAGATCGAAACCCATGTTGTTGGATGCGCGACCCAACGTCCCCCGATCCCGGCAGCGCAGCCGCCGCGGACACGAGGCGATGAGCGCTTATCTGCCCTCCGGCGGCGGCCCGGCTCTGCCTCGTGCGCCGCTTACCCTGGCGCCGGAGAGCAGATGAAACGCTGAACGTTGAACGTTAGGCCGCGAGAAGGAAGCACGCGATGATTTCGGGACAATGTTTGTGCGGCTCGGTTCGCTTCGAAGTGGCCGGTCCAATTGGGCCGATCATATTCTGTCACTGTTCCTTGTGTCGGCGGGCTAGCGGGTCGGCCTTTGGCGCCGGCGCTTCGACCCCGGCTTCTGGCTTCCGAGTCCTCGCGGGCGAAGACTCGATCTCCGAGTACCAGTCATCGCCGAACTACGTGCGCGCCTTCTGCTCCAAATGCGGGTCGCCTTTGTTCGGCCGCCCCCTCTCGTGGCCAGAGGCTCGAATCCTTCGGCTGGGGACCCTCGAGGGTGACCTGGGCGAGAAGCCCCGCGCGGCGATTTGGACCTCCAGCGGAGCTCCGTGGTATGAGGCATCTAGCGATCTCGATCGATTCCCCGAGGAGCCGCCGCCTCGGTATTACAGTTTCGATCCCTCTTCGTAGTTGTTCGAGTCGGCTCGCGGCCGAACAAGGCATTGGAGCTGACCGGCCGCCGTTTCGGGGCCTGCAAGGGCTTCCCGCCGCCGGCCGCCAGCGGGGCTTCGCTGGGGACCCCGGGACGACTCACCGGCGGCCGGCCGTCGCGGTGTGGTACGCTCACGGGCGGCCGGCAGCTCAATGCCGGTCCGTTGAGGCTCTCCCGCCCAACCACACTCGCAAGACCTCCTTTCTACAATCCTGGCTGGTGGCGCGGCATCAAGCGTCACGTCGACGGAGCCCTGGGGGAATACTTCTGAGAAACTCAGCTCAGCGGGGGGATTACTTCTGAGCAAACCGGCGGCTCAAGGGTCCCATGCTTTTGTGAACCGACAACCGCAAGGCGCAGGAGGTTTCGGTATCGCGGCTGCGTTCTGTCAATCATGGTGCCGCCGTGCCAGGTGTGCGTCGAGTGAGCACGAACCTGCGCCCTCAATCATCAGAAACAGGCTGCCGAGCAGCATCGCGTAGTCTGTCCGGGCCTCGTGGGCCATGCTCCAGAATCCCGGCGAGGCGGATGGCGCAGCGAAGCCCCAGAATCCATGACCGAGCAGGATCGGTATCTTGGTAGACAGCACGGCTACGAGCATGTCGATGATCAGCGGGAAGGCAGCCGCCCGCGTGACAAGCCCGAGCAAGAGGAGTGCACCGCAGACAAGCTCGATAGTACCCACGAACGGGCCGGTGACTACCGGGAACGGAATTCCGATCGTCACAAAGCGGCCCGCGCCAAGCGCGTCGGGGTAGATGAACTTCTGGATGCCTTCAGAGAGAAATACACCGCCTACCGCAAGGCGCACCAGCAGCGTAGCGGCGGGACTCCGTGTCTCAAGTAGACGAATCCACATGTTGGCTCCTTCACTCTGGGCGGTGGAAGAAGAGGAGGACATCAATGACGAGAACGATAACGGACACGACGCGGCCGAACCTTTCCTGTGGAATGTAATGAAGCAGGCGTGCGCCAAGCGGTGTGCCGGCACCGGCGAGCGCCGTCATTGCGCCGCCAATCCCGGCCACCATGCCAACTATCAGCCCGAAGCTCATGTCGGCGTGAACTCGGCCAGATTGTGAATTGAGAGCGCCCTCTCGATGTCGGCGACCCGATCGACGACCGTCCGGAAACCATACTCACCGAAGAGTTCGTGCTCGCGCTCCTCGAACTGTCCACCGAGCTCGCGGTAAGCGCTGCGTCCGACAACGTCGCGAAAAGCAGGAAAGAGAACCGTGTCCTCGCGCGCTGCGTGAGGGCGATACATGCGGCTGAAGCTCCGGAGGATCGGTGCGAGGCCCGAAGCAGCCCCTGAACGTGCGCTCGAAAGAATGGCGTCGGTCAGCTCACGGCCGCGTTGATGCTGGCGGAGGAGAATCGCCACGAGATCGGTTCCACGTTGTGCGGTTTGAAGCCTCGAGAATACGAACTGCTCCTCCAGTTTCTCGTGGTAGTCTTCGACAAAGCTGCGAACGATGCCGGCAGCCTGCGCGACCAGCACGGGATCGAATGGTTCCTTACGTTCCGTGCGGCGGATCACTTCGTCGTAGATGAGCAGGATGCGCTCAAGAACGCCGTGTTCTTGCATGAGGTCTTCGCCCGGCGTGACTTCAGCCTCCTGTCCGTCATCATTCAATTGTTCAGCCTCATTGCGCGTCATGACGCAGCCTGTGAGCGCAAGTCCTGCAACGGACGCGATGGTGCGCAGGAATGCCCTGCGTTCGTGAATGCGCTCAGTGAGCGAGTTTATGTTCATCATTTCCTCCTGGTTGTGCTCCCGTGTCCCTTGGTTCCGGTTCGCGCGAGGTGGCGTTTTCCACTAGACGCGCGCTGACCCGCTCCGGGCTCAGGCGGCTGTGGCTCTCGTCCACATACGACCTCATCGTAGAGTTCGGTCACGTCCCGTCGCAGGTGTTCCAGGACACGTCGTCCGTCCGTTGTGATGCGAAAGACCTTTCGGGCCCGCGCGTGCGTCGCGTTGCCGCGACGTTCCAGCCACCCACGGCTCTTCATACGCGCCAGTATGGGGTACAGCGTGCCTGGGCTCAGGCGATGCCCATGCTCGGAAAGCTCCCGAAGCATCCATAGCCCGTACACGGGATGCTTTGCCGCGTGATGCAGGATATGCAGCTTCCCGAGAGCTAGGCGGAACTCTCGGTCTACCGCGTTACTCATCCGGAGACTCCCCGCATGATCGCGTAAGGCCGCCGGGTGGGGCGAACGGCCGGATGAAACATGGATCAACAGATCCTTTACGAACCCCGTAAATGATTCGGGTCTGCCCGTCAATCCATTTTGGAGCTGCTCAAAGGCAACCCGGTCGCTTGGTGTGGGCAGCCGTTGAGCGGCGTGCATGCGCGGCAACGCTGGCGTTGAAGCGGACCGTCCGGAGACCGGAAGACGGATGAGGGAAAAAGCGAGCGGATCAGAGGTTGGTCGAATTCTCCTCCGCTCACCCTTCCACCTGCAGGATGCTGCGCTAGAGAACGCGTTTGCGAATCGTGCGAGGCTTGATTATCGCCCCGTCGAGACCAAGCGCCTTTGCGGACGTTGCTTTCCAGCGGCCACTGGTCATGCTCCATTCATCAACGCCGGAGAGATGACACCCGTCGTGGTATCCGGAAAGTCGCCACGTCGGCTCACACCGCGAATCACGCTTGTCGGCCTCTCTCCCTCTCGCCAGCGGGCACGGGTCGAATGCGGCGCTCATGCTCCAATTCAGTGGTGATGGTCGCGGCAACGTCGGCAAGCTCGCGCCCGAGCAACACGAGAATATCATCCAGCGAAACGAGACCAATTAGGCGCCCTTCTTGATCGACAATCGGGAGCCGCCGCACACCGCTCGCGCGCATCTTCTTCGTGGCCTCTGACAGGCTGTCCGAGACGTGCACCGTCTGCAAGGGGCTGCGCGCGAACTGCTCCACGGTAGCTCGCCGCGCATCCAGCCCCTCGGCCATCATCCACACCAAATCCCGATCGGTGATGATGCCGAGTGGCGTAACCTCACTTGCGTCGGTGATCACCAGCGCACCCACGGACTGTTCGCACATCAAACGTGCCGCCTCAGCTACCGTAGCCGACGGCTGTATGGTTCGAACGGCCGCCCGCGTGAGTTCAGTTAAGGACATGGTTGATGCCTCCTCCGTGCCAGGCCTCAGCCTGACAGTGTGCGATTCGTGCACGAACAACGCCGACTGTGAGGCCCCCGTAAATCCGACGCTTCCAGAGATGAATTTGCAACCGTGCAACTCGTTTCGGCGTCGAGGAATGCAATTTTAGGAATACGTCGCGGGATGTCCGGGTGCGCCGCCGCAGATACAACACCGCGCGGCGTGTCCAGGACTGCCGCCATGCCGCTGGTCATGGCGCGTACGACCCCGCCGCGAGGGCCCCATCGGGACGCAGCGACTTTACGGACGTTGCTTTCCAACCGCCACCGGTCATGCGCCAATGATCAACGCCGGAGAGATGACACCTGTCGCAGTGTCCGAAGAGTCGCTATGTCCCCCAGGTCACATGACGCGGCGGTTTGATAGCGTCTGCCGCGCACCCCCTTCCTCGTGAGTCGTCACTCTGGTAGCGTTTCCGCGGTCCCCTTATAGCGATCGCGGGTGAGTTTCCCGGGGTGAGGTGTAGCATGCGCGCAAAGGCCTTTATGCTTCGGTCAATCCGGTCGGCTCTTTCCCTCGGCCTAGCGGCCAGTGCCGGGATTGCCGGGTGGAAAATCTACAGCGACGTGAGTGCAGCGGCGGCCGTGCCAGAGCCCCGCGCGAAGCTCCTCGTCGAAGAGGGCGATCGCGTAACCGTTGGCCAGGTTATCGCGGTGCTGGACAGCTTCGCCGTGCTGGAAAGCCAGGTGGCACGCCTGCGGGCTAGGCTCGAGAATGCGGAGGCCGAATTCGGGCGTCACGACCGGCTCTATCGCGAACACACGGAACCGATTTCCTTGCGTGACAGGTGGTACATGCAGGTCCAAGTGGCCAAGGCGGAGTTGCGCAGCGCCCAGGCCGAGTTGGACCTGGCAACTGTCCGATCGCCGATTGACGGGCAGGTGCTGAAGATCCACGCACGCAGTGGGGAGCGCGTGGGACCGGACGGGATTGCCGAGATCGGCGCGACGGACAGTATGTACGTGGTGGCGGAGGTCTACGAAACTGACATCGGACGGGTGCGGGTCGGCCAACGGGCCACCGTCGCTAGCCCCGCGTTTCCTCGTCCAATACACGGGACCGTGGAACGGGTCGGCCTCAAAGTGGCCAAACAAGACGTGCTCCACACCGATCCCGCAGCGGAGACGGACGCCCGTGTGGTCGAAGTGAAAGTCCGTCTCGACGAGAGCCAGCCCGTGGCCGGCCTGACCAACTTGGAAGCGGAAGTACTCATCTCTCCTGAGGGTATCCGAGGGCCGAACATGGACGCCGGCGCGTCACCACAGACGTCCCACGTGCAGACCAACTGAGCGGACCTCAGAGGGGGGCTGAGCATGTTCGATATTCCGCTGGCCTGGTTGCAGCTCACGCGCGAACGCGCGCGGTTGCTAGCCGCCGCATCCGGAGTGGCCTTTGCCGTGCTGCTCGTTTTCATGCAGTTGGGCATTCGTGACGCGTTGTACGACAGCGCGGTGCGTCTGCATCGCGCGTTGACGGCGGATATCGTCCTGATCCATCCGCAGTCCTCGTACCTCGTGATGATGAAACCCTTTTCGCACCGACGCCTGTATCAGGCATCGGGCTTTGAGGGGGTGGAGTCCGTGAGCCCGCTCTACGCGACAACGGCATTGTGGAAGAATCCCGTGAATGGTGGTACGCGCATCGTCTTCATCCTTGGATTCGACCCGTCCGATAGGGTCCTCAGTCTGCCGGAAGTCAACCGCCAGCGCGCAAAACTCCGCGTGCCTGACGTCCTCTTGTTTGATGAGGATTCCCGCCCGGAATACGGGCCGATTGCGGCGGAGGTGAGGGCCGGGAAAGCGGTGGCGACAGACGTCGGGTATCGGCATACGAAGGTGGCGGGATTGTTCAAATTGGGAACCTCCTTCGGCATCGACGGCACCGTGATCACCAGCGCAGCCAACTTCTTGCGGTTGGTGCCACAGCGCCCCAAAGGGCTGATCGATCTTGGGCTGATCAGGCTGCGCCCCGGCACCGATGCAAATGTTGTGCGCAACGTGCTCGCGGCGAATCTCCCGGCGGACGTGGAAGTGCTCACGCAGGCGGGGTTTGTCCACCGTGAAATCTCCTACTGGGCGAAGAGCACACCGATCGGCTTCTCGACGACGTTCGGAGCCGTCATGGGGATGGTGGTCGGCCTCGTCATCGTGTACCAGATTCTCTTTGCCGACATTTCCGATCACCTCGCCGAGTACGCCACCCTCAAGGCCATCGGCTACACGAACCGGTATCTGTTCGGGTTGGTCCTGCAAGAAGCGACGATCCTGGCGGTGTTGGGTTTCATTCCCGGCTGGGCCCTCTCCGCGTGGTTGTATCGCCTGACTGAGAACGCGACGCGGCTGCCCATGCAGATGACCATCGGCCTGGTGGGCACCGTCCTCGTCCTAACGATTGCGATGTGCGCGCTGTCAGGAGCCATCGCGCTGCGCAAGGTCAGCAGTGCGGACCCGGCGGAGGTTTTCTAAATGCAGACCGGTGCCGTCGGAGTGGAATCCGCGCCCACGGAACGCGAGGCGCTGGTGGTGATCGACGAGCTCAACCACTACTACGGGGAGGGCGAATTACGGCGGCAGATTCTGTTCGGCATCAGCGCCGAGATTCACCGTGGCGAAATCGTCATCCTCGCCGGGCCGTCCGGTGGTGGCAAGACGACGCTGGTCACGCTCATTGGTGGCTTGCGGTCGGTCCAGGACGGCAGCGTGAAAGTCCTCGGCCGGGAGTTGAACGGCGCCAGCGAAGCCGACCTAGTGCATGTGCGCAAGCGCATCGGCTATGTCTTCCAAGCGCACAACTTGCTGGACTCCCTCACCGCCTTGCAGAACGTGCAGATGGCGATGCGCCTGCAATCGGGCTATTCGCGCAAACAGGCCCGCGACCAGTGTGTCGAGATGCTGCGCGCCGTCGGTCTCGCTGACCGGGCCGATCATTTTGCGAGGGCACTTTCGGGGGGGCAGAAACAACGTGTGGCGATTGCCCGTGCCTTGGTGAATCAACCGCAGATGATCCTCGCCGATGAGCCAACCGCCTCCCTGGATAAGCAGTCGGGCCGCGATGTCGTGGACCTCTTGCAGAAACTGGCCAAACACCAAGGTTGCACGGTCTTCTTGGTCACACACGACAACCGGATCCTCGATATCGCGGACCGCATCTTCAACCTGGAAGACGGGCGTCTGGTGTCGTTCGCCGACACCATCGCCACCAACACCCGTTACCTCTTGGACGTCATGGCCCAGCACAACCGCA
>JAGDMS010000026.1 GCA_017860575.1 Deltaproteobacteria bacterium | reverse complement strand
GATGCGGCCGCAGAACGTCGGGTTCTTGCTGAGGTGGATCTTGTCGGCCCCATTCAAGTAGAGCTGCCGTTTCACACACTCCTTGTAGAAACGCATCATCCGCCGCCGGCGCTTCGCCGGCCACTGATCGACGTAATGGAAGTCCAGCTCGTCAACGTAGGGGAGCATGACATTCCACCAGCCCGAGGCGCAGGCGTAGGTCATGACGAAGTCGTCCTCCTCCGGCGCGGTCAGGCTCATGGGATGCATCTTATTGCTCGGCCCGTACTTGCGCTCCTCCCAGGCCTTGACGCGGCGCTCGATGCGGCCGCCCAGCACCGTGCGATCCAATCGGGCAAGCAGGCGGATCACCTTCTTTTGCAGCAGCGACGGAAACCACAGCTCGTACAGCATGAACGAGCTGAAGCGCTCGCCGTCCTTGCTCATGAGCCGATGCAGGAGGGTGGTGCCGCTGCGGGCATGACCGATGATGAACACGGGGGTGCGCACCTGGAGCGTGCGCAGCCCGGGAAAGAAGAGCGCGTCGAGGAAGAAACAGATGGCGTGAAAGCTGGCAACGAGCGGGACTTTCACCAGCAGGCGCAGCAACAAGCGCCGGCGGCTGGTAGGATTCTCCTCGCGACTCGCCAACCGTACCAGGCGGAAGTAGGTGGCGAAATCGAAGTACATCAACACGCGCCGGCACCTCCCGCCGGTCGTGTCCCCCTATGCGCCCGCGGTTGGTCGTGTCGCGCCCCAGTCACCGCCGCCGACTGACTCATGGCCCCCGCATTAACGCCAGAAGGCCTCCCCTGTCAACTTGTATTGCTATGGGTTTTTTTATACAGGCCTACTAATCTGCCGTACCGAGTCGGAGGATCGCGTGAAACTCGCATACAGCCCAGAGCATGAGGCGCTGCGCCAGGAACTACGGGAGTACTACAAGCACCTGATCACGCCCGAGGTCCGCGAGGAGGCGCGGCGCCGAGAGGCGGGCGGCCCCATCCTGCGCCGGGTGGTTCGGCAAATGGGGGCGGACGGCTGGCTCGGGATCGGCTGGCCCAAGGAGTACGGCGGCCGGGGCATGACGCCGATCGAGCAATTCATCTTCTTCGACGAGTCGATGCGGGCCGGGGCGCCGATACCGATGCTGGCCGTCAACTCCATCGCGCCGACGATCATGCAGTTTGGCACCGACGAACAGAAGGCGTTCTACCTGCCGAAGATTCTGCGCGGCGAAATCGATTTTGCCATCGGCTACACCGAACCGGAGGCGGGCACTGACCTGGCGGCATTGAAGACGCGGGCGGTACGCGACGGCGACGACTTCGTCATCAACGGCCAGAAGGTATTCACCAGCCGGGCCGGGGACTGCGAGTACGTGTGGCTGGCCGTGCGTACCGATCCGGAGGCCCCGCGCCACCAAGGCATCTCCATTCTCATCGTCCCTACCGACGCGCCCGGCTTTCGCTGCGTGCCGATGAAGAACATGGGCGAGAACAATACGACCCAGACCTACTATGACGATGTCCGCGTCCCGGCGGGCAGCCTCGTGGGGAAGCTCAACCAAGGTTGGAAACTGATTACCAGCCAACTCAACCACGAGCGCGTGACGGTATGCAGCTCGGGGATGATCGAGGGGATCTTTGACGACGTGGTCCGCTGGGCCAAGGACACTGCCCTGGCCGACGGGCGGCGCGTCATGGATCAGCCCTGGGTGCAGCAGAGCATCGCGCGCATCCACGCGCGGCTGGAGTTCGTCCGTTTGATGAACTTCAAGTTGGCTTGGGGTGCCGAACAGGGCCTGCCGCTCGACCCCGCAGACGCTTCGGCTCTCAAGGTGTTCGGAACGGAATTCTACATGGAGGCATTGGGGTTGATGTTGGAAATCCTCGGACCGGCTGGAACCTTCCGTCCCGGATCGGCCGACGCTGCTCTCCTCGGGCACGTCGCCTTCGTGCAGCGGGGGCTCCACGTCATGACGTTCGGTGGCGGCGCCAACGAGATGCAACGCGATCTGATCGCCCGCTTCGGCCTGGGCTTGCCGGTGGCCAGATAGGGCTTGGGGCATGAGGGCGTGGGGGCTTGAAATCTTCTCCCCTCAGGCCCCCACGCCCTCATGCCCTCATACCCCCCCCCAAGACACAGGAGACGATATGGATTTCTCATTTACCGACGAACAGCATGCGATTGCGGGTCTGGCGAAACAGATCTTTACCGACCAGTGCACGCTCGAGCGTTTGAAGACGATTGAAACCAGCAGCGAACGTTACGACACGGCGCTGTGGGCGGCGTGCGCCAAGGCCGGTCTGCTCGGCGCCTCGCTGCCCGAGTCGGCTGGCGGCACCGGCGGCGGCCTCCTCGAGATCTGCTTGATCCTGGAGCAGCAAGGGCGAAGAGTGGCTCCGCTCCCACTGGTGGCATCGGTCGTCTCAGCCGCCATGCCACTCGCCCGTTTTGGCTCCGCGGCGCAGCAAGAGCGCTTCCTGCCAGGCTTCCTCGACGGCACCGAACTGCTCAGCGCGGCCCTGACGGAATTAGGGGCGGACAGCCGAAAGCCGTCTGCTATCGCCAAAGCGGACGGGCATGGTTGGCGGCTGACCGGCGTGAAGGTCGGTGTCCCCGTCGCAACCCGGGCCGCAGTCGTGCTGGTCCCGGCGCGGACGTCCGACGGCCAGCTCGGGGTGTTCCTCGTCGACCCTTCCGCTCCGGGCATTCAACTGGCCGAACAAGCGCCGACCAACTGGGAACCGCAGGCGCGTTTCGAGCTGCGCCAGGTTGCGGTCGGACCGGAGGCGCTGTTGGGGTCATTGCCGCAGGGCGAGGCCATTCTGAACTGGATCATCGACCGCACGACCGTCGCACTATGCGCCATCGCCTCCGGCGCCTGCCAGGAAGCCCTTCGCATCACGGCGGAATATGCGTCCAATCGCAAACAGTTCGGCAAACCCATCGGCTCGTTTCAAGCCGTGGGCCAGCGCCTGGCCGACGCCTACATCGACAGTGAAGCCGTGCGCTTGACGATGTGGCAGGCGGCGAGCCGCCTGGCCGACGGTATCCCCTCACTTAAAGAAGTGGCCGTCGCCAAGTTTTGGGCCGCCGAAGGCGGCAGCCGCGTCGGCCACGCCGCACTCCATGTCCATGGCGGCATTGGTATAGACATCGATTATCCGATCCACCGCTACTTTCTGTGGATCAAACAGATCGAGAACACGCTCGGCGCCGCTACGCCGCAGTTGGTTCGGCTGGGTGCGCTACTCGCGGCTTAACACGGGTCGCAGACAGTCGCCCGGTGTCTCGCAAGTCACATGCCACCGGGACCATCATCGCGCCCTCACGGCAAGCGTTCTCAGATCCCTGACCCCGCTCGTCGAGGTCGCGACAGTGCCTTCCGAGCCAGCCGCGGCCTAGCGACGCGTCGCCTGGACCGCCGTCGGGCCGCGACGCCCGCCAGGAGCGTGCGGACCGCCTCATCGAACGTTTCCTCGGGTCCCGGCCACACGAGAGACAACCGGTGCATGATCGGCACCTCGTCGGGGCGCCGCGCAGCCAGTTCCTCGTAAAACCGGCGATACGGGTTGCCAACACGTGCCGCGGCCTCGTACTCCAGTTCCCCGGTGACCAAACCGAAGATCATGCGGGCCAGGAGATGGAATACTTCCACTGCCTCCATGTCGGAGAAACCGGCAGCGACGAGAACCTCGAAGGCGCGCTCGGCGTTGTCGAGCGACGTCGGCGAACCCGGCCCGCCGATATCGACGTGAGAGATGTTGCCGGGGCACCGTAGCAGCACGGCACGCCAGGCGCGGGCATAGTCCAGCAACCATTCGCTCCAGTGCCGCCGGTCCAGCGGTGGCACCTCCATCGTGGACAAGGCCTGCCGGTTCAGCAGCTTCAGCACCTCGTCCCGCCCGCTGACGTGCCGGTAGAGCGCCTGGACGCTGACCTTCATCCTGTCCGCCAACGCCGGCATCGAGAGTTCAGCTGGGTCCATCTGCGCAGCAGCCGCCAGAATCTTGTCGTGATCGATACTCCGCGGCCGCCCCGGTGGGCGCCGCACAACGGGGGCGCGTCGTTTCGCTGCTGCTCGGCTCATGACCTCTTCAGGTAGCAACACCGGCCTCACGTTGTCAAATGTCTATACGTTTTTTGATATCTCTCTTGAGCAACCAGGCCACCACGTCCACGATGTGTCCCTGCGCTCATGCGTGCTTTGTCTCAGCCAACACGACGTCGCTCACCATCCAACCGCTCACGCTGAGCAGGCACCATCGGTTCCGGCGCAGTCTCGAGGCGTGCGGTCGTGGCAGCCCGCCGCTTCGTTGGTCCCTAGTGGGACGTCTTCGCTTCTCCTGGGCCGCACCGCGCGAACGCTGCGGTTTTCTCGTGGGATTGGTTGACCGGCTCGTGCCGCCCGACCACGTGCGCAAACTCTGACGCCAGTCCCGCACGACCGAGGTTGCAAATCTCGCGGGGTCGGGTGTACCGTTCGTCGGCTTCGTCGGGCACGCAAAGCCCGGCGGCTGCAAGCACCCTGCATTCGTAGGCACCGGAGGAGGGCAGCAGATGGCGGGAAGGCTCCAAGACAAGGTTGCGGTGATCACCGGCGGCGCGAACGGCATCGGGCGCGCCACCGCGTTGCGATTCCTCGACGAGGGTGCAGCCGTGATCATCGCCGATTACAACGAGACGACCGCGCACGAGACGCTCGACCTCGCTGCGGCGGCCGGGCACGCGGCGCGCATCCGGTTCATTCGCACCGATGTGACCCAGGAAGATCAGGTCGCAGCGGCGATTGCATTGGGCGTCTCGACATTCGGCAGGCTCGATTGCGTATTCAACAACGCCGGCATCGGGGGCGCCTTCGGTCCGCTGACGCACATCACGGCCGAAGACTGGGACCATACCTTCGCCGTGTTGACGCGCGGCGTGTTCTTCGGACTCAAACACGGCGCCCGGACGCTGAAAGCGCAAGGGCAAGGTGGGTCGATGATCAACACCGCGTCGATAGCGGCCTTCGGCGGTGCCAACGGCCCGCAGGCGTACTCCGCCGCGAAGGCCGGAGTCATCAGCCTGACGCAGGCGGCGGCCGTCGAACTCGGCCCGGCGCGGATCCGGGTGAACGCGATCTGTCCCGGCCTCATTCTCACACCGATACAAGGGGACGATCTGGCTGCGCTCGCGCCGATTTTCGAGAGGGCGCAGCCCTTGCCCGAAATCGGCTGCGCCGAGCACGTCGCCGCCGTGGCGCTTTTCCTGGCCAGCGAGGACGCGCATTTCGTGACCGGAACCGCCGTGGTCGTCGACGGCGGGTTGACCGCGGCCGGGCCCAGGACCGTTCAAGTGGTGAGTGGCGATGCGCTCACGCAAGCATACGGCCTGTTGAGCGGGTCGACCGGACAGCCATCCAAGTACACCATACTGTAGCGCGCCACGGCGCGAGGCCGGCAGCAAGCGCAGCGGCGCCACTGGAAACACTGCGCTCAGGTTGTGAGGTATGCGGCGCCCTTGCCTGAAACAGCGTGACACCTGAACCATCGTGCCGCGTACTGCCGAACGAAGGGAGCGGACGGATGATACTCGACGAGTTCAGACTGGACGGAAAAGTGGCCATCGTCACCGGTGGTGGCCGGGGCATCGGTGCCACGATTGCCGAGGCATTTGCTGAGATCGGAGCATCTGTGGTGTGTGCGGCGCGGACCCGCAGCCAAGTGGAGGATGTGGCGGACCGCATTCGCGCACAGGGGCATGACGCTTTTGCCGTCGACTGCGATATCACCACGAGCGAGGGAGTCGCACGCCTCATCAGTGAGACCATTGCGCGCTACGGGAAGATCGATGCGCTGGTCAATAACGCCGGAGCAGGCGGACTGGCGGGGGGTCATGGGCCAACGGCGGCGATTACCGATGAACAGATGATCAGTGCATTCCGGCTGAATTTCCTGGCGGCAGTGAATGTGAGTCGGGTGGCGATTCCCCACATGAAAGACCTGCCTGGCACGATCGTCAACATTTCTTCGGGATATGCCCGCGTGGCCAATATCGGGTCGCTGCTCTATGGCTGTGCCAAGGCGGCCCTGGAGCAGGCGACGCGGATGATGGCAATGGAGTTCGCTCCCGGCGTGCGCATCAACGCAATTCGCGTCGGCGCCGTGCAGTCGGAAAACATGAAGGCGAACCTGCTGGCGGTCTACCCGGGGATCGGGGAGAAGTTAGCGGCGTGGACGCCGGTCGGACGCCTGGGCGTCACACGGGATATCGCCTTGGCCGCAATCTACCTCGCCTCCCCCGCTTCCGCCTACGTGACCGGCAAGATCCTGGACGTCGAAGGGGGCATGGTCGTCGAGCGGTCGGTGATGGAAATCATCCAACGGTCCGAGCGATTACAGCATGGATCACAGACCGCCGCTTGAAATGAAGGCAAGACATTGGTGACATCCCATGGCGAGCGAGCACGCACACGGCACGGAGTTTCGCGACAAATATGGCCCTTGGGCGCTGGTCACCGGCGCGGCCCAGGGAATCGGCAGCGCTTACGCCGAGGCGCTAGCCCAACGCGGGCTGAAGCTGATCTTGGTGGACAAGCAAGACGAGCTGCTCCGCCAGGTCGCGGAAGAGCTGCGACAGCGTTACGGCGTCGACACGCGCGCGGTCACCGTCGACCTCGCTGCGCCGAACTTCATCGCGACCGTGTGCCAGCACACCGAGGATGTTGCCGTCGGCCTGTTGATCTGTAACGCCGCCCTCGGAACGGTTGGTCCGTTCCTCGATGAGCCCCTGGAGGATCTGCAGTTGGCCATCGCCATCAACTGCACCGCACCCGCACTGCTGGCGCGCGTATTTGGGAAGCACATGGCGGATCGAGGCAGAGGTGGAATCATCTTCATGGCTTCGGGCACCGCCTACTACGGGAATCCGTTTGTCGCCAGTTACGCGGCGACCAAGGCCTACAATCTCATTCTGGGCGAGAGTCTCTGGTACGAGTTGCGCGATTGTGGCGTCGACGTGCTGGCGTTCATTCCCGGCCCCACCAACACACCGGGGCTGCGCAAGGGCCGACCGGGACTGAAGGAGGGCGTGGAGGTCGGCATGATCAAGCTGCCATCGCGAGCTGCGGAAGCCGCATTGCAGGCGTTGGGCCATGCACCGACTGCCGCACGGGACCTGCGAATGACGCTGCAAATCGCGCTCACGACACGGATCCTTCCACGGAGGAAGGTGATAGCGCGTTTCGGGAGCCGGTTGGCAATGCTGCGAAGAACACCTCGGCCCAAATAGGCACTGGGTTCCCGACCATCGGTACCGCCGGCCGCCATCCAGTCCGCGCGTTGGCTTACGGTTCGGCAACAAATCGTCGGCCCGCGCTCCAGGGTGACGCGTCTGACGCAGGACAGCAACCACGCTGCAGCGCGATCAGAGGCGCGGCTCGCCACGCGCGACGACAACGGCGGCGGCAAGGTCGCCGGTGACATTGACGGTGGTCCGGCACATGTCGAGCACGCGGTCGACGCCGAGGATGATGCCGATCCCGTCAGGCGGGACGCCGACCAGACCGAGGATCATCGCCACGACGGGGATAGACCCGGCCGGCACGCCGGCCGTGCCGATGCCGCCGAGGATGCAGATGCACACGACCAGCACCTGCTGCCCGAGCGCCAACTCCACCCCGTAGAACTGCGCCAGAAACAACACCGTGACGCCCTCGAACAGCGCCGTGCCGTTCTGGTTCGCGGTCGAGCCGATGCTGAGCACGAAACGGCTCACCTGCGACGGCAGATGCAGCCCCTCCTCGGCGACCTGCAACGCGGTGGGCAAGGTGGCGTTGCTCGACGCGGTGGAAAAGGCCGTCAGCACCGCCGGATGCACCGCGCGGAAGAAGTGCACCGGGCTCATCCCGCCGAGCCAGCGGACGGAGATCGAGTAGACCACGAACTGCTGCAGGGCGAGCGCGACGAGCACCACCGCCACGTACCACCCGAGTTGACGCAGCACGTCGTAGCCGAGCCGCGCCGTCAGGGAAAAGAGCAAACAGGCGACCCCAACCGGGGCGATGCGGATGACCAACCCGAGCAGGTGCATGACGACGTCGTACAATCCCTGCAACGCGGTCTCGAAGGCGCGCGCCGCGGGGCTCCGGGTAAGCGCCAGGCCGATGCCGAGGAAGAGCGCGAACACCATCACCGCCAGCATGTCGCCGTCGGCCATCGCCTTGACGACGTTGCTCGGCACGAGCCGCACCAGGAAGTCGACGCCGGTGGCGCCCTCCATCACCGCAACCGGCGCCGCCGGCAGCGCGCGCGCCGAAAGCTGCGCCCGCAGCTCGGCGGAGAGCCCTTCGCCGGGGCGCACCGCGTTGACCAGCCCGACGCCGATGAAGACCGCGACGCTGGAGACCACTACGGTGTAGGCAAGCGTCTTCAGGCCGATGCGGCCGAGCTGCCGCAGGTCGCGCAACTCGGCGACGGCCAACGCCAACGCCGCGACGATCAGCGGGATGACGAGCATGAACAGCAACCGTAGGAAGATCTTGCCGACCGGCTCGGTCAGGTTTGCAACCACCCCGTCGAGCACCACCGATTCGCCCACCAGCATGTGGGCAGCCACGCCGAGCGCGGCGCCGGCCACCAGCCCGCTCAACATGTGCGTCGAAAGCCCCGGCCGCATGGCGGCGCAGTATGGCAGGGGCCGGACGGAACGCAACCCTCTCCTGACTCGGCACTCACCTGAACCGGCCGCAACTCAGACGATCGGATCGCCGAGACGCGCGTACACGTCGGCGATCGCGCCGCCGAAGAAGCGGTCCAGCCGCGCCGGTGACACGTCCTTCAACGCGCCGGCGTAGTAGCCCAGGGGATCCGTGTAGCCTTCGAAATGGGGGAAATCCGAGGAGAAGACGATCATGTCCTCCGGCAGATCCTCCATGATCCGGGGAAGCGGTTGGTCGTTTCCCCCACTGAGCGGCGTCCCGCGCACGTTGCGAGCCAGATACTCGCTCGGTTTCAGCGGATACTTCCACGGCCCGACAAAGAGCTGCGCCGTGGGGGAAATGCGGTCGTCGATCTCACGGTAGAGGAAGGGCAGCCAGCCAACACCGACCTCAGCCAGCAACAGCGTCAGCTGGGGATGCCGCTCGAAGACCCCGCTGTAGATGAGGGAATAGAGCAGTGTCATCGGTGCCACGTGACGATGGCTTCCACCGATCTGGCGGAGCAGGGTGATATCGCCGCCGGTATTCGCCCAGCCCGGGTCGAAACGCATGTGTTCGAAGCCGGTGTGAAGCATCGGCGCCATGCCGAGGTCCGTCGCCGCGGACCACACGCGATCCCAGGTCGGATGACTCGGCGGAATGCCGTTCACGGGGTACGCGGGAATCAGAAAGACCCGGCTTCCGCGTTCGCGCATGCGCGTGAGTTCGTCGATCACCCACTCGAGATCCTCGTAGTCCAAGGCGGTCACCGGCAGCAGACGGCCGGCCGATGGCGCGCAGGTGTCCGCCAACCAGCTATTGCAGGCCCGCAACGTCTCCTGCCGCAGCGCAAGATCCTTTACGAAGAGGACGTACGCGAAACCGGAAAGGCAGATGACATTCTGAATCCGAATCCCCTGCCCGTCGATCCACTTGAGGCGCGCCTTGACGTTCGCCACCTGGAACTGGCTCTTCCCCTCGAATTCGGCACGGCGTTCGGCCTCGGCGGCCTTCTCCCTTCCAAAGAGCGTCAGCAAGCCGGGAGGCATCAGTGCCGCGATCGGCGGCCGCTGCGCGTCCGGCACATCACGCAACAGATCCCCGACGATCGTATTGACGGCCAACAGGCCGGGATCGAGTTTCGGGAGCTTCGCGGCAAGTTCAGGATGGGGATCAAGCCAGTCCGCCCCAGGCTCGAAATGCGCATCGATATCGATAATGGTTCGCATCCGTGCTCTCCCGTTCCTCCTGGGCGTGTCGATGTTCTCCGGAATCGTGCGTCGGCAAGCTCAGCAGCGCGGTTTGTTTATCAATTTCAAACGCAAATTCCGCTCACCCTGAGCTCGTCGAAGGGTGTTTTTCTCGTTCATCGACAGTCCCCCTTCGAAACAAGTCAGACCGCCAGCAGTCCCGACGCCCGGTGTGGAGGATCTCCGCAAGGATACCGCCGTGCCACTCGTATGGGTAGACACCTCTGCACGCACCGGAGCACCGCGCCCACCGCCGCCAGGCGGACCAATCGGGTGGTCGCTGGGCGCGGCGTGTTCTCGATCTATGTGGGCCAACGCAACTGATCGCGTGTCGGCCAAACCCGCTTGCCGCGGAGATGCGGGTCGGCGGTCACCCGTTGCGGACTTACCGCGCAGGCGGCCAGCCGGGAACCAGTGGTCGCTCCCGACAGAAGGACTGCGCATCAATGGTCTGGCCGCACATGGCTGCGGCCTCCGGCTGGGTTGCCAACCACGCAATGACGGCAGCGGGCACCGCCGGCGGGGCACCAATCGTCTGGGCCATCGCTTCGGTCTGGTCACCAAACAGCTGCCGGGCGAAGAGGATCTTTTGCGCCTCGGTCCACACCAGCCCGGGATCGACATTGTACGCCCGGATGCCGCGCGCCCCCAGTTCCACATGCAGGATGCCGGCGAGCCGGTGGAAAGCGCCCTTGGAGGCCCCGTACGCAAAGCCCCAGCCGCCCGCGCCCACGGGATTGGGGGGATCGGTGGTGCCCGCTCCCGACGTCATGTTGATGATGGTGCCGCCGCCACGACTGAGCATCGCGGGCAGCACTGTCTGCGTGATGTGAATGGGGGCGAAGACATTGCCCGCGAAGATCTTGGCCAACATCGCGTCGGTCAGATTGAGAAACGGTTCCATGACCCCCGGACCTTCATAGATCCCGTTGTTCAGCAAGAGGTCGATGTGGCCCCACTCGCGAACGGTCTGGGCGAGCGCCGCGTCGATGGTGCCGCGATCGAGCAGATCCAATCGGATGGGCAGCGCCTGGCGACCGCGCCGTCGCACTTCGGCGGCCGTGATCTGAATGCTCCCCGGCATCGCCTGCTCGCGCGACTGCGCCACGGTGGGGCTGTAGTCGTACTTCTCACCTTCCTCCACCGTGCGCGCGGTAACCACGACATCATACCCCGCCTCGGCCAGCGCGATTGCCGCGGCCTTGCCGATACCGCGGCTCGCCCCTGTCACAAACGCAACCCGACGTTCCATACAACCTCCTTCTCTCGATTCTCGCCCAGCCCTAACCCTCTCCCGGAGGGAAAGGGAAACCTTCTTGCCCCCGCTCCTCCCAAGGGAACTGCCCCATTCAACTTTCGCGACGGGGCCGGGTCCCTCCCTGTGAAAAAGGGAAGTCAGGAGGGATTTGCGGATGCATCGCGCGAAGTGCCAACGGTGTGCTACCGCGGTTCGGCCGCTTACCCTCGCCGTGGCCCAACGCAGCGGTCCATCAACTCGTCACCGTACATGCGGCGACACAGCATCTCGAAGTCTTCGCCGACCGGGATCGTCAAACCGCCGTCCACAGCAATGGTTTGCCCGGTCACCCAGGCTCCGGAGTCGGCACAAAAGTACACCACCGCGTCACCGATCTCCTCGGCCGTCCCCGGGCGTGCGAGCGGCGTGTGGTCGATTACCGTCTTCTCGGTGGTGTCATCGAAGCCCAGCGCGGTCCCCTCCGTGGGAACGTACCCGGGCTGGATACAGTTCACACGAATCTTGAACGGCGCCAGTTCGACCGCCGCGCAGCGCACCAGCATTTCCAGCCCCGCCTTGGTGGCGCAGTACGTGGCCATGAACCTCTCGACCTGGACGCCGGCGCCGGACGAGATGGCGACGATGCTACCGCCGCGCCGCTGCATCACCAGCGCCGCCTGTTTGACGGTCAGGGCCGTGCCGAGAACGTTCAGGTCACTCGCGTAGCGCCAGTGCTCCGCTGTCAGCGCCAGAATCGGCCCCGGCGCCGCGCTGCCGGCGTTGGCCACGGCGATATCGAGCTGTCCATCCGCCCCCGCCGCCATGCGCACCGCCGCCGCCACCTCCTCTTCGACGGTGACGTCGCACTGGCACACACGCACCTCCGCACCCGGCACCGCGGCGTGCAAGCGGTCGGCTGCCGCAGTCAGCACATCAAGGCGGCGTGCCGCAATGGTAACCCTCGCCCCGTGCTCCAAAAGTCGCCGCGCACAACCGAATCCGATTCCCGTCCCGCCGCCGGTGACAAGCGCTGTCCGGCCCTCGAGTGACCCTGCCATGGACTCCTCCTGTGATTTCGCAGATGAGTGCTCCTTTCGTCTATTTCACAACCGGAGTCCAGCCGAAAACGCGCACGCTGCAGTCATCAGCCGCTCCAGCACATCATCGCGCGCATGCCGCGCCAACCATGCGCTACCCGGGCGAGGCGCGCCGGCGGTTTAAGACGTTGCCAATACGGCGCGTTATTGCTCACCAACCTTATCACCTTCTCAAGCCGCTCCTGGTCTGACGGATTGCGCTTTTCCACGACAATTCAAGCGGTTGCGGCAGGCGCGGCGATGAGCAGTCCCCGAGTGTCGCTGTCAGAAACAGGGGAGTGGCACCAGCGAGGTTTGGGGCGGCGATAAATGGGCACGGGCCGCTCTCCCAGTACGCCGACGCGTGGCGCCAAGAGCCCCCTGACGGCCGGCTGAACCGAGCGGCATCGTCGGGCGCCCGGTGCGCTGTTCGGGGCTTTCCGCGCACCAGTCTAGCACCCGACGGTAGAAAAGACGGTCGGGACATCCATCGAGCGCAACCTTTCTGGCTGATCCCCGTTGAACAATCAGGAGAGAAGAGAGAGATGGCCAAGTGTATTCTTGTGGTGGCAGTGTTGGCGCCGATGCTCCTGCTGACAAAACCTGCACCGGCGGGAGCACACGTCGGGTTAGGACTTGTCCTCGGCCTGCCATTCCTCGGGTTCGTCATCGCCGCGATGAGTCCTGGGTACGGTCCTCCCGGGTACGCGCCTCCGGGGGTGTGAGGAGCACCGCCCCTCTCCGCACCGCGTCGAGGTGATACCAACATAATGGCAAAGGAGATCGAAATGATGAAGTACCTCGCTACCATCTTACTGGTCGCTGCTTTCGCGGGAACCGCTTACGCTGACGGCGCCGCCACCTATGCCGCCAAGTGCAAGATGTGCCATGGCGCTGCCGGTGAGGGAACGAAGATGGCCCCCGCGCCCATCAAGGGCAAGGCCGAGGCGGACGCGCTCAAGGCGATCAACGAGGGCAAAGGCAAGATGAAGGCCGTCAAGATCGGCGACGCCGCCGAGGTGGCGAAGTTCGTCGCCGGCCTCAAATAGCGCCGGTCGATCCCGTCGCGGAAGGGCCGCGGTGCACGCGGCCCTCCGGGCCCTTTTTCAGTGGAGGGCCCGATCCAGGCTGCGATACTGGATCGCCCCGGCGACGTGCGCCGCCGCTGGCATGGGCGGGGCGCCGTCGAGGTCGGCGATGGCACGGGTGACCTTCAAGATCCGCGTGTAGGCGCCGGCGTTGAGGCCGAGCTTGGCCATGGCGCGCTCGAGGAGCTGCTCGGCGGCGGGCTCCGTGGTGCACAACTTCCTGCGATCGCGAGCCCCCATCTGCGCGTTGCAGAAAATGTTGCGGCCACGGAAGCGCTGCAGCTGGAGATTGCGGGCGGCGACGACGCGCGCTTGGATGTCGGCCGACGACTCGCCGGCAGTTTGGTCCGCCAACTCCTTGGAGCGTACCGTCGGCACCTCGACCTGGATGTCGATGCGGTCGAGCAGCGGCCCGAGAAATTCGAGCGGTTCTAGCCCGGATTATTCATGACGACCGGGAGCCGAGGCGTAAGCGTGGCTGGAACAGAGCACCCGAGGCGCGCCGTGCTGTGGATGAAGCAGCACGACCGGGTGCAGACCACGCTCGCCGCCAACATCTTCCGGCGCGTCACCCTCCTCGACCAGTCCTGTTCCGCGGAGCTAACCGGCATCGTGCCGCCCGAAGCCGCGCGGGAACGCGAACACGTCCATGGCCTTCGAGGTCCGTGCCAGCGAGTGGTACTCGCGGGCCGCGAACCACCAACGGCCGTCGACGCGGCGGTAGCGGTCGTGGTACACGCCGTACACGGTGCTCCAGTGGCCGTTCGCCGCGTCCTGGCGGTGCTCGGACATGTACATGCGGGCCAAGGCAGCGTCCGCGTCGCCGGCGGGACGAAGTTCGACGCGCGTACCGAGGATCACGAACTCGAAGAACTCGAAGGCCGCGATGGCCGAGCCGATGAACTCGCCGATCGCACCCGGCCCGCTGAGCACCAGCGGTTTGCGGGAGCGCTGGTCGACGCGCACGGTGGCGTCCGGGAGGAAGAGGTCCTCGAGCTCGGGCCATGCCCGGCGTGTCACGACGTCCGCGTACGCGTCCTGCAGGCGGCGGATCGCGATGTAGTCGATGGCTTCGGTGAGCGCGTGATCCATCGGCGCATCATCCCGTTTGTCAGACATTTTCGTTGTTACGCGGAATCTGCCCCGGAAGATTTCAGGCAGCCCGTATACGGCGCGCAGAACCCGCGTGTCAAGAACTGGCGCGGGACGCAAGTGGGACGGTCCCCTCAACGAAACCGGTGCGCACCTGCGGCGTTGCGAGATTCCCAGAGCGAGGCGGCCAGTCTCCGAGCAGTTGCTCCCTCGGCGAAAAGAGAATCACGCTAGCGAGACGACGTTTTTCAAGATCAGTCTGACCAGATCCACTTGCCGGCTTACACCTGTCTTTGCGAAGATCCGCTTAGCATACATTCGCGGGCTGCTTTCCGTGACTTCGAGTTTTTCCGCGGCTTGCGCCAGCGTGAAGCCGACGGCCAGCAAAGATGCTAGGACGGCTTCTGATGGCGTTAGGCCAAAGAGCTGCGCCATGATGCGCTCCGGCGCCAGACGTTCTTGCCCTGAGTCACGCATGTACACGATCACACTGGGGCTGACGTCACTGCGATAACGGTCTGACTTAACGACTGACCGGACCAGCATGTCGAGGTGTGACCCTGCGGGAGATTGGGTGCGCAGAACGTCCACAAACGGGTCGGTGTGCCCCTTCTCTCGCCTGCCGATTGCCTCGGAGACGAAGCGCTTGAATCTCGCATCCGCTTTGGAATTCGACAGCACGATACGATCAGTGATTCGCGAAACACACGAACTCCGACGGGCGATATCCTGGGCGATACTGTTGGCCTCGATGACCTTTCCCTCTCCGTCCAGGATGAAGGTGCCGATATTCAGTCGATCCAGCGCTTCCTCCAAAGTGTGCTTCTCAAGCTGGTTGCGCTGGAGGCGCGCATACATGGCCAGACTGCGCTCGAGGTGCGGGCGGAAAGCGCTGAAGAACTCCTTTTCTTGATCTCCAAAGTCCTTTCGTTTGGGATCATTCATCAATCCGACATTGCATTTCCAGCCGCGGGGCTCGACAAACCGCGGGGCTCGACAAAGCGCATGGGCAGCATGTATTCGATGCCGTGTGGCTGCATGTGGCGCGTGTACAGATCGGTATGTAACAACTCGCTACGTGGTATGAGTTCGTGCAAGGTGAAGATCCTCGTTGGGGTGAGATGGCTGAGATGCGGGACGGCGGTGTCCAACGACTGTCGGGATTTCGGAGCCGGCCGACCCGCGCCCATTCAGCGTCAAATCAATATTGCCAGGACCCCACGATGGGTCCCGTTCGGTCTTCTTTCCGAACTCGACCTTCGCCCAGCGCCTGAAAAAGCTGCGCCTTCAACGGGGGCTCAAGCAGACAAAGCTGAGCGCGGCGGGACGTGCTATGCGGCCCACTTCGCTCCCTGGCTAGCATAGTCCACGATCAGCTCGAAGATATTGTTGCACTTTTCACCTATCCACTCACTTCTTCTTCACCTTCCCCATCTGCTCCAACCCAGCTTCCAGCAACGTAATAACGACTTGGGTTTTTGACGTATCCAATTCGGTCCGAACGTCAATCATACGTGCACACAGGTTCTGGACCTCGCCCCAAGAGGGTCCTGTTGCCGTTCAGAACGACAAGGCCTTGGCTCGTTCTTCGATGGACGCGCGCGAGAGCTCGGGATGCGTGTGCACGCGCAGCTCACCGCGGCCCGCCCCGCGGAAGATGATCTCAGCCGCCTTGACGGGGTCGATTCCTGTGCTCGCGAGCACCTCGATCCCCTGACGGTTGCCCCGTGCCCCCACGCCGTCAGTGTCGGCCAGCATGGCGTTCTCGAAGATCTTCGTTCGCACAGCACCGGGCAGCACCGCGGTGACGATGACCTTGTCGGACACCGGCACGAGCTCGGCGGCAAGGCACTCGGTCAGGGCAAGGGTGCCGTGCTTGGTGGCTGCGTACGCAGAGGTTCCTGGATTGATGCGCAAGGCAGCGACGGACGCGATGTTGACGACGTGCGCCCGGCCAGGTTGCTTGATCATCCGCGGCACGAACGCACGGATCCCGTAGAAAACGCCGCTCAGGTTGATGCTGATGATTCGCTGCCACATTTCCACGGGGAGCTCCCACGTGTTGCCGTGCAGCTCGACACCCGCGTTGTTCACGAGGATCGTCACGGTGCCCCAGGTCGAGTAGACCTCCTCAGCGAGCGCTTCGAGATCCTCGGGCACGCTCACGTCCACACGACGGACGATTGTCTCGACTCCTTTGGCGTCCATCTCGGCACCTCGCCGCCCGATCGCGTCTACGTTGACATCGGCCAACGCCACCCGCATGCCGAGGCCAGCCGCGTACGTCACCAGCCCCGCGCCGATCCCCGAACCGGCACCGGTGATCACCGCCACGCCGCCACGGAAGTCCGTCGGGTCACTCAACATCTGAGCCTCCTCGATCATTAGAGCCACGGGTGCGCGAGCACGTAGTCCGCTTGTCAAGTGCCGTCAATCTTCCCGCCGCAGATGTGGCACCGGCGAGCGGTCTTTGCCAGCACCTGCGCACGTTGCTTCGTCGTGAGCGCCCTTCGACGGTTGCGCTCCGTACGTGCACGCAGATGCCGCTTCTTGCGGGCCAATTTCAGTTTGCGCAGCTTCCCGACCAACTGTTTTGCGGTCTCTGGTCCAGCCCGCGGCTTCTGAATCTGTCTGTCTCCGCTCAACTCTCTGCCTTTCAGTCGTTCTCACGGACGACCATCATGCCTCGGTGATCCTCGGGGAAGGGACGCTGAAGTTCAAGTCACGACGCGGATATGTTTCGCACTGCGGCCAGGGTTTGCTCCCACTCATCCTTCGCCTTATGTGGATGTGGAGATGGAGAGGGAAAGCGCGCAAAACGCTGTGGGCCGCCGTAAGATTTGGCGACTTGAAGTGTTTGGTAAAGCAAGCAATTGGAGGGATTCAGGGTGACCGCGCTTCCTCCGAGCCTCGTTCCGGCAACCATCACCGATCTGACCCTTCCGTCAGGTTCGCTCGTAAAGATTCCAACAGCGCGCCCTATCTTTTCTCGCTGGCGGGGCGAACCATTGCAGGATAGCTTCGGCGGTAAGCCGACCGTCGAGTCAAACGGGGCCGCATGCTTTGCCGAGCTCGCAATCCTGCGGCTGTTCTTATCAGCAGGCTGGTCTGGACGCTGGGTGGAAATGTACGGCGCCCCGACCAATCAACCAAAGTTCCTCTTGGAGTGGGCGGGCTGCGGCATCAAGGCCGAGCGCACGGTCCCGCCGGATGACGCCGTCGCAGTGGCACGCCTAGCCGCGATCGCTTCAAGAAACAGAGGTCGCTATTCGGGATGCTGGGATGTGGTGGCTTGGGCAGACGGACGCATTGTCTTCGCCGAGTCTAAATGGTCTCGCAAGGGGGTCCCATGATCAGGCGGCCCACCTCCGGAGATCGTCCCAGCGCTGACTGAGCAATCGGCAGCGGAGGGCGATCACGGCATTGGGGCCAGCGACCGTCCACCGCATGCCAGCGTCGCGCACCGGCCAGCCTTCGGCATCAAAGTGACATTGCGTAAAGGACAACCTTGCCAAAAGGAATCTGCCGCTCAATCCTTCCCGTTATCTGGTAGCGGTGCCCCGGAACATCTCGACCACGTCGCGGTCGGCAGTCGGGACATCACTGGAGCGGCAGGGCGAGCAGGCGGGTGAGAACGCCGCGGGTGTAGACGGTGCGCATGAGACCCTCCTAACGGTTCCGACGTCGGGGAGTCTCGTCGGCAGCCGGACGCGGTCCTTGAGCGCCCGGACGGTTCAGCGGGGCGGGCGCCGGCGCTTCGCTGGGTCGGTGAGCTCGGGCGGGAGGTAGCCCGCCTCGCCGAGGTTGAGGTCGGTGCCCGGCGGCACGAGGCGGTCGATCGCGTCGAGCACGTCGGACGGCAGGTCGAGGTCCGCTGCGGGCAGCTGGCCGAGGAGCTGGTCCATCGTGCGCGGCCCGATGATCGACGAGGTCACCGCCGGGTGGGCCAGGGTGAACGCGACGGCGAGGTGGACAAGTGGCATTCCGGCCTCGGCGGCGAGCGCGAGGAGCGACTCGACGATGTCGAGCTTACGCTGGTTCTGCGGAAGGTCGTAGTCGTGCAGCCCGGGGTAGACGGGGCGGGGCTTGCCGAAGAACCGCTCGAACTCGTCGCGGGGCCGGTTCATCGCGATCAGCGCGCGGGGCGACACGGGGTTCTCGACGCCGCGGCGGTAGCGGCCGGTGAGCCAGCCGGAGTTGAGCGGCGACCACGTCAGCACACCCATGCCGTACTTCTGGCAGACCGGCAGCGACTCGCGCTCGATGCCGCGCACGAAAATCGAGTACGGCGGCTGGTTCGTGCGGAACCGCACGTGGCCGCGGCGCTCGGCGACCCACTGCGACTCGACGATCTCCGACGGCGGGAACGTGCAGCACCCGATCATGCGCACCTTGCCCTGGTGGACGAGGTCGCTCAGCGCACCGAGGGTCTCGTCGATGTCGGTGAGCGGGTCGGGCCGGTGCACCTGGTACAGGTCGATATGGTCGGTACCGAGGCGGCGCAGGGAGTCCTCGCAGGCGCGCCCGATCCACGAGCGCGACGATCCGCGCCGGTTGAGCACCTCGTCGCTCATCGGGTGGTGGCACTTGGTGGCAACCACGACGTCGTCGCGGCGACCCCGCAGCGCCTTGCCGAGGATCTCCTCGGACTCGCCGTAGCCGTATACGTCGGCCGTGTCGACGAAGTTGATCCCGGCGTCGAGCGCCGCGTGCACGATGCGGACGCAGTCGTCGTGGTCGGGGTTGCCGTCCTTGCCGAACATCATCGCCCCGAGGCACAGGCTGCTCACCGTGACGCCGCTGCGACCGAGCGTGTTGTATCGCATGTCTTCATTCCCCCCGAGATGCCCGTCACACCCTAACCTGAGGGGCGAGTCGGTCGTGAGGGAGGCCCGGACGTCGGATGTAGTGATCGTCGAGGCGGGTAGGCCAGATTAAGCACCAAATCGACGAACCACATACTTATCGGACGTTGCCACGGGCATCATTGCCTCGCCAAAACCTTATCCAGAGCCCATATACGGGTCGGATGAAAGGGCTGTCAAGCGTCAGTCCGCCGCGTTTCGGGGTACGTGCGGCGACTGAAGCCAGCGGCGGGCAGCGGTGCGCACCTCCGCTGATAGTATTCTATGCTATCAGGCAGGTGCGCCCGGAAACGCAACGCGGATGGAAATTGCCCATTTCGATGACGCACGCCCGTGAGGCCCTCTTACCTCCCCAGTCAAGCCCCTGCGGGATTCCCTCGGTTGAGGTCAAAACGCCGGAGTGCTCTCGAGTTCCACGCGCATGGATTCCAAGAACCGGCTCAGCATGTTGAAATAGCTGCAGCACAGGATCAGCTCGGTCGCCTGGCGGACGCCGTACCGCGTCAAGATCGCTTTGAGTGCCTCGTCGCTCACCCATTTATCGTCAAACTGAATTCGCCAGAGCCCCACAATCGCCATCCCATTCAGAATCTTTCCGGATGCGACCTTCGGCCCAACGGTTCAAAAAGCGTCGGCTTGAGCGGGGGCTCAAACCGAAAGAGCTGAGCCTGAAGGCCGGGGTGACGAAAGGCTTGAAGTCTCGCTAGGAGCGGGACCAGCGTCGACTGCGGCGTAGTTCGCTGGAACGGGTGGCGGCGGTGCTGGGGGCGGACTGCCTCGCGGGCGAATTGACCCACTCGATCCGTTCCGACGTTGAACCGCTGTGACACTCGCGAGTCTGCAAAGGTTGTCAGTGACCGCAGGTCCGTGCCTGCAAGACGATGCAGGCATACCCGCGCAGTGACGGCCTTCAGATCGGGACAACGGGGAGAGTTCCGTTGGCAAGGCCCTTGCTCTCTCCTAACTTGAATTTGGGCAGCAGGAGGAGCCAGTTATGAAGCGCACTGTCGCTGCCACCACGGCTCTTGCGGCGGCCGCGGCAGCGATGGCCACTGCCGCGGCGCATGCTGGCGACGTTGGCGTGTCGATCAGTGTCGACCAGCCCGGTATCTATGGTCGCATCGACATCGGCACCTTGCCGCCCCCGCTCCTCGTGTATCCCGAGCCGGTCGTGATCGAGCCGGCGCCCGTGGGTGTGGTGCTCCAGCCGATCTACCTGCATGTGCCCCCCGGTCACGCGAAGCACTGGGGGAAACACTGTCGCAAGTACAACGCCTGCGGCCAGCCGGTCTACTTCGTGCGGGACGATTGGTACGACAACGTGTACGCGCCGCACCTCCGCGGTGACCGCGACGACCAGAACAGGCGCCAGGGCAATGGCCACGGTAAGCCGAAATGAGTCGCTGCACATCCGGCAGCCCCGCTTTCGGCGGTGCGCCCGGTGAAATAACCTGGTGAGGATGGTCCCCCCGAGTAGGCTCGGGTCAAGCAGCGTTAGAGAAAGGGGTCGCAGATGCGAGCAAACGGGCGGGTGGCAGGGAAGCGAGTGCCGAAACGGTCCCCTTTACCGTTGCGGGAACGGCCCGGAGAGTGTGTCCAAGTGGATGTGAAGTTCGTCCGTATCGGGCGGCAGCACGCCTGTCAGTACACGGCCATCGATGACTGTACGCGCTACCGCGTGCTCCGGCTGTATCCACAGCTCAATCACCGCAGCAGCCTCGACTTTGTCCATCAACTACGCCGGGCGCTGCCGTTTGCCATCGAGCGCGTGCAAACCGACAACGGGCCCGCGTTCTCCCGGGCCTTCAAGCTGAGCGTCGAAGAGGCCGGCATTGCGCACCGTTATATCCGTTATATCCGTCCCCGCCGGCCGCAGCGGAGCGGGAAGGTCGAGCACTGTCATCGCATCGACAACGAGGAGTTCTGGTTGCCGCATACCTTCCCAACCTTCGCGGCCGCCGCGGGCGCACTTCATGCCTGGGAGCAGCACTATAACTGCAACCGCTTCTCGATCGCCCTCAAGGGCCGCACCCCGGCCAAGCGCCTGGCCGAGTTCCGCGCTGCCGCCTGACGGAGAGAAATCCAATTCCCCAATCGAAGACAGGAAAACAAACACCAACGGCTAGCCCCAACAGGGGGTCCCGATCTTGACGGGCAACAAACCGAGCGGCAAGCACTTGCCTGCCTTGAGTTGGCGTGGACCCTTGATCTCCAGTTCCCGCGTCCGCATTGCCTTCCATCGGGAAGACGCCACCACCTCTTTTCACGGCGCTCGCTGCGTCTTGATATGCGTTGGCACGTTTCAGCCGGTCCAGCGGAACCCAACGTTCCGGTTCGGGCGATGGCCGTGCCGTCTGTGGGCATGCGCGTTCTAGGTTGTGCGACCAGGGTCCGCGTGGCGGCGGTGGCGGCGGCCTTGTCAGTCGCGGCCTGCACGGCGAGGCGGGTCGCGCCGCCGCCGGCGGGGGCGCCGCCGGCGCTCGAGAAGATCACGGCGGTGCGGACATATGTCCCGCGCGGCACGCAGTTGCCCGGCGTCGTCGGTCGCATGCAACGGCACCGCATCCGGGCGAAGGAGACGCTGCTCGACGTAGCGCGCGACGCCGGCCTTGGATTCAATGAGCTCAAAGACGCCAACCGCGACGTCGACGAGTGGATTCCGCCTGCGGGGTTAGAGGTCGCTGTGCCGACCCAGTGGATCGTGCCGCGCTCCAGCTACCGCGGCCTCGTGGTCAACATCCCCGAAATGCGGCTATACCTGTTCCCGTCGAAAACCAATCCCGGCGAGGTCGTCACCGTGCGCACGTGGGCGATTGGCATCGGCACGGATGAGACGCCGAGTCCGGTCGGACGGTTCCACATTACGGCCAAGGACGACCACCCGACCTGGTACGTCCCCGACTCGATCTACCGGACGATGGATCCGCCGAAGCGACGCGTCGTGCCGCCCGGCCCCGACAACCCGCTCGGCGACTACCGCATGCGGCTGTCCAAAGGGCTGTATTCGATCCACGGCACTGATATCGCCTGGTCAGTTGGGCGGCTGACGACGCACGGCTGCATCCGTTTGTACCCGGAGGACATCAGCGAACTGTTCCGCCTGGTCCCCCGTGGTGCCATCGGCGAGCTCATCTACGAACCAATCAAATTCGGCGAGTCTGACGGGCACATCTACGTGGAGGTGCACGACGACCCGTACCGGCGCATCCCCAGCCTACAACGCGAAGCCCTGAAGCTCGCCCGGAAGGCGCAGCTCACGGACCGCATCGACATCGAGCGGCTGCGCCAGGCCGTGAGGGAGAAGCGCGGCATTCCGGTTGCGGTCACCAGGCGAGCCACCGCCCAGGACGATGTGACCGCTGTGCATAGCCGGTGAGCCCGAGGGACGGCGGCGCTCGAGGAGGGCGCGAGTGCGGGGGAAGGCAGGTCGGCGGTGACGACCTCACCGCGCGGGTCGGGGGACCCAAGACTCACATCGCCCGGTCCGAAGAAGCCGTCGGGAAAATCCGAGTTCAGATACCCGATCATATTCAGCAGTCGCCGCCAGATGGTCCGTGGCCCCTCCGGGTGGGGGACTTCCCATGGTGCCGTGATTGCTATCGCCGCCACATGCCGCGAGGACAACAAGGAACCACGTCGCGATCCCCTGCCGCCGCTGTACGAAAGCGATCATCGTGCACTTTCGACTTGCGGGTGAATTATCCACGCTGCAGGAGGAAACGGACCTACCCCAGCCGGTGCAACTCCTGACGCATCGGCTGGGGTAGGGCGCGGCTCAGTATTTTGCCAGAACCTCACGCAGCGGGCGCGGGCCGGGGGGAGGCATCACCTTCCCAGACAGAATGTCCGCCGGCACGACGGGTCTTCCGTAGTAGTCGCGGTTCGCTTCGCTCCGCTCCGCCACGATCATTCCTTCGAGCGAAACGCCCGCAAAGGCGCCCTGGCTGCGGCTGTATGTGTACACGGCGGCCATCGGTGTGATTCTCGCGGCAGCCGTGCGGCCGACCGGTCCAGCCGCGACACTCACATCCGCGCCCAAGGAAACGTTGCCACCTCTGGAGAACGCCTTCACGGCCTCGTCGGTATTGAGTACGATGACCAACTCCGACACCTCTCCGCCGATCTGAAAACCAACGCCAATGCCCCCCGTCCCGATTGCGGAGGGGCCGCTCCAGCCATCCGCCGTCCGCGCGATCACCAGTCCCTTCCCGCCCTGGCCACTCACGACGAAGCCACCTTTCAACACCGTGAGAATCGCGAGACCCTTCGCATCTTTCAGCACGGCGGGTGGAATTGACTTCTCCGGGATCGACTGGAAGCGCTTCAGAATTGTTGCCGCCTGATTCACGTCATCCTGCAAACCGCTGGCGAAACCTGTGGAAGCGCTCAGCGTGAGACATCCAGCCAGGACGACAGCCAACGTGTGGGAATCTCTCATGGTGAGTTCCTTTCTGGGGGAAATCGCTCCCCCTGCCGCTGTCGAGCGTAGATGCGGCGATTGTTCATCTACGCAAAAGCGCAAACCTCATGCCACTACACGATTGGGTTGCGCGCGGAACACAGATGCCAAACACGCAGGCGTCAACGGAAGCTTTTACAAGATCGCTTGCAAAGCTTACAACGCCGGCGATTTCTCGCGTCCACTGATTTTTTCGGCCACCCGCACCTGCATGCCGGCAGCGGCTGTCGCTACGCCATCGTCGCCGCAGTCCCATCAATGATGGTACAGGTACCTCTACAGCGCCCGGGCACCTTAGATGTCGGCGAGAACCAGCAGTGTCGCAAACGTGCGCATGGCGTACCGCTCGCGCAAGGACGCTCGCCGATGATGCCGTCTCGCCGCAACCGCGCCAGCTCGTCCGCGGACAAGCCGAGTTCACCGCCGAGCACCTCGGCGTTGTGCTGGCCCAGGGTCGGCGGCGGTGAGCGGTGCCAGTCCGGGCCAAGCGCAGAGAACCGCATGGGCAGGCCCTGGAAGCGTTTCCGTCCGACGTACGGATGTTCGAGCACCTGGAAGAACCGGCGATGCTCCAGCTGCGGATTCGGCATCAATTCGTGGGCGTTGATCGCGGCGTGGGCGGGGATTCCCGCCCCTACCAGCTGCTCCACCGCCTCGTCGCGTCGTCGCCGCGCCAGCCACGCGCGTAATCCGGCATCGATGGCGTCGTGCGCAACGCGCCGGCCCGCCGCGGAGGACAGCTCTGGATCCTGCGCCCAGTCCGTCCGTCCGATGACGGTGCACAGACGCAGCCACTGCTCGTCCGTCGCTACCGCGAGCGCGAGATACTCGTTCGGCTGCGCGCACGGATACACACCCTGCGGTGCGGCGTACGGCCCGCGGTTCCCCTGGCGCGACAGCAGCTGGCCGTAGGCGGTGTACTCGATCACCTGCTCCGCGGCGATGTTGAGCCCGGGCTCCACGAGGGGGACCTCGACGAGTTGCCCCTCTCCCGTTGTGTGCCGATGCTCCAGGGCCAGCAGCAGGGCAAAGACCGCATGCATGCCGCCGACCGGATCGCACACCCCGCGTACGATGAGGGGCAGGTCTTCGTACCCCGTCATCCACGACAGCCCCGTCACCTGTTCCACGGTGGGTGCGAAACCAGGCCGGTCGCGCCACGGCCCGTCGAGACCAAAGGCGGGCATGCGCAGCATGATGAGGCGAGGATTGATGGTCCGCACTACCTCCCAGCTGAGACCGAACTGCTCCATCACTCGGGCGGAGAAACTCTCGGCCAAGACATCCGCCGTCTTCAGTAGGCGCTTCAGCAGGCTCACGCCCTCGGCGCAGTCGAGACGTAGCGTGACGTCACGCTTGCCCACGTTGGCGCCGAGAAACACAAAGCCTTGTTCCCAATACTGCGCGCCGCGGTTGCCGCTTGCCAATCGCATGCCGTCGGGCCGCTGGACGGACTCCACTTTGATGACGTCGGCGCCCATGTCTGCCAGCAAGGCCGTCGCCGACGGGCCAGCCCAGAACCCGGTGAGGTCAACGACGCGCAAACCAGCCAACGGCGTTGTCGGCGTGTCTGAGCCCGCAGCCCGTTGAACAACCCCACCCCATGCTTCGACAAGCTCAGCATGAGCGGAACCCCTCTCCGATTTCAAATGATTTCTTCCGCTCACCCTGAGCTCGTCGAAGGGTGCTTCCGCCTCATTCGACGGGCTGCCGACTGGCACCCGCGGCGCCGTCCGCGCGATCTCCGCCCGGAGCTCCGCCGCGTGCTCGTCGAGCCGGGGGGCGCGGCCGACGGGTGGGGACGCACACCGCTCCAGCCGGTACGGCACGCGCGGCTGGCGGAAGCCCGCCGGGTTATCGACAAAGACTCCGCGCGCAGCGAAGTGGTCCATGGCGAGCACCGTCTGCCCGTTGCCGATCGGGACCGCGGGAATGCGCATGCGACTCGCCGACGCGATCAACTCGTCCACCGTATGCTGCCGGGTCCACGCATGAATGGCCGGCTGCAGGATGTCGATATGCTGCATGCGTGCGGCGGGACTGAACAGGCGCTCGTCCGCGGCGAAGTCGGGGCGACCCATCAGCACGCAAAAATCCTTCCACTGCTGAGCCGTGTAGGTGCAGAAGCCCACCCAGCCGTCCTTCGCCGGCTCGACCGACGGGATCTCCAGCATCTGGGGAAGCGGACCGGGGACCAACTGCGCATCGAGGTCGTGGTAAATGGTCAGGCAGCAGATGATCGCCTCGAACATCGACACATCGACATGCTGTCCCGTGCCGCTGCGACG
>JAGDMS010000382.1 GCA_017860575.1 Deltaproteobacteria bacterium | reverse complement strand
GAACAGACAGCGGGCGCCAACCGCGGACAGGGAGAGCCTCGGGCACGGTAACAACGGCAGAACGCGTGGCCAGCCGGAGCCCCTCGCGCAATGCTTTGAAGGCGCTCTCCTTTGCACTCCACAGCAGCGTCGTCCACTGGGGCTTGTCCGCTGCAGACACACGGGCGATCGCAGCTTGCTCCTCGGCAGCAAAGAAGTCGGCGATGAAGGCAGCGCTATGCGGTTCGATCCTTTCGACGTCGCAGCCAATCGCCGCATCCCCACGGCCAACCGCACAAAGCCCGAGGCCCGCACTGTGGCTGAGCGAGATCGATAGCGGCGCCCGCTGCTGGTCAAGAACAACCTCCGGCGCCCCATCGTCCGCAGCTCGAATTTCGATCAGCGCTAGCTCTGCAGACCGGTCCCTTGGGGAGGAACCGACCAAAGCGGTTGCATCGCGCCGGAGATAGGCGGCCACCGCACGTTTTGCGGTCCAGCGTCCGAGTCGCCAGTCATTTCGGCGCTTCGCCACCCGCAGACCGGCGGCCGTAGCCAATTCCCCGGCCGTCAGCCAGTCGTCCGCCGCCGGCACTTCCGTCGCCGTTTGCATGAGCCAGTAAATGGTCGTGATGGGTTCGGTCATCGCGAGTAGGCAATACGCGGCCCCTAGGACCGTAGCTCCAGCGCGGCGAGGCGGGGTTGAGACTCTCCGTGGCCTGCCGCCTGAACACATCGCTGCATGCCGCGCTCCAGCGCTTCGATCAGGTATGGCCGGAGCCGTTCGGCCGGAACGATGTAGTCCAGCGAGCCCACCCGGAGGGCGCGTTGGACAGAGTGGACCTTATCGAACTCATCGGCCACCTGGCCGAGCTTCTCCGCATGCACCGACTTCCTGAGCTCAAGCAATTGCGCCCGCAGCCGGGCCTTGTCGGCCCCATCGGCCACGGCCATCTGTTTCTCCATCGCCTGAACGCGGGGGTCCTTGCGTACGCGCGCTTCGACCTCACCGGCAAACACCACCGCGGCAGCAGGCGCGCCCCCGATGACCGAGGCATACGAACCTTCCAGCGCCGCGACTTCGAGGTGCTCGTTCAGCTTGCCGGAAAACACCACATAGGCGCCGCCGTGGTAGCGGGAGATGACACAAAACACCATCGGACCCTGGAAGTTCACCACCGCTCGCCCGATTTCTGCGCCGTACTCCAGTTGCAGGTCCCGTAACGACTCCGGCGAGCCGTCGAAACCGGAGAGATTGGCAAGGATGACCACCGGACGGTTGCCGCTCGCGGCGTTGATGGCGCGCGCCAGCTTCTTCGAAGACTTGGGGAAGAGGGTGCCAGCGGTCCAGTTGTCCGGCCCGTCTGCGGGCAATAAGCCGAGTCGGGGCAGTGGGCGCGATTCGATGCCGATCAGGCACGCCGGGTAGCCTCCCAAATGGGCATCCCAGACGACCGTAATTTCGCCGTCGCGGAGCGCGGCCCAGCGCTCCAAGGGTGGGTGATCTTGATCCACCACGGCCGTCATCACCTTGCGAATGTCGAATGGATGTTTCCGCCCCGCGTTATGTTCGTTGGAGAAGATGTCGCCGACTAGCGCGAAGCCGTCACTGTTGCTGCTGCCGTGGGGAGAGGAGCGAATGTCGCGGTCGAGCGGGTCGGCCGTCACGGCTCGGCGGGGAAACCGCTCACCGGGGGCGACATAGGCATGCTCGTAGTGGCGCAGGAGAATGTGTACCGCTTCGGCGATGTCGCGCGCCCAGTACTGGGCTTGCCCGTTCGGGCCCATGATGCGCTCATAGCCGCCGATACCCTGATTGCTCTCAGCCGAAACGCCGCCCGAGTAGTCGAGGGCTTGTTTCCCCGTCAGCACCATGGCGCCCTCCGGCGTCATGACGAGAATCCCCCGGGTATGCATCAGCATGGTGGCTTCCGCGTTCCAGTAAGGCTGTGCGCCGACGTTGATGCCGGCAACCACCACGTTGATCTCCCCGCCGGCTTGGGTGAACTCGACCAGCCGGCGTAAGACGGCGGCGATCCAGTCCATGTTCTCCGTGCCGCTGTCCATCGCGATTTTGGCGCCGGCGGAGATGGGGAACCATTCCACCGGCACCTGGAGGCGCTCGGCAAGATCCAGGGCGGCGAGGATGCGCCGGCACTCCGGTTCGGCGATGGCGCCCATCGCCTTGCTCGGGTCGCCCAGCAGGATGACGCGAGTCATGCCCTCCGGATACGTCGCAGTGACATTACGGATGACGCCGGCCACCACGTTGGCGACGTTCTGTCCAGGGGGACGCTGCACCGGCACGAACTGGCCGTTCGCGTCGAGGTCGTACTCGACGAAGTCACCCGGCGGAAATTCCGCCTGCGTGACGTCGTGACGCGGGGCAAACATTTTGATGATCTCGTAGGGGTATTCAAGCCCACGCTGCCGCAGGCGGACGACTTTCTGATCGTACTCGCTGAGCGGCATGAGCGGTTGCTGCGGGGGTCGCTCGACGTTGAACAAGAGGCCGCCGCCACCCGGATTCGCGATCCGCAGCACCCGGACGTGCAGTTCACCCGTCTCGGGGTCGGGCATGCGCCCACCCACCATCACTTGCTCGATCCCCAACCCCTCGGCTGCGGGCGCCAGCTTGCGAACGATGTCGTACAATTCGTTAGGGGGGAGACCGAACGGCGGCCAGACATAGAGCAAGACTCGATTCCACAGCAGCCGCTCCGGCGGCGAGCGGTGCGACTGGACCTGGCGGATGGCCGCCAGCGCTTCCATCAGCATGTGCTCCAGATATGGCAGATGCACGATGCGACCCGCCGTGTCGCGCACCGGCGTCAGGTCGCGCACCTCGGCAATGGCGAACAGGCGCTCGTCCTTCGGATTCGTGTGGGCAACACCGTGAAAAAGATACACGTCCTCGACCGATGCGAGCCGCTCGATCTGAAAATTCTGCAGAAGCCAGAGGCGCATCCGTTTGCCCATCATCGGATGCAGGCCTCGGTAGAACATCTCCTCTTTGAACCCGGAGCTGGGGCCGTCCCCAGCGGGCCGATAGGTGAAATGCTGCACGCTGCCGATGCCCGGACCGCGCCCAGGCCCGACAACCTCGACAACGACCCGCCTAATGCGGCGCGGGAAACTCACCCGACCAAGAGCCGCGTAAACCTGCTGTTGCGTCGCGTCGGCCTCGCCCAGCGGCTCGGGATGATAGACGTAGAATTCCATCACGACATCGTGATCGGATGCGACCTCCCGCAGCAGCGGGCACGTGCCCTCCATCGCATCGGCGAGCTCGGCGAGCTCGGCATGCGTGGCGATGACGTGGATCTGCCTACCTTCGTGTTCGTATTCTGCCGTCGCGTAGCTCTGACCCGCGAGCATCCGGCACTGCACCGTCTTGAGGTCGCGGATACGGTAGTAGCGTCGTATGAGCACTTCCAGCATCAGCTCGCGCACGGCTGCGTCGGCGCCCGTGAAGCGGCCCGCCAGCATGCTCACCAGCGGTTGCGGGCAGTTGACCAGGGCGGCGATGCGCTCGGTGCGATCCAGGGCTTCCGGGTGGCGAGCCAGGTGGGCGAGGTGCGCCGCCATCTGTTCGTACACCTGCTCGCGGGCGCGCTCGAACAGCGGCTGGTCGAAGTAGCGGTAGCGCACTTCGCGCGTCAACTCGCTCAGGGCCGGATAGCGTCCGTGCGACAACGCCACCAGGCGGTCCAGCACGGCACGGAAGCCAGGGTCAGCCTGCGCCGCCAATCGATCCAGGTGCGCCAGTCGCCGTTCCAACACACTGAGCAAAAATGCGCTCTGCTGCTCAATAGCTTGCTGCTGCGACTTGAAAATGCGGAGCAAACTTTCCGTCAGCTGCGGCGACGGGTCGAGGCTGCGGACGCCATAGTGGGCCAGCGCCCGCTGCAGCTTCTGGAGGAACGATGCCGGCAGCCCCTCGCCACGCGTGTCGAGCGATCGCAAGTAGGTGAACAGATACTCCTCGGTCCTGATCACTTCCCTCCCCTCCGGGTCGTCGGACGCGGTCTGGCGGCGGAACAGCGAGCACAAGTCTGCGAAGATTGTCAGGAGTTCGTCTTCACGGCGCCGCGCCTCCTCATCGTCCTCGGGCAGCTCACCGCACAGCCGGGCGTGCTCGGCAACGATCCGTTGTGCATCGCCCACGCCAACGTCGAACCCCAGCATGAGGCAGCGGAGGTCGGCAAGGTTTTGCAAACAGCGGGCGCGCGCACCGGCGGTGCCAGCAGATGGTGGTGTGACCGCGTCAAACGATACGCGCTCTGCACTCACCGCGTGCTCCTCGACCGCCACCGGCTCCACCACCACCAGCGGCGCACCGGCATCCACTTGGACGTTCTGCA
>JAGDMS010000381.1 GCA_017860575.1 Deltaproteobacteria bacterium | reverse complement strand
AGGAAATTGGAGGTCTGACCAACATGAATGGGAGAATCACAAACATGAGCACCGTCGTTAACTCGAACTTCGCGGTGAAGCCCCTCGTGGCGGCAGTCGCGCTCGCATTCTCAGCGGTCAGTGCCTACGCGGCGCCTACGCTGAACCAGATGCCCGGTGCAGGGCGGGTAACGCACGTGAGCACCGGCACGACCGTCAACGGTACGGGCGTCGGTACTGACTTTACGGGTTTGACCTCCCCCGGCTCGTTTACCCTGTCCGGGGCGGCCAATCCGCGCGCGGTGATTCAATGGGGCGGGGTTGCGGGGCTGACCGACGTTGTTAACCCGGCGGGCTTCAACATCGGGCAGAACGCGGAAGTGCAATTCAGAAATACCGGTGGCGGCCTGGGCGCGGTGCTGAACATCGACGCGAGCGGGAATGCATCGCAGATCTTCGGTCGCTTGCGCAACGATTTCACTTGGGGTGCGGTCGCGATGTTCGTGGCCAACGCGAATGGCATCACTGTGGGCTCGAGCGCCGTGATCACCGCGCCGTACGGGGTGGGCCTCATTGCCGCCGATCTCAACAACAGCACGGCGAAATACGATTTCGTGCGCAACAACTCGGCTGCCACCTCGTATATCGACGTGAAGAGCGGGCATGCGCCGCTAGTGATCAATGGCTACGTGTCTGGCGATGAGGTCGCCAACGTGCCGGCCCAATATGTCCTGCTGGTGGGGAGCAACGTCACCAATGCCGGCAACATCTACGGCGCGGACGTGCTCGTGGTGGCCGGCATGGCGGCGGCGACCCAGAAAACAACGGTGAACGCCGTCGCGAACACCGAGGTCAACCGCCTCTTCAATACCGACTCTACCTTTCTGGCGATCAACGGAGACCTCGGCACGCAGGCCGGCAACGTCAGCGTCGCCTCGGCGAGCGGCAGCTTCGTCAACTCGGGTTCGTTGGCCGCATCGGATTGGTATTGGGGTAGGGGCATCGTAGACGTGTACGCTGCCAGCACCATCCGCAGCGGGACCTCGGGCAGCACCGACGTCCAGGTCGGCGTCTTCGCGGACGCGGGCATCTACCTCGCTACCTACAGCGCCACGGGGAAGACCGAGCTGTACAACGTCGTCTCGGGATACTCGACCAACAAGACGCTGCCGGAGCTCATCATCAACGACGTTATCGGGGCCGCTGGCGACGTCACGATCAGCACGCTTACCCCGGGGACGCAGCCGTCGAGCATCTACACGACGGGTGACGTCTGGATCAAGGGCGGTAACGTGGTGATCAACAGCACGATCAACCACAAGCTGGGCACGAGCTCCGTCCCGGCCGGTGGTGATGACCTCTACATCCGGGGCACCAAGTCGGTGACGATCACCGCGGATGTCGGTGCAGAGACCGACGTCGAGATCCGCTCAAGCGGCCCGATGACCATTTCGGGCAACGTCACCTCCGACACCAACGACGGTGGCGCGGGCTTGGTCTACATCTGGAACGACGGGCAGCAGTCCGGCAACACGACGACGATCAGTGGCAACGTCTCCGTGGGTGACGTCTCGAAGAACAGCCCGACCTCGTTCTCGGGTACAGGGGAGAACATTACCATCGAGAATCTCGGCGCCACGAGCAGCAACCTGGTGATCACGGGGACCGTCACGCCCGGCCGTGACGGGGGTGACGCCTACATTCGAAGCAATGGCAACCTGCAGCTCGCCAAGGTCGACGCCGACGGCTATTACGGCGGCAACTACGTAGACATCTGGGTTAACGGCACCACAAGCAAGCTCCAGGGCTCGATCACGGCAAGCGAAGAGGTCGAATACACTGCTACGCGTGCCAACACGACGTTGACACCCGCGGCGGTGATCACCGCTCCGGACGTCTACCTTGACGTGCTTAATTTCAAGGGTGTCGGCGCGTCGGGTACCGGCTACGCGGACGCATCGGAGAAGCCGGCCGCACAGATCGTCGCAAACTACGTGGACGTCTACGCGCGCGGAAGCGTCAATGCACCCATCACCGGAAACACCGATTGGCTGAAGAACGCGATGGCGATCGAGGCCTACGATCCCACCCAACCGATTTGGGCCGATGTCTCGGCGGTCGGGGGCGGATTCCAGGCGATCAATCTCCAGTTCATCGGCAATGCGATGGTGTCGTCGGGCGACACGTACACGCCGTTCCAGGATGTCGGTTTCACGACGGGCACGGCTCCGTCCGGCGGATTGGTTCCGAATGGCGGCAGCCAGTTGATCCTGCACGCGACCGGCAACTTGGACATCTATAACGGTTGGATCTCGCCGTACTTCGAGTTCCCTGGAGGCGTGGTATTCAAGGCCGGGGAGGCGCTGACGGTGAACGCGCCGGTGTACAACGCGTGGACGCTCGAGGCGCTTCCTTACCAAGGCGTGTTCTTCGAGGCGCCGGTGATCAACCAGCTGGGCTACGTGGCGACCAACGGCAACTCGTGGGGTAACTGGAGCGTCCAACCCTCCGCGGGCACGCCGACGGTGTACCAGATTCGTCAGCCGCTGCCGACGACCCTGCAGTTCGTCACCAACCCGAGCGCGGTTGTGCAGAACACCTACTCCGAGCTCATCCTCGGGGCTCCGGTGAATACTTGCCCGGCTTCGGTCTGCGGCTGGACGCCGTAACATTCACCCCCCGCAAGGGGATCATGGAAAGGGCGCCTGCGGGCGCCCTTTTTTCGTGCGCCTGCCACCGCACACGTGCCCGGACGTGAAGATCCTCCGAACGGCCGGCAAGGGTAAGCGTTAGCCCGAAGTTCCTGATCCGGCGTAGTCGCGCCGGTTGATCCGGTTCGCTTGTCTGCCCAGCCGATGACGCTGGTCAAGATCATGGACGCACAAGCCACGCCGCCCTCCTCGATTTCGCCCCCACCAGGCAAGTCGAGGTTCTTTCCGAGCCTCGCACTGGTCCGTGCGTTAGCCGCGCTGATCGTGGTCTACGACCACCTGGTGGGGATGTGGCTGCAGCGCAATCGCGTATCCTGGCGCCCCGCGGAGATCATCGACCGCTGGGTCTTCGAGCCCTTGCACCTGATGACCCACGGCGGTGGAATGGCCGTCGCGATGTTCTTCATGGTCAGCGGCTTCGTGATCGTCTACGTTTCCCAGCGCGAAACACGCCGGGAGTTCGCGATTCGGCGGGCACTTCGCATCTTTCCGCCGCTATGGGTGTCGATCGCGCTGCTGCTTCTTGCTCATGCAGCGCTCCTCGCATGCAACAGTGCCGAGGCCCTGCGGGGCTACGCGCTGCAGGAGGTGCTCGACCAGCCCAATCCATGGCCATACGTCGCTGCCGCGATGACGCTGGCCAACTACCTGCTCGGCACACCCGCGGTCAACGGCGTGGCGTGGACGCTGATCATCGAGGTGTTCTTCTACGCCACGGTGGCCCTGCTCCTGCCGCTGCTGAAGACCCGTCCGCGTGTCGCAATCGTGGTAGCCTTCGTCGGCCTCGCGCTGCTCCAGCAGGTTGCGCGCTCCAGTGCCTTCGTGTTCCTGCTGGCGGTCAACGGCGTGTACGTCTGCTATCTCTTTCTGGGTAGTCTGATCTACCTGCGATGGGCCGGGCGCATCGGCAACGGTTTCCTGATTGTGGGGAGCGTCGCGTTCTGGCTGCTCTTCCTGCGCGGGATGCGCGACATCGCGTTGCAGCCGCCGTTCCAGCTCTCGGACTACGGGGTTTCGTACGGGTTGGCGTGGCTCGCCTTCGTGGTGCTGCTGGTGCTCGACGACAGGCTGCGCTTGGGCAGGGTCAGCGACTTCTTCTCGCGCATCAGCTATTCCCTTTATCTGAATCACGGCGGCCTCGGGCTGCTGGCCCTGACGCTGCTCTACCCGGTGCTGGGCTACTCCGCCGCGCTGGCGCTTACGCTCCCGGCGGTCGTCGCCATCAGCGCCGCCTCCTATCGCTGGGTGGAGGTGCCATCCCAACGGCTCGCCCGTCACTGGACTTCACGGTCGGGTTGAGCCGCTGTAGCGATCTCGCCGGCGCCCGGAGCGATCGCGGTAAAGTTCGTATTTTCGGTCCTCACACTCCGGAGACTCCCCATGTCCTTGCAGCGCACTGCCGGCATGCTTGCCCTGGTCCTGCTTACCGCCTGCTCCCCGCCGGCGCCCGTAGTGACTCGGATGGCGGACAGCCCCGTCTTTCCGCCAACGGAGTACGTGGAAGTGCTGGAGTCGGCTCCCGCGCGCCCGTACCGGGAGATCGGCGTCATCGATGCGCCACCGGAGCCGGGAGCGCTGCGGACACAGGTGGTGGCTCAGATCCTCCAAACCGCACGGCAACTGGGGGCAGACGCCGTCATCCTCCAGGACCTGAG
>JAGDMS010000165.1 GCA_017860575.1 Deltaproteobacteria bacterium | reverse complement strand
CGCGTTTGTACGCTGCTCGAGCCGGAAGCGCGAAAAAGCGGGATTTCCCTCGTGCGAACACTCGCATCAGATCTTCCGCTTATCAACGCCGATTCTGATCAGATCAAGCAGGTAATGATCAATCTGATTCTTAACGCCATTGAGGCTACCGATCGCGGCGGTGGGGTTACGGTGATTAGTCGCAGGGTTGAACGCAGCGACGGATGCTTGAGTCAGTTGGAGATCCGCGACACAGGGATCGGCATTCCTGCGGAACAGCTGGAGGATATCTTTAACCCGTTTTTCACTACGAAGGAAACTGGCACCGGCTTGGGTTTAGCCATCGCCCATCAGATCATTACGGAACACGGTGGCTCGATTACTGCTGTCAGCGAAAAAGGCTGCGGAACGAGCTTTGTCATTAATCTTCCATCGCGCACAGACGAAGGAGAGACGGTTTGTATGGGGGCGGTGCAGAAAGCGCCTTCACGAGGCCATTCCTTGCGTGTACGTAAGGCTGCAAATTAGGCTCCGTCGCCCGTGCAACGCTGGGACGCTCCAGGTGCTTGACTTTCGTTTGTGAGTTCAATGAGTATTCGAGAATGATTGTGATGCGCGCTGTCTCTATTGTTGTGCCTCTGGCTGCTGCAATTGTTGACTTCGTGTCTGTAGTGGTCGTGTTGGTTGGGGCGAGAGACCGGCGTGCCGCGCGGGTGTTTGCGCTGATGACAGCCTCCTTTGGGGCTTGGCATTTGCTCTTGGTTGCCTACAGCATGCCTGAGTCATCTGTTGGCTATGGCGCCGTACTTGCCCTATTCCGTTTTGGCCAGATCGTTATCCCTGCGGTTGCATTTCACTGTGCTTTCGTGTGGTCGGGTTCCCAGAAGCGCTGGGCGTACAACACTTTGTGGCTGGGGTACGTCATTGTTCTGTTGTTCTGCCTTTTCCACGGAAGCGGCTTACTCATCGATGGCTTCGTGCCCACGCCGTGGGGAGGAATCATCAGCAGGCCTGCGATGGTCTATCCGTGGTTCGTGGCTTTTTGCCTCAGTTGGCCAGCTATGGCCATTCTTTTGTGTTGCCAAGGCCTTAGGACATCTGTTCCGGCGGAAATCAAGCTTCGTAGTCGGTATTGGCTGCTTGGTGCAGCAGTTGCGTTCCCGCTTGGTGCGGTCAACATGTTGGCGAACTACGGATTCCAGATCATCCTTCCAAGTGGGGTGGGGAATATCGCCATGGTCGGCGTTGTCGCCTACGCCATCGTCCGGCACCGGTTGATGGATATCGACGTGTTCATCATGCGGGCGGCGGCGGTGTGTGTGGCTGGCGCTGCGGTGGTGCTGCCGGTTGCGGGGGCGGCCTTGTGGATGCAGCACCTGCCGGTGGGCATTATCAGCGTCACCGCCCTCGGCTGCGGGTTGCTGGCGACGGGACCAATCGTGATCGCCTTCTCGCGATTTCGCTCCTATGTTGAGCGCGAAGTCGAGAGCGCTCTCTTTCGCGGCCGCCACGCGGCACGCGAGGCGATTCGGCAAGTGAGTGCGGAACTGGTGAAAGTCCCCCTGCATTCCGACCTACCGCAGCGTTTTGCCGAAACGCTCAAGGAGGGGCTCGGGCTCGTCGGCGTCGCCCTCTACCTGAAGCGCGAGGCGAATGCGTATGAACTGGCGTATGGCTGCGGCGGTATCGTGAAGCCGCAAATGCTCGATTACCGACCGTACGCGGTGGCCGGGAAGACCCAGGTCGCGTCGATCCAGTGGCAACCACAGACGCCCTGTGGGAGCAGCGCTGCGGAGGCGGGCGACACTCTCGGCGAATGGGAGGCGTGTGTGCCGGTGTGTGCGGACGGTGCCGAACTGGGCTTTATGGCACTCGGCACGAAGCGGTCGGGAGCTATGATCGATGGCTTCGACGTGGAGTTGCTGACGCTCGTTGCGGCGCAGTTGGGGATCGGACTGAAAAACGCGGAGTACGTTGGAAAGATCCAACACCAGCAAGCGCAAATCGAGGAACTGCGGCAGCGGCTGGAGGCGGAGAATGTCGTCCTGCGGAGCGAGGTGCGTGCCGCGTCGCAGTTTGGCGAGATCATCGGCTCGAGCCAGGCACTACAGCACGTGTTGGGTCTGGTGGAGAAGGTGGCACCCACCGACGCGCCGGTGCTGATCACTGGGGAAACGGGAACCGGTAAGGAACTGATCGCCCGAGCGGTCCACGACCTGAGCCCCCGGCGCGCGGGACCGTTGATCAGCGTCAATTGCCCGGCGATTCCGGCCGACTTGGCTGAGAGCGAGCTGTTCGGACACGAACGCGGCGCGTTCACCGGTGCGGTGGACGCCCGCGCCGGGAAGTTTGAGTTGGCCGACGGTGGCACGATCTTTCTTGACGAGGTGGCGGATTTGCCCATGGCCGTACAGGTGAAACTGCTGCGCGTGCTGCAGGAGCACGAAACGCAACGCCTGGGGAGCCGGACGGTGCGGAAATTGAACCTGCGCGTGGTCGCGGCCACGAACCGCAACCTGCACGCCGAGATGCGCGCGCACCGTTTCCGCGAGGACCTCTACTTTCGACTCGCAGGTTTCCCGCTGCGGGTGCCGGCGCTGCGCGAGCGCGTCGAGGATATCGCGGTGCTCGCCAGCTACTTTCTCGACCGGGCCGCCGCCACGTATCAAAGGCCGATCAAGGGATTCACCGCGGAGGCGATGGAGGCCTTACGGCGGTACAACTGGCCGGGGAACATCCGGGAGCTGCAGAGCGTGGTGGAACGAGCGGTCCTGCTCTGTACCTCCGACGTGATCCGACCTGAGCACCTCTCGGATCTCGCCGTGGCCGGTGGGCATGCCGGGACGTTCGGCGAAACGATCCGCGAGGAAAAGTGGCGCCGTATCGAACAGGCGCTGACGCAGACGGGCGGGAACCAAGCCGCGGCCGCCCGCCTGCTGGGCATCTCGCCGAGCAACCTGGCCCGCTTGATGAAGAGCCTGGGCGCGAAACGACCACCCGTGCAGTGAGGCACCGGCTGCGTCAAATGTGCAACGCCCGCTGTTGCACGGCGAGCGCCGCCTCCTTGATCGCTTCCGGGAGCGTGGGGTGCGCGTGGACCGCGCGCGCGATGTCCTCCGCACTGGCCCCGAATTCCATCGCCATGACGGCCTCGGCAATGATGTCCGAAGCGCGCGGACCGAGGATGTGAACCCCTAAGACGCGATCCGTCTTTGCGTCGGCGAGGATCTTGACCAATCCCTCCGCTTCATTCATGCAGCGCGCCCGACCGTTGGCCAGGAAAGGGAACGTGCCCACGCGCACTGAAGTGTTTTGATCCTGGGCCTGCTCCTCCGTCATGCCGACACTGGCCAGTTCCGGCCAAGTGTAGACGATGTTCGGAATCGCGGTGTAATTGACGTGCGCCGCCTGCCCGGCAATGTGTTCCGCCACCGCGACGCCTTCCTCCGAGGCTTTGTGCGCTAGCATCGGGCCTGCGATCACGTCGCCGATCGCATAGACGCCCGGAACGCTGGTGGCGTAATGCGCATCGACGGTGATGCGTCCGCGCTCGTCCATGGCGACACCGACGTCACGGGCCCCGAGCCCGTCGTTGAACGGCCGGCGTCCCACCGCCACCAGTACGACGTCGCACGCTTCGTGGCTCGTCGTGCCGCCCGACTCGAGGGTCACGGTGACGCCCCGATCCGCGACGACGGCATCGCGCGCGGTCGTGCGCAACCGGAATTTGAGTCCCTGCTTTTCGAGGAGCTTCTGCAACTGCTCGCCCATGCCACGGTCCATGCCGGGGACGATGCGATCCATGAACTCCACCACCGTGACCTGTGCGCCAAGCCGGTGCCACACCGAGCCCAGTTCGAGCCCGATGGCGCCGGCGCCCACGACCAGCAGGCGTGATGGGACTGCCCGGAAGTTCAGCGCTTCGGTCGACGAGACGATGTGCTGGCCGTCGAAGGGGAGGCCGGGGAGCGCGATCGGCGTGCTTCCGGTCGCGATCACGATGTGGTGTGCGCGCAGCGTTTGCGTTCCGTTCGCCCCCGCAACCGCGACCGCGTCCGCACTGATGAGTCGCGCCGTCCCGGTGACGTGCGCGACGGCGTTTTTGCGAAACAGGCCGGCGACGCCTTGGGTCAGTACCTTGACCACCTTGTCCTTGCGCGCGAGCATCGTAGCCAGGTCGAGCTCGACAGCGCCGAGCTTGATACCGTGGACGGCGAGCCCGTGGCGGGCCTGGTGGTAGTGTTCGCTGGAGTCCAGCAGCGCCTTGCTCGGAATGCATCCGACATTGAGGCAGGTGCCGCCGAGCGTGCGCTCTTTCTCGACGCATGCCACCCGCATGCCGAGCTGTGCCGCGCGGATCGCGGCGACGTACCCGCCCGGTCCGGCGCCGATGACGAGCAGATCGAATTCCGTCCCGGGGCGCGTGGCACCGCTCTCGGGGGCCTCGTTTTTTCTTCGCATGCCTGCTCCCAGTGGCTGCACCCTGGTCGCCGAGCGCTGTCGCACCGGTACGCCGCCAACACGCGCCGGGGATGCGATCAGTCGATCTCGCCGCTCAGATGTCCAGCATCATTCGCGTTGGATCCTCGATGCGTTCTTTCACGCGGATCAGGAAGGTCACGGCCTGCTCGCCGTCGATCAGGCGATGATCGTAAGAGAGGGCGAGATACATCATCGGGCGGATGACCACCTGATCGCTGACGACCACGGCGCGCTTCTCGATCTTGTGCATCCCCAGAATGGCGCTTTGCGGCGGATTCAGGATGGGGGTCGAGAGCAGGGAGCCGTAGACCCCGCCGTTGGAGATGGTGAAGGTGCCGCCGCTGAGATCGGCGAGGCTGAGCTTGCCCTGTCGCGCGGCCGTGGCAAGCCGTTCGATCGCTTGCTCAAACTCGGCGAAACTCAGCCGGTCGGCGTCATGCACAACCGGAACGACGAGCCCGCGTTCGGTTCCGACCGCGATACCGAGATGGACGTGCTTTTTGTAGACCACATCAGTGCCATCGATCGCGGCGTTCACCACCGGCAGTTCCTTGAGCGCACCGATGCAGGCCCGCGCAAAAAATGACATGAAGCCGAGCGACACCCCGTGCGTCTCGCTGAAGCGCGCCTTGTGGCGCGCCCGCAGCTCCATCACGGCGCTCATGTCGACTTCATTGAAGGTGGTGAGGATGGCGGCCGTGCGCTGGGCCTCCACCAGGCGTTGCGCGATGCGCTGGCGGAGATGGGTCATCGGTACCCGTTCCTCGTCCGTGCCCGCCGGGCGCGACGGCGTGGGTGCGGGCGCCACCGGCGCCGCCGCTGCGGCTGTCTCGACCGGCAGGGGTTGCACGGGCGCTGCCGCGGCCCGTGCGGCCGTCTCCAGGTGCGCCAGTACATCCTCCTTGGTCAGTCGGCCACCGCGACCGGAGGCCGTGATCGCTTGTGGATCGAGGCCGTGCTCTTCGATCAGGCGGCGCACGGCGGGGCTGAGGACCGGGCTGGGCGCCGGCGGCTGTTGCCGTGAGGCTTCGGCGCGTGCTGCCACGGGTGCAGCCGCTACAGACGGTACGGCTGCCGGGGACGCGGCCGTTGCGGCGCGCACCCCCGCGCCGGCCTCGTCGATGCGAGCGACGACGTCTCCGACCTGCACCTTTTCGCCCTGGCCCTTCAGGATTGTGAGCACGCCGCTGCGCTCGGCGGGAATTTCGACGCTGGCTTTGTCTGTTTCGAGCTCGAGCAGGGGCTCGTCGACCTGGACTACCTCCCCGTCAGCCTTCATCCAGCGGACGATAACCCCCTCGGTGACGGACTCACCCAGTGTGGGGATGCGGACCTCAATGGCCATGCGCTCTCCTCAGTGCGTTGTTGATGAGATCGGTGACTTCGCTCTGATGGACCTTGTAGGAGCCGCTGGCCGGACTGGCAGCGGCGGCACGTCCGGCGTACTGCACGGGGCACTCCGGCGGTAAGATGCGTTGCAGGCGCCGGGACGTGTCGTGCCAGGCGCCCATGTTCCACGGTTCCTCCTGGACCCAATACACCTCCGGCGACGCGGTGTACGGTTCCATCGCGGCCCGGATCTCCGCTTCGGGGAACGGATACAGCTGCTCGACGCGGACGATGGCGATGTCATCGATGTCGCGCTCGCGGCGCGCCACGAGCAAGTCGTAGTAGACCTTGCCACTGCAGAACAGGAGGCGGCGCACCCGTGCGGGCTCGATCGGATCCACCTCCCCAAGGACCGGCTGAAAGGTCCCATCGGTGAAATCACCCAGGGAGGAGACGGCCAGCTTGTGCCGTAGTAGGCTCTTCGGGCTCATGAGAATCAGTGGCTTGCGGAACGTGCGATGGATCTGCCGCCGTAACGCGTGGAAGTACTGCGCTGGCGTCGTCAGGTTACAGATTTGCAGGTTGTTCTCGGCGCAGAGTTGCATGTACCGCTCCAGCCGGGCGCTGGAGTGTTCCGGTCCCTGTCCTTCGTAACCGTGCGGGAGCAGCAACACGATGCCGCTCATGCGTTGCCATTTAGATTCGCCTGCCGCGATGAACTGGTCGATGATGACCTGGGCACCGTTGGCGAAGTCGCCGAACTGCGCCTCCCAGATCACCAGATTGCGTGGATCGGCGATGCTGAAGCCGTATTCGAAGCCAAGCGCCGCCTCTTCCGACAGCATGCTGTCGATCACGACGAACCGTCCCTGGTCCGGACTCAAGTGGTCGAGGGGCACGAAGCGGGCATTCGTGGTGATGTCGTGCCAGACCGCATGCCGATGGCTGAAGGTCCCACGGCCGCTGTCCTGCCCGCTCAGGCGGATCTTGGTGCCCTCGAGGAGGAGGGTCCCGAAGGCCAGCATCTCCCCGCATGCCCAGTCGATCTGCCCCCCGGACCGGAGCATCTCGCCGCGTTCATCCATCAGGCGTTTCACCTTAGGATGAATCGTGAAGCCATCCGGTGTCCGCCGTACGACGTCGACGACGCATTGCAGCGTTTCCGCCGGCACGGCGGTGTGCGCGCCCCAATCGGCACCGGCCCACTGCATGCCGCTCCAGACGCCGCCGAGCGCGAAGATACGCTGGCGCGGCATGAAATCGCGGGCGTAGTTGATGGCGTCGTCGAAGATCTCGCGCATCGCCGCCGCTTCCGCGGCCACGTCGGCCGCGGTGAGCACGCCATCGTGCTCCAGTCGCTCCGCATACAACTGACGCACGGTCGGATGGGCGGCGATTTCCTTGTACATTACCGGCTGGGTGAACGTGGGATCGTCGCCTTCGTTGTGGCCGTGCCGCCGATAGCACACGAGGTCGATGACCACGTCCTTCTTGAACGTCTGCCGGAAAGCTACCGCCAGCTGCGCGGCCTGGATGGCGGCCTCGGGGTCGTCCCCATTGATGTGGAAGACCGGCGCCTGGATTACCTTGGTGATGTCGCTGGGATAGCGGGTGAACCGGTAATCGTGTGGCGAGGCGGTGAAACCGACCTGGTTATTGATGATGATGTGAATCGTGCCGCCACTGCGGCAGGCGTCCAACTCCGACAGCGCGAGGGTCTCGACCACGATGCCTTGGCCGGTGAACGCCGCATCCCCGTGTATCAGCACCGGCACCACCCGGCTCCGTTCGCCATCCTGCAGGTAATACTGCTTGGCGCGGACGACTCCTGCCACGACCGGATCGATGGCCTCGAGATGGCTCGGGTTCGAGCATAGCGAGAGGTGTACGGTCCGACCACTGCGGGTGGGCCGATCGCAGGCGTACCCGAGATGGTACTTGACGTCGCCGTCGCCCTGCACGTTGCGGGGCAGGAAGGTGCCCTCGAACTCCGCGAACACCATCTCGTACGGCTTCCGTAGGATGCTGGTCAGCACGTTCAAACGTCCCCGGTGCGCCATCCCCATGACGATCTGCTCGACCCCGCTGTCGCCGGCATCGTCGATCAGGGTTTCCAGCAAGGGGATCAGCGACTCTGCGCCTTCGAGCGAAAAGCGCTTCTGGCCGATGTACTTGGTGTGCAGGAACTGTTCAAAGCCTTCCGCCGCGGTGAGGCGCGAGAGGATGTGCTTGCGGGCGTCGTTGCTCAAGGCCGGCTTGTTGAGCGTCGGTTCCATGCGCTCTTTCAGCCAGTCGCGTTGGCCCTTGTCGGCAATATCCATGTACTCGGCAGCGAAGGTCGCGCAGTACGTGCTGCGCAGCAGCGCCACGAGCTCACGGATGGTCGTCCGTGGCCGCCCGCGAAAGTTGCTGCGCTCCACCGGTCGGTCGAGATCCGCTTCGCTGAAGCCAAACTCGGTCAGTTCCAGGAACGGGTGGTTGGTCTGGTTGTGTCCCAATGGGTCCAGGTTCGCAATCAGATGGCCGAACTCGCGATAGGAGTGGATGAGGTCGAGCACCCCGAGGTTCCACTCCGCGGTCGAAGCCGCGGATGCCAGGCGGGCGGGTGCCCCCCCGTTCCCGCGGCCCACCTCGACGCCGGCGAAGAACAGCGCCCACTGCTCGTCGACCGACTGGGGATCGCGCAGAAATTGCCGGTAGAGGGCGTCAACATAATCCGGGTTTGCCCGAGTGATGAAATCCAGATCAATCACGGCGGTTCCTCGTCTCCGTCACTAGCCGCATACTAGCCAGGGCCGGCCCTGGATCACAAGCGCGGTAAGGTGGATCACCGCCGCTGCACCGCCGCCGCGCCGCGCGCGGGAGACGGACACCCGCCGGCGGATGACCGCGGTGCTGGCGGCGCGGTTGTTTTTTTGGCGGTGCTGCGGCGGACTGATTTTTTTGCTAACCTCGTTCCTTCCCATGGACGCAATCGAACAGACGCTCCGCAAGCTTCCACCGCAGAGCATCGAAGCGGAAGAGTCGGTGCTGGGTGGTGTGTTGTTGGACAACCACAGTCTGGACCGGGCGCTGGAGATCCTCGCCCCGGAGGACTTCTACCGGGAAGTGCATCGCAAGATCCTGCGCGCCATGCTGGATCTCAACCAGCGCAGCGAGCCGATCGACCTGATTACGCTTACCGAGGCGCTGAAAATGCGCGGCGACCTTCAGGAGATCGGCGGCGCGGCGTTCTTGGCCGAGCTGGCCGACAAAGTGCCGACCGCGGCGAATGTCGGCTACTACGCCCGGATCGTGCATCAGAAATCCGTGCTCAGGGGGTTGATCGAAACGGCGACGGACATCGCCCGGCAGGCACTGGAATCGGGCGGCGATGTCGACGAGTTCCTCGACCAGGCCGAGCACAAGATTTTCGCCATTTCGGAGCGCAAGGTCCGGCCCACCTTCTTTCACCTGCGCGACATCATGCTCACGGCGATGGACTCGATCGAGCAGATGTACGAGCGCAAGGAGTTGGTGACCGGGGTGCCGACGGGTTTCGTCGACCTCGACCGGCTGACGGCCGGACTCCAGCCCTCCGACCTGATCATCATCGCTGGCCGGCCGAGCATGGGCAAAACGGCCTTCGCCCTCAACATCGCCCAGTACGTCGGCGTCACGGGGAAGGCGGGTGTGGCGATCTTCTCGCTCGAAATGTCGAAGGAGCAGCTGGGCCTGCGCATGCTGTGCTCCGAAGCCCGCGTGGATCAATCGAAAGTGCGCACCGGCTACATCCCCGCGAGCGCGTTTCCCGAACTGGCCAAGGCGGCGAGCCGGCTGTCGGAATCGCGCATCTTCATCGACGACACCCCCGCGCTGAGTGTGCTGGAACTACGCGCCAAGGCGCGGCGCTTGAAGCGCGAACGGGAATCGAAGCTCGGTCTGATCATCGTCGACTATCTGCAGCTGATGCGCGGCCACGACGGTGCGGACAATCGCGAACAGGAGATCTCGAGCATTTCGCGGTCGTTGAAGGCACTGGCGAAGGAACTCAATGTGCCGGTGGTGGCGTTGTCCCAGCTGAACCGCCAGGTCGAAACGCGCGGCGACAAGCGGCCCATGATGGCCGACCTGCGCGAATCGGGCGCGATCGAGCAGGACGCCGACGTCATCGCCTTCCTGTATCGCCCCATCGTCTACGACAAGAACGCGGAAGAAGGGGCGGCGGAGGTCATTCTTGCCAAGCAGCGCAATGGGCCCATCGGTACCGTGCCGTTGACCTTCCTGTCGGAATGTACCCGTTTCGAGAACCGTGCGCCGGAGGAAGTCAGCTTCGGTGAGTTCGAGGACGCCTGAGCCGACGCGTTCGCCGCGCCGTTCCCGACGCACGCCGCTGTATGCGCGGCGCGGGCTGGAAAACGTGCCGGGGCTCGGCTACAGGGGGCAGCAATGGCCATTCTGAAAGTCGCGCATCTCGGCAACCCCGTGCTGCGCAAGGTGGCGGAACCGGTGCCACCGGAATCCATTGGGAGCCCGGAGACGCAGCGGTTCATCGATGACCTGATCGAAACGATGATGGAGTATGACGGCGCCGGTCTGGCTGCGCCGCAGGTGCACGTCTCGAGACAGATCGTCTCCTTCCAGGTCGAGGGGAACCCTCGATATCCGGATGCTGAGACGGTTCCGCTCACGGTGCTGATCAACCCGAAGATCACGCCCCTGTCCACCGCGATGGAGGAGGATTGGGAAGGGTGCTTGAGTCTTCCGGATCTACGCGGGAAAGTTCCACGCTACACACAGATCCGCATTGAGGCCTTGGATCGCACCGGCAAGGCGCTGAATTACGTGGCCCGGAATTTCCATGCCCGGGTGGCCCAGCACGAGTGCGATCACCTGCTGGGCAAGGTCTTTCTCGATCGCATGCGTTCGATGGAGTCGCTGGCGTTCTTCCCGGAGTTTGCGCGCTACGTGGCTGCACCGGAGGAGTGAGCGGCGCCGCAGACTGCGAGCGAGGGCACGCGCTTCACGCTGCGTCCCGGGCCGGCGAGAGGCATGCACATTCACTACTTGCAGCACGTGGAGTTCGAAGGGCCGGGTTCGATTGCCGCCTGGGCGCAACGGGCGGGGCACCGGCTCACGGCGACCCGTTTCTGTGATGGCGACGGTCTTCCCGCACTGGAGTCGTTCGACTGGCTGGTGGTCATGGGCGGGCCGATGAGTGTCCACGACGAGCGGGTGTACCCGTGGTTGCACCAGGAAAAACGCTTCATCGAGGCGGCGATCGCCGCCGGCAAGGTGGTGGTGGGCATCTGCCTGGGGGCGCAACTGATTGCGCAGGTGTTGGGCGCCCGCGTATATCCGAACGCGG
>JAGDMS010000164.1 GCA_017860575.1 Deltaproteobacteria bacterium | reverse complement strand
CGCGGCACCCCGGAGCAACTGATCGAGGCCATTGAAAACCGCAGCCGTCAAGGTGTCACGTTCTTCACGACCCTGTTCGGCGATATGAACCAGCCCGAGACGCTCGAGCTGTTCGCCAAAACGGTGGCGCCGGCCTTTGCCTGACGGGCGTCGCGGCGCGATTGCACCCGGGCCGCCGGCGTGCCATCTCTAGTGCAGCAGGGCCTCGGACCGGAGGGTCGGCGGGCTGCTCCCGTTGGATCGCTGGGCGCAGCTCTGAATGGAAACTTGACTCAACGACAACGGATTCTATATCCGAGGCAAGCTGGTCGCCGCAATGGAACTGCCCTCAATCATCCCCGTCTTCCCACTTCCCAACGTCGTCCTCTTCCCCGGCGTGCCGTTGCCGCTGCACATCTTCGAGCCCCGGTATCGCCAACTCGTACGCGACGCCGCATCGGCACACGAACTCGTCGGCATCGCGCTGCTGCGGGGAGACTGGCACCCGTATTACTACGAGAACCCCGACATCTTCGAAACGGGTTGCGCAGGCAAGATCGTGAATCTCGAATCCCTGCCCGATGGGAAGTTCAATATCGTGCTCCAGGGGTTCCGCGAATTCCGCATTGATCGCCACATCTTCGAGAAACCGTACCGCCAGGCCGCGGTGCACTGGCGCATCAGCGGCCAGCGGTCAATCGACGGCGGCTGCCGCTCCCGGCTGATTGATCTGCTGAGCGGCTTTGTCGGCAGGGAACCCAACAGCCCGGCGTACCGCCTGCTGCACGACCACACTCTGTCCGATGATTTACTCGTAAACTTTTTTTCCTACGCTCTGGAGATCGCCCCGATCGAGAAGCAGGGGCTGCTCGAAGCCCTGACCCTGGCGGATCGTGCCGAACGGTTGCGCGAGATCCTCGAGTTCCACCTTGCGGAGTCGCGCTGCACCTCCGGTCCACCCGGCCCCGACCGCTGCCACTGACCACCAGCCCGTCGGGGCGCGGCGGGCGAGTGGACTCGGTACTGCCGCGACGCTATACCAATACATCATCACAGAGCGAACACTTGCTTGCTCCGCGGCGGTGGCCGCGGGACGAGCACACCAGGAGACATGGTCATGGGAAAGACGTTCAAGGACCTGATGGAAGAAGCTCGACGCGAGGTGCCGGAGTGGACCATCGATCAGGTCAGCGAGCAACTGGGGAACGGCACCCCCTACGTGTTGCTGGATGTGCGCGAAAAGGAGGAATTTCGCGAGGGGCACCTGGTCGATGCCGTCGCGGGACCCCGCGGCTACCACGAACAGCGCATCGAACAAACCATTCCCGACAAGCACACGCCAATCATCGCGTACTGCGCCGGTGGGGCCCGCTCCCTGCTGGCGGCGAAACAACTGCGCGATATGGGGTACGAGAACGTCATCTCGATGGCCGGTGGCTACTCCGCATGGAAGGGTGCCGGCTATCCGTGGAAGCAGGAATTCCAGTTCAGTGCCGAACAACTCACGCGCTACAGCCGCCACTTTTTGTTGCCGGAGGTGGGTGAAGAGGGCCAGGCGAAGCTGTTGAACGCCAAGGTTCTGCTGGTCGGCGCCGGCGGGCTCGGTTCGCCGGCGGCCTTTTACCTCGCCGCGGCAGGTGTCGGCACCCTTGGGCTCGTCGACCACGATACCGTTGACCTGAGCAACCTGCAGCGCCAGATCCTCCACACCAACGACCGCGTCGGCATGCCGAAAGTGGAGTCTGCACGCCAGACCCTGACGGCCCTGAACCCGGACGTCAACGTCATCGGCTACCAGGAGCGGCTGAGCTCGCAGAACATCATACGGCTGATCGCCGACTACGACGTGATCGTGGACGGGTGCGACAACTTCCCGACGCGCTATCTCGTCAACGACGCCTGCGTCATGACGGGCAAACCCAACGTGCACGGCAGCATCTTCCAGTTCGAGGGGCAAGCGTCGGTCTTTTACCCAGGGAAGGGCCCCTGCTACCGCTGCCTGTTCCCGGAACCGCCGCCTCCGGGCGCGGCCCCGAGTTGCGCTGAAGCGGGCGTTCTGGGGGTACTGCCCGGATTGGTGGGGTGTGTGCAAGCACTGGAGACACTCAAGCTCATTCTCGGCGTTGGCAAGCCGCTCATCGGACGAATGGCCTATTTCGATACGCTGAGCATGGAACCCCGCATCCACAAGCTGCGCAAAGATCCGAACTGCCCCGTGTGCGGGAAGCATCCCACCATCACCACACTCATCGACTACGAAGAGTTCTGCGGTCTGCGAAACCCGCACGGAGCGACGACGGAATCCACCGCCGCGCACGCCTCGTAACGCGCTAGCCCCGTCACGGCGCCCAACCTCCCGGCGGGATCGTCGCGGGGCCGAGCCGGCCACGGCACGCCCTCTTCCCCTTGACCACGCGCCGCCCCCCGCATAAACAGGATCTCCGTTCACGGAGAGTCGAGGCCAATCGGCGAGGGAGAGGGCGCCGGTGGCCTAGGTAAAGGCGGTGGGAGAAATGCGCATGAATGAGCTTCGCCTTTTACAGAAGACCGCAGGCCGTGTCCAATCCAATCCAAGGGACAAGCGCCGGGCGCGCCAGGGGCGCGCGACACCTCTGCTATTCGTCCTGACGCTGGTAACGCTCCTCTCCGGCACCGCAGCCGCCGACGACACCCCTACCCCATCGCCGACCGATACCGCATCGCCGACCGAAACGGCCACCATGTCTCCCACGGTCACAGCAACCGCGTCGTCAACCCTACCCCCTACATCGACGCCAACTCATACCCCAACGCCGACCGCAACCCCGACCCCAGTGCCAGACCCACAATTCGGCTACTGGTTTGTCACCGATGACAAGACAGACTACTCCTGCGCCTTCGACCTCTTTCGCTTCGAGTTGAATCCTGCGGTTCGCAACACCACCGCAACCTTTGCGCAAACGCTGGCCGACGATCCGATGCGGCTGCGCAATATCTATCGCGCAATCTACGTCTATCCCGTCCTGAACAGTACTCAGTACGATGAACTGCGCCAGTTGGTGAAGCCGGGCGGCGTGATCGAGCAGTTCGTTGATGCGGGCGGCGTGGCAGTGATCAACGCCGCTGGGACAGCGGGCGACCAGGCGAACATCGCGCCCGACGGTGTCGGCATCACCGCTTCTCAAAACAATGCCGAAACCATTGCTCAGGACGCTACCAGCCACCCGTACATCACCGGGCTGGGAACCGGGGGCTTCCCGCTCAGCGCGGCGGATTTCGACAATTGGGCACCCACCGACGGGGGCATCGTGGACCCGGTTCCCAGCGGCGCGACACGCGTACTCCAAAACAGCGCCGGGCCCACGTGGGTCGAGTACCGACACGGGGAGGGGAAGGTCATCGTCACCACCCTGACCTATTGTTCGGTCCCGGATTACACCACGCTGACCGCGTCGCAACAAAATGCCACCGCCAATTTGCTGTTCTACGGTGTCTTCTTCTCCGGCGCGGCCTTCACCCCGGCGCCGACAACCACGGTAACGTCGACGCCGGTTGCCACCCAGACGCCGACGCGGACACGGACACCCAGACCGACTTCGACCCCAACCGTCACATCCACGCCGACCACAACCGCCACACCGACCCCGGCGTGCCCCGGCGACTGCACGCGTAACGGATTGGTCACCGTCGACGAGATCCTGGTCAGCGTCACAATCGCACTCGGCAACAACCCCGTGGACGCCTGCTTACCGGTGGACGCCAACCATGACGGCCAGATCACCATCGAGGAGATTCTGCTGGCGATCAATGTCGCGTTGAACGGTTGCCCATCAGCGCCGGGGGGATGATCGCAGGTGCGACTGACGGAGCAAAGGGGACAGGCTCCGTTCTTGGTCCAGCACAGACAAGGAGCCTGTCCCCTTTGCCTCAAGCCGGGCTGGGCTGAACAATATCTGTGTGTCGTTGCTCTCGTTACGCCACGGGAACGGTGGCATAGCCGGCAAACCACAGCAAGACGTAGAGTACGGCGATCGCGCCCAGCATCAGCGCCGCAGCGGCGTCTTGCGCTCGAAACGGGAAGCGCTCGAAATTGGTGCGGGGGATGCCGGACTGGAAGCCTCTGGCCTCCAGGGCCATCGCCATCCCGTCAGCACGCCGTAAGGCCCCGATGAACACGGGCACAATGACCGGTACGTAGCGCCGCATGCGCTGCGCCACATTTCCCCGGTCAAAATCGAAGCCCCGGCAGCGCTGCGCTTGAACCACCGTGATTGCCGCGTCGAGAAACACCGGCACGAGACGGAAGGCAAGAGTCATGGTGAAGCCGAGTTTGTAAGGCATTCCGCACCGGGTCAGTGCGTAGGCAAACTCCTCGATTCGCGTCGTGGAAAGGAACAGAACCCCGATCGCCAGGAAGGTGTCCAGCTTGAGCGCCATCCCCAGCGCAAACTGCACGGCCGCCGCGCTGATACGGACGGGACCAAGCGAGAACACCGGGGTGCCTGCGCCGAAGAACAGCGACCAGATGACGAACGTCATCACAAACACCATCACGAACAGCAAGCGCAGACGCCACACGTTGCGCTGCACACCGATCAGCACAATCACGGCGCCAATAGCCGCCGTCAGCGGTAGCATCACGCTCGGCCGCTGGCTGAGGAAGGCGGCAACGAAGAGACAGAGCATGCCGAACACTTTGACCACCGGATGTAATCGATGAACGAACGTCGAGCGCTCGATGTACAGGAACAACGGCATCGTGCCTCAGTGTTCTCCACAGGCGCGCGGGCCCTCATCCGTACCGCGCGCACCGGCTCCCGCCTCCATCCATTGGCAGAACTCCTCCACCGACAACGGCGTGAAGCCGAAGCGCCGACCCAGCCGGGTGATATCCGGCGCGCAAAAGTGGGCCTGCGCCAGCAACTCTTCCTGCTCCAGCAGGCGCCGCAGCGGCGCGTCGAAAAGAATGCGCCCACCACCCATCAGAACGCCACGCTCGGCGTATTCCGCGACCACCCACGGGCTATGGGTAATGATCACGATCGCCATGCCCTGCGCGTGGAGGTGGCGGAGAAGATCCATCATTTGGCGCTGCTCGGCGAAATCCAAGCCGGTGGTTGGCTCGTCGAGTATCAAGACCCGAGGGCGCAGCGCCAGCAAAGACGCCACCGCCAGCCGCTGCCGCTGCCCCTTGCCGAGCAGGAACGGATCCGCTTGGTCAAGGCCTTCGAGGCCCACAGCCTGAAGAGCACCCTCCACCCGCGCCCTCACCTCCGACGGCGGTAACGACATGTTGTGCGGCCCAAAGGCGACCTCTTCGTACACGGTTGCAGCAAAAATCTGATGGTCGGGATTCTGGAAGACATACCCCACATCCGTGGCCACCGCGTTGATGGGCAGATTGCGAATATCCGCCCCTCGCAACCGGACGCTCCCAGCCGTTGGAGTCAGGAGACCGTTGAGGTGCTTCGCCAGCGTGGTCTTCCCGGAACCGTTTTGACCGATAATCGCGATAAATTCCCCTGCGTCGATGGTCAGCGAGACGCCATCGAGCGCGCGCGCCCCGTCGGCGTAGGAGAACTCCACGCCGTCGGCAACCAATAAGGGGGCTGGGGATCCGGGACCGGGGGTTGGAACGGGGACGCTGGATTCCTCTCCCAGCCCCCGACCCCCAACCCTCAACCCCCGGATGATCGGTTCCGCCTCGTCCAGCGACCACGGGCGCGGCGTCAGCCCCAGGCGTGCCGCCAGGCGCTGCAGATCCGGCGCCCGGACGCCGTGCCGATGCAAGAAGTCCACCCGCGCCAGCACTTGTCGTGGCACGTCGTCTGCCACAATTCGACCCTCACTCATGATGACCAGCCGATCAGCTTCTTCGGCCGCCGCGATTTCGTGCTCGATCACCAGCAGTGTATATCCGCGGCGCCGCATCGCCGCTAGAACCGCGAAGATCTCCAGCTTGCCGATCGGGTCGAGGTCCGTCGTCGGCTCGTCGAACACCAAGAGCCGCGGCTCCAACGCCAGCGTGGCCGCAATGGCCAGGCGCTGCTTCTCTCCGCCGGACAAGGTGGCCGGGTCGCGTCGCTCAAAGCCGACCAACCCGACGGCTTGGAGGGCGCTCGGCAAGCGCCGCCGCATCTCCTCGGTGCTGACCCCAAGTTGTTCCATGCCAAAAACAATTTCCTGCACCACATTGGTGGCGAACAGCTGCGCCTCGAAGTCCTGCGACACCAGGCCCACGCGGCCTGCCAACTCCGCCACGCCCTCCCCGCGTACCGGCTGTCCGAACAGTGCCAATTCGCCACTCAGTTCCCCCGGTTGAAACACCGGGACTACGCGGTTCAGGCATTTCGCCAGCGTACTCTTGCCGGCCCCGGTGGCCCCCATGACCACCACCATCTCACCCTGACGGACGCGCAACGTCACATCGTGGAGCGCCGGGCCTTCCTGGCCCGCGTACCGGAAGCAGAGATGCTCCATGCGGATGACATCTTCACCTGTGTTTACCCGTTCGTCCGCGCGCATCTCAGGCGATCCCATGCAGGCAACCCGTCGGCGATCCCCCACCCCTACCAACAAGTTTCAAGAGCGTACCGGCCCTAGAGGAGCAGAACGCCAACAACCAGCAGTGCCATCACGGGCAACAGGCCGACCCCCACCTCCGCCGCGCGGGTCGTGCTTGCTGCCACGGCGTGCGGGAGGAACGGCACGGAGAGCCGGCCCGCCGACAACAGATTACCAAGCACCATTCCGCCAATGGTCGCCACCACGACGAGCACAAGCCCCACCCGCCGCGCCCAGAGTGATCGCGGCGGCCGCCGCATGACATCGCGATACAGCAGTCGGCCGCGTTTCACCCGCGGGTAGAGCACAGCCAGGAGAAACGGCGTCAGCACCACCGCAACGAGAAAGTTGTTGACCAGGATGATGTTGGCGAGCACGGAGAACGGCACGAACCCAAGCAGATTGAGCCCCCAGCCAACGCTCAGCGCGCAGACGGCGCTCGCCAGCAGCACGGTCGCCACAAACGCGAACCACGTCCCCGGCGAACGCGGGACCGGATCGCTGTCGGTGATGGCTTCCCAGACCTTGTACGGAATCAACCCGTAGAGAAAATTCCCGACGAAGCCGAAGAGATCGCCCGGGCCGATGCCACCAAAAAAGTCGCCGATCACATTCCCGATGGCCGCCCCCCACGCACCAGCGGGACCGAACAGAAAGGAACACACCACCGGCACGGCGTTCGCGGGGCGGAACTCGGTCACCCCGGGAATGATCGGCAGCACCTTGAAGGGGATCAGGATCGCGGCGAACAAGGACGCGCTGATCGCTGTGAGGACCACCATGCGCGTGTTGCGCCACATCGCCACGAGTTCGTCGCCTCCGCACAGACGGCGCGCTCCGGAGGCGGCCGCATCGGGGACGTCGCCCGGCCCTGCGTCTCTCGCTGCCATATCGCCGGCCCCCCTCTTCCTCGGCGCCTCGCGCTACAATCTTTCGCCGCGGACCTCACCCTACAGGCGCCGCTTCGGGGAAGGAACGCCTTCCTGCTCCCCGTGCGGCTCGGCTTCGTGACTCTCCGGCTCGGGCAGGAGCGCCGCGTCGCACATGGGACACGTCCCACCTACCGGCTGGACAACAAATATCTCTCCACACTTGGGACACGTGTACCGCATCGACGTCACCTTAGCCTATCGTGTGCCGCACGCAAATCGCGCGCCATGCCGGAGCACCCGCCTAGCCGCCAACCACGCCACGGAAGGTGCCGAGGTACTGGCTGAAACTGCACGGCTCGGAACCCAGCGAACCGTCCGGAGTGATAATCAAGGCGCGGCCACCTTGCGCGAGTTGGATTGTGCCCGTGATCGGAATCGGGTCGGTTCCCTGCCCGTAGATGTAGCTTACCAACGTCGCCTCTGTCGGCGAGATCTTGGTGGCGCCAAACAGCACCAGATTCGGCTCGTCGTTGATGATCACGCCGATTGCCACACCGACGTTGCTCCCATCGCTACTGAGGAAAGCCTCGAGATCGCTCGGACAGAATGGGTCGGCGTTGGCGGGTCCAAGAAAATCGCACGCAGTCCCCGCGCTCTTTGTGTCGTCGTCGAAGCTGAACGGACAGACGGACGGAGTCGGTGTCGGCGAGGCGGTGGCAGTGAGGGAGGGCGTCGGTGTCCTACTCGGGCTCGCCGAGACCGTCGCCGTGTTCGTTGGCGTTGCCGTCCCCGATGCGGTCGGCGTCGCCGTGGGTGATGGCGACGGAGAGAACGTTGCACTCGGCGACGGGGAAGCGGACGGAGTTGCGGTTCCCGATGGCGTTGGTGTAGCCAACGAACTCGGAGTCACGGTCGGACTGAGTGTTGGCGAGCGGCTCGGCGTCGGCGACGCGCTCGCGGTCCGCGACGCTGTCGGCGTGACCGACGAGGTCGGCGTTGTGGATGGACGCGGTGTTGCGGAGTGACTCGGCGTCGCAGTGTTCATCGGGGTCGCCGACGCTGAAAGTGTGGGCGTCGCAGTAGACGTCGCGGTCCCGGTCGCAGATGCGGACGGCCTTGCTGTTGCCGTCTGCGTGGGTGCTGCTGGTGTCGAAACCGTCGCCGTTGCCGACGCAACCGGCGTGAAGCTCGGGGTGGTGCTCGGTACTGCCGTGAGGGTATGCGAAGGCGTTGTGCTGGCAGCGGGCGTTGGAGTGGACGCCGGCGTCCGCGTCGGAGTCGCGGTCGGTTGATCGGGGCATCCGCTGAGGGCGGCATTGACCGCTGTAAGGATCTCATCCACCGTCACCAAGCCATCCCCGTCCAAATCCCCAGGGCACACTGCCGGCGCAGCCGGACAGCCGTTCAGCCCGACCTGCACCATCCTCACGATCTCATCAACGGTGACCTGGCCGTCGCCGTTGAGATCGCCCGGACAGTTCGCCCAGCCGGGTGTGGCGGCCAACAGCGCCGCACCCAAGGTCCCGGTGGCAAGCACGCGCACGAGCATCTCTGTATGGTCTCTTGCGCTCTCCGCTGACTACCCTGCTCAGTCCGCCAGCAGCGCCAGCAGTGTGCGCCCTTTCAGCGCCTGACGCCAGGCGGCCTCGATCTCCTCCTGGGGCATGCGGCTGACGATCCGCTCGGCCTCCTCCGGGAGCGGAAAACCCAGGAGCGTGCCCTCCGCAAGCGCCAGGGCACGATCGAAACGACTCTCCGCCAACGAGGCATAGCGATAGCGCAACTTCTTCCTGCCGCGGGCCAGTTCGTCTGCCGTGAAGCCTTCGTCCGCCGCCCGCTGGCAGGTCTCGTCGACGGCGCGCACCAGGCGCTGGGCGGCGGCACGCGCCGCGCTTGCGGAGATCACGGCAACCGCCCAGCCCGCTCCCCAGTCCAATGTCGCGGACACGTCGTATCCCAGCCCCAGGCGCTCACGAATCTCCTGGAACAGCCGGCTGTCGGGGTCCGCACCGACAACATCGAGGGCAAGCCCCACGGCGATCAACTGCCGCGGCACCGGCGGCACCGATATGAGCTTCATCGCGTATGCCTGGCCGCCCCCGCCGCGCAAGCGCTGGTATCCGGTCGACCCGAACCGCGCCGGTGCCACTCGTCCGGGGACACCGGAGCGTCCACCGCGGAAGTGCTTGCGTACCGCGGTGCGCGCGGCCGCTTCCCCCAGGCCGCCCACCACCGCCAGCACGCTGCGCTCGTGGGTAAAATAGCGCTGCAAAAACGCCATGACGTGACGGGCTTCCATGCCGCGCAGACTCTGAACGCTGCCCCACACCGGATGGGAGAGCGCGCCGCGGAAGAACAGCTGCCACGCCCGCGTATGCAAGCGATCCGCTGGGTCGTCCACGCGTCCGCGGATTTCATCCATCACCACACGCCGCTCTTTCCGCAATCGGTCCTCGCTCACCCGACTGCGGTAGAACTGCTCTGCCAATAGTCCCAGCGCGTCATCCACATCCTCGTTGAACACTTCAAAGGTCAGCGAGATGGTTTCGTAACCGGTGTCGGCGTTGTGTTCGCCCCCGAGTTCGGCCGCACGCCGGTTGAGCGCCACCTGATCGAACGTCGTGGTGCCCTGAAACAGCATGTGCTCGGCCATGTGCGCGATGCCCGGATGCGCGCCGTCGAAGCGCGCGCCGGCCCGCACACTCAACGCTATGCTGGTGAGCGGACCCGCCACGTGTTGAAACACCACGCGCAACCCTTGCTGGCTAAACCTGTGCACCGTCGCCATGTCGGTCTGTAAGCATAATGCGCCGCACGGAGAAAGGGCGAATGCGCTCCAGGGAGCCAACACCAAGCCCGACCGCGAGCGCGACCGAGTCCGTTCCAGTGGCCCCGGCCGTTTGCAGTCCGAAGCCCGGGCGCTTCAACAACGAACGGCTCAGGTCTCCAGAAACGCGCGCGCGAGTTTCACCTCGGCGTCGCCGATGGCGCCCGCAGCGCGCAAATGATCGAACAACTCCCGGACTTTCAGGACGCTGTGCAGTCGCAACCCTGCGCGCGCTAGCGTCTCCGCACCCGACTGTTCGCGGTCGACCACCACCAGGATGTGCTCCACCACCAGGCCGGCGTCGCGCAGCGGCGCAATCGCCTCCAATTTTGCGCCCCCGGTGGTGATGACGTCATCGATCACCAGGGCGCGGTCGCCAGGCTGGAACACCCCCTCGACCAGCCGGCGCGTGCCGTACGCCTTTGCCTCCTTGCGCGGATACACCAGCGGACGGTCGCTCTCCAACGACATTGCCACGGCAATCGGAAGGCCAGCGTAGGGAATGCCCGCAAGGCACTCGAACTGGAGCGTGGCGGCGCGGTTGACCATCGCCTGCGCCACGCGTCGCAGAACGGCAGGCTGCGAGATCAGCACCCGGAGATCGATGTAGAACGGCGAATGGCGGCTGTCTTTCAGGACAAACTCGCCAAAGCGCACCGCCCCGATGCGATACAACTCGCCGGCTAGGGCCTGGATCTCCACTGCATCTTTCCCGCGCGTGGCCGGAACCGGCGTCCTCCGAGCTTCGCCACATCCTCATACCTCCTCGACCCCGCGTCGCATATCACAACCGGGCAAGCGCTCACAACACAGGCCGCGCAACGACCCCGCCGGCAAGCCGCTCACGGCCCCGGGGTCACTTGATCAGCTTCTGCACAGCCTTGAACTCGGGCGCAGCGGCCGTTTTCACCCACTCCAGACAGGCCATTTCGACCGTCGTGGGAACCGCGCCCGAGGCGAGCATCTTCGCCCATGCCACGCGGTGGTCCGTCTCGAAGCGCGAGGATACAGCGTCCTCCGGAACGTGCACGCAACACCCCTGTGCCAGCAGGTCATGCACTGTTTGATTGACACAGGCGTGCGTTTCGACGCCACAGACCACCACCTGCGCCCGTCGCAGGGCGCTGAAGACAGTGTTGAACCGGGGTTCTCCGCAACAACTCAGCGAGCGCTTTTCGATGACCTCGCTGCCGGCCGGGCAAGCCTCTAGCACCTCGGGCAGCAAATGTCCCAACCCCTTGGGATACTGCTCCGTCGCCAGGACCGGAATGTCCAGCAGTTTCGCCGCCTCGATCAGGCGACAAACCCCGCGCAGCATGCGCTCGTGATCGAACGTCACGCCGCGGTAGGCCTGCTGCACGTCGATCACCACCAGGGCGCTCTGCGTTCTGTCGAGAATCCGGGGATGGCCCATCGTGGCTCGGCGCGACGGCGATGGCCGGTGCTAGCGCGTGATCACGCGCAGGTGACGCGGGAATCCGTGCGGGAGACCCCGGGGCAAGAATGGACTGAGCGCTACACCGCGCGGCGGCGCATCGAACTGATCCTCGAACACGTAGGGTCCCTCCTCGTCGATCGCGAACTGATCCTGGAGCAGCATCCGTAACGTCCGATGCCGCGAGCGCCCGCGGTCAAACGAGGTCGTCACCAGCGGGTAGACAGGCGTTGGCAACCAGTAACCGGCGGGCGCGACCGCACCCGTCGAGTTCGCAACCGCCAGCGGTCCGGAAATGTTGACATCACCACTGCGCACCGCCCGCGCCAACTGCAGTCCTCGTTCCAGACCTGCAAGGTAGGCTTCTGTGGCCGGCTGCCGCTCCTGCACTACCGTTGCCACACGGGCCGGCTCGGCCGTGCTGTCGACAGTTGCCGTCTGCCCCGCCGTGTCGGTCGAGTCGGCCGCTCGCACACGCCACACCCGCTCGTTGACTATCACTTGCGCCGTGTCGCGGCGGTCCGCCGGCACCTCTGCCTCGACATTCGTGTAATGTCGCACGCCCTCGGCGTCGCTCCATTCGACGATGTCAGCCTGCGCGGCAGTCGCGACCAGCAGGAGCACGCCACTGAGCAGCCAGGACCTCACGGTCGAATCTTATGTCGGCGTGGGCGTCGGCGCAAGCCGATTGCCGGGACTTCCACGCACCAACAGCACACCAAGGATCACCGCCCCCACGCTCGTCCACTGTGCGGTCGTCAAGCCCGCAAGCCATGCGGGATTGCGGCGGACGAATTCGATCAGGAACCGCACAACCCCGGCAAGAATCAGATACCGCCCCGCCAGACAGCCGACGGCCTCCACTTGGCGGCGTCGCCACAGATACGCAAAGATCGCGAAACAGGCTACGGCCTCGTAGACCGGCGCCGGGTGCACCCGCTCCTGGGTGGGCACCACCCCATTTGGATAGCTCATCCCCCAGGGTAAGGTGGTCGGAACGCCGTAGTCGCCATCCCCCGAAAGCTGGCAGCCGATGCGCCCGATCCCCAATCCGATCGCCAGCGCCGGCGCCACAACATCGGCAATCACCAACGTCGGCAGGTTACGCCTGTATACGAGGAGGCACACCGCCAGCGTCCCGCCAATTACCCCCCCGTACCACACCCAACCACTCGACATGAGGAGAAACCGGATGGGGTCCCGCACGAATAAGTCCCACGCGCTGGGAATGAGAAACAGCCGGGCGCCCACCCATCCGCCGACGTACGCGTGCAGGGTCATGTCGTACGCCAGATCCACGCCGTAGCCGCGCCGAAGCACTTCGCTGCGGACGACGACGAAGGCGGCGAAGAAGCCGAGAAACGCCATCACCCAGAAGCTGGGAACGGAGAAGCCACCGAGATGGAAGAGGATCGGACGCATCAAGAAGGCCGTCCAACGTCCAAGGTCCAAAGTCCAACGTTCATGCCGGACGTGCAAGAAGCGGAGGTCAGAAATCTGCTCTCTGTCATCTGGCCTCTATCTTCCATCAACCGTCCTTCACATTCCAATAATGCTGTAGCCGCAGTCGACATGCATCACCTCGCCGGTGACGCCACTGCCGAGGTCGCTGCACAGGTAGAGTGCGGCGCCCGCCACCTCGTCGGCGCCCACGCTGCGGCGGAGGGCGGCGCGGGCCTCGTGGTGATGCAACATGTCTTTGAATCCGGAAATGCCAGCCGCCGACAACGTGCGGATTGGTCCGGCCGAAATCGCATTGACGCGAATGCCCTGCGGACCGAGATCGTATGCCAGGTAGCGGACACTGGCCTCGAGTGCCGCCTTCGCGATACCCATGACGTTGTAATTTGGCACCACCTTTTCGGCACCGAGATATGATAGCGTCAACAGCGACGCCCCCCGACTCATCAACGGCTCGGCGCAACGGGCAATCGCAATGAGTGAGTAGGTGCTGACGTCCAACGCCAGATGGAAACCCGCCCGGGAGGTGTTGAGCATGCGACCCTTCAGTTCCTCCCGCAATGCAAACGCCACCGCATGGATGACGACGTCCACCCGCCCCCAGCGCTCTTTGATGGCATCGAAGGTGGCAGCAATCTCATCGTCCTTGCTGACGTCGCACGGGAGGACCGTTTGCACACCGAGCGACTCGGCCAGTGGCCGAACCCGCTTCTCGATTGCTTCATTCACGTACGTGAATCCCAGTTCCGCACCTTCGCGGTGTAGGGCCTGCGCAATGGCCCAGGCGATGCTGTGGTCGTTGGCGACGCCGAAGATCAGGGCGCGGCGGCCGTCCATCATCCCCATCCGGTCACCTCCGAGGTCGAGAAACACGCCGGGACAGATCGAACAGCCCGGTCGGTGCGACTGGCGATCTCGGGCGCTTCAGCGCCGCCGGCGACGCAGCGCCATCAACGCCGCGGG
>JAGDMS010000380.1 GCA_017860575.1 Deltaproteobacteria bacterium | reverse complement strand
TTGGCGACACACCCGTACAACCGCCCCGGCATGTCGAGCGCGCGCGCAACCACGCGCTGCACGGCGTGTTCATCCGTGACATCCGCCACCACGTACTGCACGCTACCGCCGTGGCCGGCCGCCGCGCGGATGCGCTGTGCGGCATCGACGAGGGCCGCCTCGGTCCGTCCACAGATGGTCACGGCCGCCCCGTCGGCGGCGAGCCGGGCGGCGCAGGCACGCCCAATCCCGGTGCCGCCACCCGTAACGATCACACCCAGGCCGGCCAGGCGCGCGCCGCCTGCAATTCCGTCACCCATTTGCCTGTCACTCCGTTCGGTTATTGGTTTTGTTAAACCCTGTCACAAAACCTGCCAGATCGTGCCACGTGACACAAGTGTGCTGCAGCCGGCGGCGCCCCGCTACATCCACATGCCGCCGTCAACGCGCAGGATCTTGCCGCTGACGAAGCTGGCGTCGTCGCTGGCGAGATACACGGCCGCGCGGTTTCCTCTTCCGTCCACAGGTTGCGTCCGATCACCTTGCCGGGCGTGCGACGGCGCGTACGACCACGCGTGGCAGCGAATACCTCAGCGGCGCAGAAACGTGCGCAAGCCGCGCCCCTAGCACGGGCGCGGAATGCGAGTCAATTTGGTGTCGACTGGGTGGCGGGGGCGGTCGTTTCCGACAGTCATCACGAACGCTGTTCACCCACGGATGATGAGATTGGGCCTCCCGACGCACCATCCCCTTCCACGGCAGTTCCCGCAGTGAAATCGAGGTTGCTCAGCTTATCGGCAAGATCATTCAGCCCCAGCTTCTCCAGCACTTCCCTGCGGGGAACGCCGGCAACCGGATCGCACCCTCTTAGTTCGTAGTACTCGTTCTTCATCTTCTCCTGAAGCTCGCGCGTCAAGAACACGCGGGTGCCGAATTGCCTCGTTTTCATCGGCTTGAAGAAGTCTTCGGGCATGGTCTCATCTTCGCGGCGCAGTCCACAGAGGTAGTCGTAGCCCCTTTCCTGGAGCCGCGCCCGGTTGACCACCTCCTTCAGCATATCCGGAGTGTACTCGACGCCGAGATCCGCGGTCAGGAAATCCGCAATCTCTTGCCAGAAATCCCTGAGGGCAGTCAGGAACCTCGGTCCGGCGTTCGAGCTCTGGTCGCAGACGCCCGCAAGATCGGCCAACTTCGTCTGGTTCTCGTAGGCGATATCCAGCAAGGCCTTGCCGGTGGTTCGCATCGTCTGCCCGTCCTCCTCGAACAGTTTCCAGGCATCGGAATCGCCGGACATGTGCGCACTCTTGGCGGACCGCAATCCGTCCACCGTCTGGTGCACTTGCTCTTTGGTCATTCCCGGAAATGGCGGATGTAATTCGAGGATGCTCTCGATGATATTGCCCGCATTCTCTACCCCGGAGGGATCGATCTGGGTGCCGGTTCCTCCAGGCCCTACGATCATGCCCAGGGATCCGCCTGCCCACATCCAGTAGTTCAGGTACTCCACACCCTTGACTTGCCGGGCATACCGACGGGCACTCTTACCGATCTTCCGGGAAGCGGGCAGGATGCCATCGGCCAGCACCGCGCCGAATCCCTCTTTTCTGGCGATCTTCTCAATCATGGCCAGCACCGCTTCGCGGCTGCCCCATTCCATGGGAATGCCGTCGCTATCCTTCGCGGTGATGACTCCTTCCTCATAGAGTTTCATTGTCCAGGAAATGATGTTGCAGGTCGAACTGCAATCAAGGCCCAGCTTATTGGCGAGGATGGCACATCGCCACCAGAGGTCCGGGTCGTACGTCTTGAACCGCGTTTGCCATTCCCCAGGCATGGCACAGAGCGCGGCGCCGGCACCAACACCGGGCACATTGATCCGCACGTAGCACTGCTCAGGGCAGAAGGCACAGCCGCTGTTCCCCACGGCGTACTTCCGCGTGAATGCCGCGAGCGTCTTCTCTTCCGGAATAGGGGGGCAGACAAGGTTGGATGCGTCGCCACCCCACATGAAGATATCGATCGGTGTTTCGAGATCCGCCGCGTCGACCATGGATGTTCGCGACCAGTGGTCGGGCGTCAACGGTTCCGGAAACGTTGCCGCAAAATACTGGTTCCACCGCTCGAGATACTTTTGAGGATCGGCGACCTTGAGTCCCTTGGTGCCCCGCACCGCGACCGCCTTGAGGTTCTTTGAACCCATAACCCCGCCAGCACCTTGTCTGCCGGCTGTGGCGTTGATGTCGTGGTAGATCAATCCATAGGCAACTTGGTTCTCCCCCGCCGGGCCGATACAGGCCACCTGGGTATCGGGGTCTTTCGTCTCTGCCTTGATTGCCGACTGGGTCTTGTAGGTGTCCAGCCCCCAGAGGTGGGCGGCATCTTTGATCTCTACCCTGTCATCATTGATGAGCAAGTACACCGGCCCGTCGGCCCTTCCCTTGATGATGATATTGTCGTACCCGGCAAACTTTGTTTCCGAGGGGAACTGTCCACCCATGCCGGACGTCAGCAGCATGTTGTGGACCAGAAGCGGCGACCGGGTGATCACCGTGCTCTTGCTTCCGCCTCGTGACGTCCCGCAGAGGGGCCCCATATTGAAGGTGAGAATGTTTTCGGGATCGTAGGCCTTGGCCTGTGGCGACACCTCGTTGCAGACGATCGCAGATCCGATGGCATCGCCCCCGAACCACTTCTTCACATAGCTGGAGGTGGGCTCCTTTTCGATCTTCCGTTCGGTCAAGTCAACGTGCAACACCTTGCCTGCTCTGGACATGTTATGCCTCCACTCGCGCCAGATTGATGAACTTCTCGGCCTTTGCCCGCGCCAGCGCCTTGCCCACTTTCTCGGCGGGTAGAAGGCTCAGTGCCGCATACCGCTGGCTGCAGAACTTCACGCACTGACGTTCTTCCCTGCCCTTGCACCAGTCACATTTCGCCGCCACACGCTTCTCCGGGTGCACCGCGATCGCGCCCACCGGGCAAGCCATCTCGCACAGCTTGCACCCGATGCAGTTCTTCTCATTGATGAGCATGGCTCCCCGTTCGTCGCGGTACGGCGCCCCCACAGGGCAGACCGCCTGACAGTAGGGCACCTCGCAATGGAGGCAGAAAACCGCCACCGGGAACAGTTGCCCGTCCTCCACTGTACGTACGATCTTGATCCGCGCCTTGGTGGGGTTGAATTCACCTTCGTGGGTAAGCGCACAAACGCCCTCACACATCCGGCAACCCACGCATTTGGTGCGATCCCACGTGATTCTCTCCATACCGTTGCCTCCCGATCAGCGCGGGCTTTGCCCGCAGCCCATGTCGTGCTCGTGCGCGTCAACCGCAGTTGTTACGTTGTTCGTTGTTAGGTTGTTACGTGTTCCAGGAGATTTCGACTCTCGATTCGCCGGGCGCAGCGCCCGCCGGATGATCATGACGGGGTCGATCACCGGCAACCCCGTGCCATGTGCGATCTGCGACCGGCAGGTCGGACACTCCGAAATCACCATATCCGGCTTGTGTTCCTTGAGCGCCGCGAACAAGGCTTCGCCGATCTCCATCGACATCTGGTAGTTGTGGCACTTCATGCCGAACGTCCCGCCCATGCCGCAGCAGCCGCGATCCACGCGGGTCACGCTCAGGCCCGGGATCGAGCGCAAGAGGGCCAGTCGCCTGTCGATGAGGTCATCGCCCAGAACGACGAGATGGCAGGGGGCATGGTACGCCAGAGACAGCTCTACCGGCTCAAACGGCGGCATCGCGCCCCCTACCCAGTGGCGCACCAAGTACTCCATCACATCGTGAGTCCGCTCCGTCAGCGCCGTGGCCTCCGGCGCTCGGAGCCACTTGGGGTAGTCATGTTTGAGCGCCACCACGCAGCTGGTGCACGCCGTCACCACGTCGCCTCCTGAAGCGAGTAACGATCGCGTGTTGAACTCGGCGTTCTTCCGGAACCCGCTCACGTCACCAGCCGTGAGTTGGGGAATCGCGCAACAGCGCTGCTCCGGGTATACCGGGCGCATTCCGAGCTTCTCCAGAATCTCCACAACGGCCTCTCCGAGTTCAGGCTCGTTGTAGTTGGTGGTGCACCCCGCGAAGTATGCGACGACCTTCTCAGTAGTAGCACTCCGGTTTGCGCTTCCAGAGATTGCCATCTAAACGGTCAACCCCCTTTTGTTCTCGGAACGCCCTTCCCCGGGGTGAGGTGAAAATCCGCCGGAGTAAGACCGGAACCGCTCGGCGAACGTCGTGCGCTGCACGCTCGGCAGTTCCCGATCTTTGCTGATGCCCGTCGTCTTCTCACCCAGCCAGCGCAACGGGCCGATGTTCGCGAGACGGTTGTACAGTGTCGAAAGTCTGTTTGCGGACCGCAGAAGCGTTTCGGGATGTCTGAGCATGTAAT
>JAGDMS010000163.1 GCA_017860575.1 Deltaproteobacteria bacterium | reverse complement strand
CGCGATGCTGTGGGCGCGGCGGGGGCTGTCCTGGTAGCAGAACGCCTCCACGTTGTATCCCAGTTCGCCCAACGACGCGGCGGCGGACGCCCCGGCCAGGCCGGTGCCCACCACCAGGATCTTGTACTTGCGCTTGTTCGAAGGGTTCACCAGCTTCATCTCGAAGCGGTACTTGTCCCACGTCTGTTCGATCGGTCCCGTCGGTGCCTTTCCATCGAGTATCACGGTCAACCTCCTATCTGGCGAAGACGCCGAAGCCGGCGAGGATGAGCACGGGAATGGCGGAGTACCCCAGCAGGAAGAGAATCGAGAGAAGCTTCCCGTACGACTCGTATTGTGGAAGGACCTTGTCGTTGGTCAGGCCGATGGTCTGGAAGATGCTCTGGATCCCGTGGGACAGGTGCAGGAACAGGGCTACCATGGCGGCCAGGTAGACCAGGGAGATCGGGATGACCCGGAAGCTGCTTACCACCATCGTGAAGACGTCGACGCGCCCCTTCGCGTCGTTCCCCAGCACGATGTCGGGGGTAACACGTGCGGTGAACTGCAACAGGTGGTAGACGATAAAGGCCAGGAGCAGCAGCCCCGTCCAGATCATCGTCTCGCCAGCGAAGGTGGCCTTCGCCATCTCTTTCACCGCGTACTTCCCCGGCTTCGCCGCCTTGTTCTCCAGCGTCAGGAGGATGCCGAAAATGACGTGAAGGGCCAGCAGGGCGCCCAGGAAGAGCCGGGAGATCCAGACGAAGGGGCCCAGGCCGTGGAGTTTCGCGGCGTAGGCGTTGATGCCGTCGGGGCCGGCGAAGATGGAGGAGTTTCCCAACAGGTGCACGACGACGAACAGGACCATGAACAGCCCCGTCACCGCCATCATGACCTTCCTTCCTACCGTGTTCGAGAGCACTTCCATGAGTTTTTCCCTCTTGGATATGGATTTACTGCGGTCTCGGGATCGGCTGGCGAAGATGGAGTGAACTAAGCCGCGGTGCTCCCAGCGCCACGCATCACCAGCGCATCACCGGACGCCAATAGACCACATATCGGGAAAATCAGTCAAGGGTTTCTACTCGTCCGTCGTGCTCGCTATTAGTTACGATACCCTCTACGTTGACGGGTAACCAGTCGTTGCGATACCGAGACGGGCCGAACCGAGCAATCCAGCGCACGCCCGATAAGGAACCCGCACTGATCAACAACGATCGGCGAAATGCTATACGCGGCTGGAGAGAACCGGGATGGAGCGCCTCTGCCATCATTGCGGTCACGCCATCGGTCCCGTCGAGCGCGTCGGCCGCCGCGATGCCTGCCTGCAGTGCGGTGCCGACCTGCACTGCTGCTTGAATTGCAGCTTCTTTGCGCCCGCCGCCCAAAACCAGTGCCGCGAGCCAAGCGCCGAACGGCAGGTCGACAAGACCGTCGGGAACTTCTGCGACTTCTTCGCCTTCCGCGTCGGCGGGCCCGTCAAGGCCACGGGGTCTGCTGACGCCCGCTCGCGACTCGACGCACTGTTCCGCAAGAAGAACTAGCGCGTAGCCACCGCGGGACCACCGCCGGTGTCGCACCGGTACCGAACGCAGTCAGGCGGGGGAACCTTACTTTCCTTCAAATCGCGGCTCCCGTTTCTCCAGCAGCGCGGTAACACCCTCACGCGCATCGGCGGTGGCGAAGGTTGTCTGCTGATTCAGCGCCTCGTAATCGAGCATGTCGTCCAGGGTTTGCCGCACACCCCGGTAAATGGACTTCTTGACCAGGCGCACCGCCAATGGCGCCGCCGCGGCAATTTCCTGCGCGAGGGAGCGTACGACCGCGTCAAACTCTGCACGCGCCACCACCCGGTTTACCATCCCGAGCCGTTCCGCCTCGCCCGCATCGATGACCCGGCCCGTGAAGAATAACTCGCAGGCACGAGCGGTCCCGACCAGACGTGGCAAGAAGAACGTCGCCCCCATTCCGGGGTGGATGCCAAGCTTGGTGAACGTCATCCCGAGCTTCGCGTCCGCCACCGCGATACGCAGGTCACACGCCAACGCGACGCACAGCCCGGCCCCGATGGCGTGGCCGTTGATCGCGGCGATCGTAGGAACGGGCAAATCGGCAATGGCAAGGAACCGCCCATAGAAGTCGCGGGCCGAGCCGATGCTTGGGGCGTCGCTGTCCGGGCGGGCCCCCGTATCGCGCGCGATCATACCCAGGTTGCCTCCCGAGCTGAAGGCCTTGCCCGTCCCCGTCAGCACCAATACGCGTACGCTCGCGTCGGCCCGGATCTCCTCGAGTGCACGGGGCACCTCCTCGCCCATTGCCGGCGTCATCGCGTTGCGTGTTTCTGGCCGGTTGAATGCCAGCGTCACAATCCCGCCGTCCCGGCTTAGACGAATATGCTCATACCTCATAGGCTCCTCCCGTCGCCGAACTTCTAACGCCAGCGGCGTCCTCCGTCAAAATTGACCTCCTCGTCGGCGCGGCGTACGGTTGAAACAGATGCACAAGATTCTGTGGACATTGGCCGCGTTGGCATTGCTCGGCGCGGGAATTGCGGGCCTCGCAGCCCTGTCCATCAACCGGATCATCGCTGAGCATCGGGAGGGCATCCTTGACCAGGCACGTGCCGCTATCGGACGCCCCGTGGCCGCCGACCGCATGGTGGTGAACCTGTGGGGCGGGATCGGCGTGCGTATCGACCACGTGCGGATCGGCGACGATCCCAGCTTCAGCGCCGCTGATTTCGTCGACTCCCGCTCGGTCGTTGCGCAGGCAAAGTTACTGCCGTTGTTGCGCGGGAAACTCGAGGTGGGGCGCATCGAATTGCGGGAGCCGCGCATCACGCTCACCCGGGACGCGAGCGGGCGCTGGAATTACGAAAGCCTTGGTCGGCACACGTCGCCTTCACCGTCCGGCTCCCCCCCCCCGCGGCCGGCAACCAATTTGCCGCCGGAACACCTCCCGTTGATCATCGGCCGGGCAAATATCACGGACGGGACCATCCTGGTGACCGACGGTACCCACGCGCCACCCCGGACAACGATCCTGCGGCAGATCGAGCTTTCGGTCGGGGATGTCGGTGAGACCAAGCCGATCTCTTTTGACCTGGTCGCCGCACTACAGGCGGAAAGCCAGAACATCCACGTGCGCGGGACGGTTGGCCCGCTGGGCGACCCGACAGCCATCCCGATGCGCGTTGATGGCGCCATCGGTCCGCTCGGTCCACAGTCGCTTCGCATCGACAGTCTGCACCTTGAGGCACTGCTCACCCCTGCCAGCATGGAGATCGCGGCTTTCTCTGGACACGCCTTTGACGGTACCTTCAAACTCAGCGGCGAGATCCCGCGGCATGCGGACGGTCGCGTCGCGTTGAAAGGCGATTGCGCCAAGGTTGCCGTCGCCAAAGTATTGCGACTTGCCAGCGACGATGGCGCACGGCGTATCGAGGGTGACGGCACGCTGCATCTCGATCTTCGTGCGACGGGCACGACCGCCGAGGCCATCCGTTCCACAGTGAAAGGCCAGATCGCAGCGGACATTGCCCACGGCGCGATCAAGGACTTAAACCTGGTGCGTGAAGTCCTGGGACGACACTCCAACCTGCCGGTCATCGGCGACCTCGTCCCCCTCAGCGTAAAACCCCGATACACCCAACTCGCAGCCGATCCTGACACGCACATCCGCGCCCTCCGCGCAACGTTTCAGATTGCCGACCAACGTTTGCGCACCGACGATCTGACGGTGGAGGCGGACGATTTCGCGGTCCGCGCAACCGGGTGGATCGGATTCAACCAGGACGCGGATCTGCTCGGGGTGCTGACCATGTCGCCGGCCTTCAGCCGCGATGTGGTGTCGGATGTCAAGGAGGCGCGTTTTCTGCTCGATGACCACGGGCAGCTTGCGGTTCCCTTTCGCTTGCGCGGGCGGCTCGGCGTCGCCAAGCCGCAGCCGGATACCGCCTACTTGGTCGCACGGCTCTCCCAGGGTATCGGCTCCGGCAGTCTCAAGGATCTCGTCGGGAGACTCCTGGGCCCAGCGCGGGACGCCACGCCGTCGCAGCGATCCGAGGGCGCCGCTGGGTCGATCGAGCGCGGATTACGTAATCTTTTCGGTCGCTAAAGGCGGGCTGCTTCGGGCGTGGCCGCACCGCAGATCGACTTGCCGCGCCGGACGCAAAGTGCTTTAAGCAGCGCGGGTGGTGGCGCGGATCTGCTTCGTGGCGGCACACCCCCTACCACTATGGCGGATCAGATTTCATTCCACACAACGAGAGGAAGGCTATGGCACGCAAGAAGATCGCACTGATTGGTGCGGGAATGATCGGGGGCACCCTGGCCCATCTCAGTGCGTTGAAGGGACTGGGCGACGTCGTACTGTTCGACGTCATCGAAGGGCTGCCTCAGGGCAAGGCGCTGGATCTGCTCGAGTCCGCGCCGATCGAGGGCTTCGACGCCGCGATTGTCGGGACCAACAAGTACGATGAACTCGCCGGCGCGGATGTTTGCATCGTTACCGCCGGTGTGCCGCGGAAGCCCGGCATGAGCCGCGACGACCTGCTCTCCATCAACACCAAAATCATGCGGGACGTTGCGACGAACATTAAGGAGCGGGCGCCTGGTGCGTTTGTCATTGTCATCACCAACCCACTCGATGCCATGGTCACCGCGATGAAGCGTCTCACCGGCTTCCCCAAACAACGCGTGGTCGGGCAGGCGGGGGTGTTGGATTCGGCACGCTACCGCGCCTTTGTGGCGATGGAACTGGGCGTCTCCGTCAACAGTGTGCACGCCATGGTCCTCGGCGGACACGGCGACGACATGGTCCCCGTTCGTAGCCATTGCAACGTCGCCGGCGTGCCGGTGGAGCGCCTCATCAAGCCCGACCGCCTGGAGGCCATCGAGAAGCGCGTGCGCAACGCGGGTGGCGAGATCGTCAATTTGCTCAAGACCTCTGCATTCTACTCACCGGCCCATGCGGCCATCCGTATGGCCGAGGCCTACCTATTTGATAAGAAGGAAGTCATGCCCTGTGCCGCGCTGCTCGAAGGCGAGTACGGGGTCAACGGGTTCTACGTTGGCGTTCCGGTGCAGATCGGGGCGGGTGGCGTCGAGCGCGTGGTCGAAGTCGAACTGACGGCGGCGGAGCGTGAAGCGCTCAAGGGATCCGTGGCCCATGTCCAGGAACTGGTTGAAGCGGCGGAACGGTTCTTGAGCGCGAACTAAGAGTACCGCTTCTGTAGCGACCGGGCCAACCTCGTTTGTTGTACTGGTAGGTAACGTACTTGTACTGGGCGGCGTGCCCACAGAAGGGCCGCACGCGAGGCCAGAGTGACGACCTCAATCGGCGAGTTGGGGCGCCAAGCAACGGTGATACCATTCAAGCACCTATTCGGTCGCTAAGAGCAGAAAAAAGGGGTGTGGTCGATGAATATTCATGAGTTTCAGGCGAAAGAAGTTCTCAAGCGCTATGGCGTGACGGTCCCACGTGGCAAAGTGGCAACCACCCCGGAGGAGGTCGAGGCCATTGCCCGCGAGTTCGGTTCGATTTGCGTCGTGAAGGCTCAAATCCACGCCGGTGGCCGGGGCAAGGCCGGCGGGGTAAAAGTGTGCAAAACTCCCGAGGAGGCCCGCGAGTTCGCTCGAGGCTTGCTCGGCAGGAAGCTGGTCACCCATCAAACCGGTCCCGCAGGCCGGGAGGTGCGCCGCGTCCTCGTCGAAGAAGGGTGCGCCATCGCGCGTGAACTTTACCTCGGAATGGTCATCGACCGCGCGCGCGGGTGGCCGACCCTCATGGCCAGTGCCGAAGGAGGCGTCGAAATCGAAGAAGTCGCGGCGCGGACGCCGGAGAAGATCCTGCGCGAACCCATTGATCCGGCAGTCGGTATCCAAGCCTTTCAAGGGCGCAAGATTGCCTTCGGTATCGGCATCCCAAAGGAGTCGGTGAACAAGGCCGTTGCGTTCATGAATGCCCTCTATCAGGCCTTCGTGCAGTGCGACGCTTCGCTTGCCGAGATCAATCCATTGGTGCTCACCAAGTCGGGCGACATCCTGGCCTTGGACGCGAAGATTTCTTTTGACGACAACGGCCTCTTTCGCCATGCCGACATCCGGGACCTCCGCGACGTTACGGAGGAAGATCCGAAGGAAACGGAGGCGGCTAAGTACGACCTCAGTTACATTTCGCTCGATGGAAACATCGGTTGCATGGTCAACGGCGCAGGATTGGCGATGTCGACCATGGACATCATCAAGCAGTGCGGTGGGGAGCCCGCCAACTTCCTCGATGTCGGTGGCGGCGCCACCGCCGAGAAGGTGACGGCCGCGTTCAAAATCCTGCTGTCCGATGCCAACGTCAGGGCCGTGCTAGTCAATATTTTTGGCGGCATCATGAAATGTGATGTCATCGCGAGTGGTATCGTCGAAGCCGCACGCGAGATCCATCTGCAGGTGCCATTGGTCGTGCGCCTGGAAGGGACGAATGTAGACATGGGCAAAAAGATCCTGTCCGAGTCGGGACTTAACATCCTTTCCGCCTCCGACATGGCCGACGCCGCAAAGAAGGTGGTGGCTGCCGCCGCGTCAGTCTGATCGCTGTCATCAACAGTCGCTGTGGATAACCTGTTGATGACGACGCTCCAGGCCCTATCCTGCAAGGGCTACGTTGATTTGCCTACGTTTTCAGCAGCCTATTCGGAGCGGAAAGCCATCTGAAATCAAATACTTAGGCGTGCTACACTGGTACTCAGGAGAAGCGACACACGTTGCTGCAGTTTTGCTTTCGCACGTGTGCGACTGTTGATAAGAAGGGCTACAAGCTCTCCTTGAGCAGCACGTCGTGCGTACCCGACTCCGTTTGGATCAGGTTTCCGTTGATAAACAGCTGAGCTACAAGCGTTTGTCCTGTCGACGGTTGTATCGCAAAGACCCCGTTCACCGTGTCCCGGGCGTCCTCCAGGTAGTAGATGCTTGGTGTGGTGCCGAACAGCAAATACGTATTGAACGGATCACCTACGGAGCCGTTGAAGGTAACCCCGAACACTCCCGGATCGTTCGAGCCGAAGCAGGTGGAAAAATCAGACAACGGCAGGCAGACGTGGAAGCGCACCTCCTGGCGCGGAGGAGCAGCTGCCGCTGTACTCCCGACGATGGCCCGCGGGCGAGCAGCATCAGCCGTCGCCGTCTGCTCACTCTCCCCAGTCACTGTCAGCACCACGTCCAATCCGCCCGGGCTGTCAGGTGCAAGCGTGAACGTACCGCCGTACGGCGGGGCAGCGCCTTCGAGGTAGAAGTCGAAGTTCGAACTGGCCGTGAACGTGGTGCCCGTCGGAAAACCGTGTAGGATTCCGTTCGTTCGCAGTTCGGCGGTGAATTTTGCTGTTCCATTGGGACGGACACGGAAGCGCACCTCAGGGTAGGATGTCGGTTCGGAACCCGACGTGCCGCAGGCCACACCCATGGTGGCCACCAGGCCACAGACACATAGCAACAGAGCGGAAGGCTTCATCATCGGTTCCCCGGTTTGTGTCAGGATTCACCCGGTCGGTCAAGGCGCCGCCGTGGCGAGTGATGTGAATTCGGCGCGCGACGACGCGGAGGTTCAACCCTGCGCGAACCGGGAGAAAACTGCTAGAGTGTTAGCGATGACCCGGGCAGATTTCGCCAAGCTGGTTATCGAGGCGGTAGACGAGTTACCGGACGAATTCCTCCGGCGCTTGGAGAACGTGGAAATTGTCGTCGAGGACGAACCGGAACCGGGCCTCTTGCGCTCGCTGGGAATGGACAGCCGCCGCGAAACGTTGTTCGGGCTGTACCAGGGCACCCCACTTCATCTGCGCGATGGCAGTTACAGCGGTGTCCTGCCCGATAAGATCAGCATCTTTTTTCGGCCGCTGGTACGAGCCTACCGCTCGCCCGAGCGGATTCGAGCACAGGTTCGGCAGACAGTGATTCACGAGATCGGCCACTACTTCGGTTTGTCTGACGAGACCATCAGAGATCTCGGATACTGAGACCTTGTCGAGCGTCCGAGTCGACGGTCGACGGGGTGCCGCACGCTGCTCATCGGGCTTGCGCGCGGGGCCGAGGTCAGGAAGCCAAACCGTACTTCTCGATCTTGCGATAGAGCCGCTGGCGGTCGATGCCCAACAGACGCGCCGCCTTGTTCTTGTTCCCACCGCTCCGTTGCAGGGCGGCAACAATGCTTTGCCGCTCGACCTCCTCGAGCGGGAGCACTCCCCCAACCGTGTCCTTGTTGCGAACTGTATCCTCACCGCGCAAGACCGCTGGCGGCAGGTCTGTCAGCGTAATCTCCGGTTCCGATGACAGGGCGAATGCACGCTCGATTGCGTTCTGTAATTCGCGAATGTTGCCCGGCCAGTCATACTCAAGGATGCGGTTCATCGCCTCGGGCGTGACGCGCTTTGGCTCGACGCCATATGCCCGGCTGAACTCCGCGATAAAGCGTTCAACCAGCAATGGAATGTCCTCACGCCGCTCCCGCAACGGCGGCAGGTGGATCGGCACCACATTCAGCCGGTAGAAGAGATCCGTGCGGAAGATGCCGTCGCGAACCGCCTCTTCCAAGTTCCGGTTTGTGGCGGCGATGATGCGCACATCCACGCGCACCGGACGGGTGGAACCCAAGGGAGTCACTTCCTTCTCTTGAATCGCACGCAAGAATTTCACCTGCAGCGGCAAGGGAATTTCCGAAATCTCGTCTAGAAACAGCGTGCCACCGTCCGCCGCCTGAAAAACGCCGTCGTGGTCGTCGATGGCGCCGGTGAACGCGCCCTTTCGGTGACCAAACAGCTGGCTTTCCAGGAGGGTTTCTGAGAGCGCGCCGCAGTTGATCGCCAAGAAGGGCTTGGTCGCCAGCGCGCCCTTGGCGTGAATGGTTCGGGCGACCAACTCCTTACCAGTACCGTTCTCTCCCGACAGCAGGACATTGCTCTTGTTCTGACTCACCGCGTCGATGATCTGATAGATCGCCTGCATGCGGGGACTCTTGCCGATGATCTCCCCCAGACGATCCGCCTGGCCCAGTTGCCGCCGCAGGTGGGCCACCTCGCGGCGTAATTGTCGCACTTCCAGCAGTCGCGCCGCCACCAGTAGCAATTCGTCTGGATGGCAGGGCTTGATGAGGTAGTCCCCCGCCCCGAGTCGCATCGCCTCGACTGCGGATGGAATGGTGCCGTGCCCCGTCAGCACGATGATGGCCGGATTCAGTTGCCGTTGTCTGATCTCCCGCAGCAGTGCCATGCCGTCCATCACGGGCATGTTGAGGTCGGTGATCACCAGGTCGTACGTCGTAGCGGACAGCCGCTCCAGCGCTTCCTGCCCGGTGCCCGCGGCATCCACCTCGTAGCCCTTGCGCTCGAGAATCTTGGCGAGGGTACGAACCATGTTCACCTCGTCCTCGACCAGGAGGAGTCGCACCGGTGCCGGCATCACCTTGCACCTCGCTCACGCAACATCGACCACGACCTTCTCCTCCTTCCCCGCCCGTCGCCCCTCAGGGCTCCAGCGGCCCGTCGCCAAGCCCGTACAGCGCCTTGTCGTCGCACGGACAGGGGAATTGGATGGTAAAGGTGGTGCCAACGTTGGCCTCGCTCTGGACGTGAATGTCACCGTGGTAGCGCTTCACGACCGAGTGCACGACAGACAACCCGAGGCCGGTCCCCTGCCCCGGTGGCTTCGTGGTGAAGAACGGATTGAAAATGTCATTCAGGTGCTCTGCGGCGATGCCAACTCCGGTGTCGGTGAACTGTATTTGAATGCGCCCGTCTAGCAGCGGCTCCGTTCGCACCCGGAGCTCGCCCCCGTTCGGCATGGCCTGCGCAGCATTCGCGATCAGGTTGAGAAAGATCTGGCGCAGCGCATTCTGATTCGCCATGCATGCGCTGAGTGGGGTAAACTCGGCCACCACCTTCACCCCACTGTTTTGCAGGCTCTTGTTCATCAGTTGGAGCGTCCTGCGCAGCAGGTCATTGATGTCTACCCGCTCGAGCTCGGCGCGCGAGTCGCGCGAGAACTCCAACAGGTTGTTGATGATGGCCTGCACCCGCTCCATTTCCTCCTTGGCGATCCTGAGATCTTCCTCCACCGCCGGGAGGCTGGAGTCGAGGACTTCACCGAGGTCGTACAACGCGTTCATGATGATCCCCAGGGGATTGCGGATCTCGTGCGCGATGCCGGCCGCGAGTTGGCCGATCGCCGCCATCTTTTCGGACTGAATCAACTGGCTCTCCAAGCGCTTGCGGTCCGAAATGTCCACGCAGATCAAGTGGAAGAAGCGATGGGCACCGTACTCGAACACGCCCGCGTTCAGGAAAACAGGCACGACCTTCCCTGTCCGGGTTTGCAAGTGGAGATCTTCGCTGGAGGAGTGTCCGTGCCGTCGCGTTTCCTCAAGCAATCGCCTGGTACCCTCCCGTTCGCGGGCCGGAACCAGGTCCCAGATGCGCATGCCGATGATCTGCTCACGTCCAAATCCCACCGTTTTCTGGGCGACAATGTTGGCATCGAGAATGGTGCCGAACTGGTGATCCAGCTTGAAGATCGCAGCCGGCGCATACTCGACGGATTTCCGGTAACTGGCCTCCTGCTCACGCAGGTCCTCTTCCCGCGCCTCCACGAAGAAGTCCGAAATGTGCAGGAGGCGCTCCTGGAACTCTTGCTGTAACAACGCCAACAGCGCATCGCACCGGTCGGCGTCGTGGCGGTAGGCGGCACGCAACCGATCCGCCAAGATGTGCCGTGCCTTCATCTGCGCACTGAGAAAGCGGGAGGCGGGGAACTGCGCGATAAACGAGCGACGCACGTGGTTGCGCAGATATACGTAGGTCGCCGTGTCGGTCGGGTCGGCAATGTGGCGAATCCACCGCTCGAGGGCGGTGCGCATGGAGTCACGCAATCCCTCCCGTTCCGAGGCCGCAATCCGCAGACCGGGAATCACGACCTCGACCCACGCATCGAGAGCGGCCGGCAATTCGGCCCACAGGAAGGCACACAGTTCGTCGCGCAGCGGGCTGGCAACGCGAGGGTAGGTCAGCAGATCGCAGCCGCGCATGTACCCTTCGATGCGCTCGAGATGTTGTTCCAGCGTTGCATCGCACACGGGCTCCATCCCGTGTTCCTCCGGCCGCGTGGAATGGATCATATGTGCCATTCCATAGCATTTCCTAGGTGTTCAAACACCCGTGATCC
>JAGDMS010000379.1 GCA_017860575.1 Deltaproteobacteria bacterium | reverse complement strand
TCGACACATCGACATGCTGTCCCGTGCCGCTGCGACGCGCGCACATCCACGCGAACATGGCACCCAGCGCCGCGTAGATGCCCGTCGCCCACTCCCCGAGCCGGCCACCCGCGCCGACCGGTCCGCGGGCCGGTAGCCCCCGGTAGGCCGTCGAGCCCACCGCGGCCTGCAGTGTCCACTCGGTCGCGGGCCGGTTCGCCCAGGGCCCCGTCTGCCCCCATGGCGAGATCGACGCCGCGCGGGAGAGATCGGCGACGACACCGTGCTTCGAGGCGTTCAGGTACTGGAACAGGGCCCCATCCGCGCCCGCGGGAATTGCCGTGTGGGAGGCTGTCCACCGCCGCAGCGGATCGCCCTCTGGCGACTCCACTTTGATGACCTCCGCCCCGGCGTCGACCAGCAGCTTGGTGGCATACGGCCCGGCGATCTCGGTGGACAGGTCGACGACTCGCAGGCCCGCCAGCGGGTAGCGCTTTGCCTCAGTCATTTTGCACTCCACGAGCGGATACGATTACTGCGGTCCGGCGGGAGCGTCCAGTCCAACCCAGCGGCGGTAGTTGCGGCCGGCGATGTCCGCCCGCTCCTCCTCCGTGAGTGGCAACGTTGCCAGCACCTCCAAACCTTTCACCGTTTGGGTCATCTGAAAGTCACCGGCCGCACCGCCGTTCGGGTCGGCATGCAACAATTCATTCAAGCAGAAATTGCTGGCGTACAGGATCCGATCGGTTCCGATCTTTCGCAGGTGCGCAACCATCTCCCGGGGCGACACATGCCCGTCCGCCACTTCCGGCAGCCGCAGCGACACGTCGCCGCAGACGTTGGCGTAGCGGCGCGCCAGCTCGACAAACTCCGCGTCGGCACCCGTGCCGAACTCCCGACCGTGTCCGATGTGGGAGAAGATCATGCGCAGTTTGGGAAACGCGGCCAAGGCCTCGGCACAGTGGAGCGGACGATTCAAATTCGGCGCCCATTCTGCGCACACCATCTGGAGGGGGATGTCGCGGCTCTGGAGGTAGTCGTACAGCGGCCACAGGCGCCGGTCGTTCGCCAGGATGCCGGTGTCGGGGAACATGGATTTGACCCCCTTCGCACCGCGCCGGATCTTGTCCTCCACTTCGCCGAGCAACGTGGTCTCGTCCATCAATACGGGATCGATGCCGATGAAACAGCTGAGCGCTGCATGCTGGCGTGCGGTCTCGACGGCCCAGTCGTTGTTGTCGCGAACGCGCCGCACGATGCGGGCGCGCAGCTCACCGTCGGCCTGCACGCGATCGGTCGGGTCATCCGGCAACGTGAACAGGCCATCGCGGTAATACGTGCCCGACCAGGTGAACATCATTATGTTCAGATGGCGCACGCCCGTGCGCTCACGCATGGCCAATGCCTGCTCCACGGTGCCGAGGGCAACCGGCATGTGCGGCCCACTCATGACAGGGCCGCGCATGAGGAAATAGTTGTAGAGTTCGAGCGCGTGCGCCGCGGAGCGCTGGACGTGGATATGGGCGTCGATGACCTCGACCGAGCCGGTGAACTCACGGACATCCATCTCAGTTGCCTCCCCCGACATGCGCCAGCGCTTTCGGGCGCACCGGCGCACCCACCGGCGGCCGGTTTGTCGTGTGCGTGATGCCGCCGTCCGAGATCACCGAATGGCCGGTCATGTACGATGACAGATTGGACGCCAGAAACACGGCCACACCACCGGTTTCGAGCGGGTCGCCCAGCCGGCCCATGGGCGTCGCCTTGGCGGCGGCACGCAGGAAGTCCGCCTGCGGCCCGCCGCTTTCGAGCGTCGCGCGGATCGATTCGGTCATGTGTGTGCCCGGGACGATGCAATTGACGCGGATCCCGTACGGCGCCAGTTCCAGGGCCATGGATTTGGTGAGATGGATCACGCCGGCTTTGGCCGCGCCGTAGGCACTGACCGATGGCGCACCGACGATCCCGCTGGAAGAGCTGACATTGATGATCCGGCCCGGCACACCGCGTTCGATCATCGCAATGGCTTCCGCCTGGCAGCAGAACAGCGTGCTCTTGATGTCGAGGGCAAAGACTGCGTCCCACTGTTCCTCCGTGTAGTCGAGGAAGGGACCGATGCTGAGCGGATTGCCAACATTGTTGACGGCCACGTCCAATCCACCGAGTTCAGAAACGACGGCGGCCACCAGCGCCTTGACCTCGCAATTGCGGCGGACATCGGCGCGCAGACACACCGCCTTGCGACCGAGCCCCCGGATCTCCTGTGCGGTACGCTCGCCTGCCTCGACATTCAACTCGGCGATGGCTACGTGGCAACCCGCCTGCGCCAGGCGCAAGCCATGCCCGCGACCGACTCCAGATCCGCCACCGGTGACCAGCGCCACCGCGTCTTCGAGTCCGAGTAAATCTCGTGCAATCCGAAACTCGCCCATTGTCACCCTCCTGTCCCTAAAGACTGCGCGCCCCAGCAGGTTGCTGAGGATCGGTCCGCCCACCCTTCGACAAGCTCGGCGTAGGGCGGTGCCCGCAAGAAAAACACACCCGGTTGCGCGGGGGTTTTGAGCATCCTGCTTGATTCTCGGTGCGCCGTTAGCACGCTTGTCTCTGCCGGCTCACGTGCCGCCGCGCGGCGTCGGATCGACGCCGAACACCTCGGTCCAGCGCGCGAAGAAATCTTCGGTCCGCTCGAGGCCGTGGAGCGCGACCCATTGCTCGTCGCTGACCCGGGCGCGGCCGGCGATATTGCGCTGCGCGTCCGCGCCGACGAGGTACCGCAGCCGCGGTTGCGGGTCTGCGAGCGCGGCCGCAACGGCCTCGGCTACCAGTTCGGACGAGGAGCCTTCGGCCGCCTCCGCGGCGAATACCGCCCCCGTGCGCCGGTAGGTTTCCGCATAGGCCGTATTCCTCGGCCACGGCTGCCCCTTGCTTTGCGCGGCGGTGAACGTCATGCCCGGCTCGATGATGGCGACGCGGATGCCGAACTGCGCCACCTCGATGGCGAGCGTCTCCAAGGCGGTCTCCATGGCGAACTTGGAGGCGCAGTACGCACCGCAAGTGGGCTGCGTGATGCGGCCGGACTGCGAGGTAACACCAACGATGCATCCCGCGCGATGCATGCGGAAGTGCGGCAGCACGGCCTGAATGCAACGGATGCCACCGAAATAATTCGTCTCCATCAAGCTGCGGACGGTCGCCAGGTCGGTCTCCTCCAACGCATTTCCGGCGTGGAACCCGGCGTTACTGATCAGGTTGTCAATGCGACCTGCGGAGTCGATGACGGCGGCGACAGCCGCGTGCACCGAGTGGTCCTCCGTCACATCGAGCTGTAGCAATTGTAGTCGTAACCCCTCCCGTTCCGCGGCCGCACGCAGCTCGCTGCCACCGCTGAGGTTGCGCATGGAGGCGTACACGTCGTGACCGCGGCGGGCCAGTTCCAGCGCCGTCGCCCGGCCGATGCCAGTGCTGCTGCCGGTAATGAGCGTAACCGGCATCGCGGTCACCCCATCACCATCACTGCTTATTGAAGAACCCATCGATCTGGTCGCAGATGTAGGCCATATCATCGTCGGAGCAGGCGTGCGTGCAGGGCAGGATCAGGCCGCATTGCATCACCCGATCCGCATTCGGCAGGCCCTGCGGGTCCGCCCGGTACGGCTTGTCCTTGAACGCCGGCTGCCGTGTCACATTGCCCGTCCACACCATGCGCGTGTCGACGCCGCGACTCTCCATGTGCTGCTGGAACGCGGCGCGCCGCACGCCCGATTCGGGTCGGATCATGATCGGGAACATGTGCCAGGCCATGTCGACGTCGGGCGTGATCCGGGGTGGGATGAAGACCTCGGGATACTTCGCCAAACTCGCGTAGAGCTGCGCGGCGTTGCGCTTGCGTTGCTCGAGGAACGTCGCCAGCTTGCCGATCTGCACAATGCCGAAGGCTGCGGACAGCTCAGACGGCTCGAAGTTCCAGCCGACCTCGTCGAAGATGAACAAGTCGTCGTACTCGATGCCGTCAATCGTGGAGAACAGCGACCGATCGCCTTTCTTCGACCCGTAGAATTTGATCTCGCTGCGGCGGCCCCAGCGGCGCAGCAGCAGGCAGCGGTCCACCAGGGCGGGATCGTCGAGCAGCACCATCCCGCCCGTGCCCGCGGCGGTAATGATGTGCGACATGGCGAAGCTGGTGACGCTGATGTCGCTGCGAGTGCCTGTGGGCGTGCCGCGTAACTTGGCCCCGAGGCAGTCGCAGCTATCCTCGACGACCTTGAGGTTGTGGGTGTTGGCGATCGCGCGAATGCGATCCCAGTCGGGACAATTGCCGATGAGGTTCGGCACCAGCAGTGCACGCGTCCGCGGCCCGATATTGCGCTCGATGGCCGCGACGTCGATCTGGTAGGTGTCGTATTCCACGTCGACGAACACCGGCACGATCCCCGAGCGCACCATGCAGGCGATGTCGGTGGAGAAGGTGACGGGCGAGGTAATGATCTCGTCGCCGGGCTGCAAGCCGAGCAAATCGACCGCCAGATACAGGGCCGAGGAGCCGGAGTTGCACATCACGCCCCGTTTCTTGCCGAACAGGGCCGCCACCAGGCGCTCCATTTCGCCCACCTTGCGCCCGACGCGCAGCGCCGTCTGCCCGCC
>JAGDMS010000378.1 GCA_017860575.1 Deltaproteobacteria bacterium | reverse complement strand
CCACGAGTTCTTCCCTCTGCTCCGGATGTGCCCCTTCTGCTGAGCGACAATTACATTTCCCCATCGTGAAAAAATGTACTTGACGTCAGCCACGCGCTATGTCCGATGAGGAATTCCTCAATGAGCGCGCCGCGATAGCGGGTCTCCGCCGAGTCGGGCGTGTTGGCGGGACGACACGTAGTCCGGTCGACCGATACATCTACCCCAGCAAGGCACTGACGGCTCGGCAGCTCTGAGGCGGAGCCTCGCTAGTTCTTCATGGGAACCAGAAGCAGGATCCCGCCAAGAACTATCGCCCCGACGCCAGCCCAGACTGGGACGTTCACGGTCTCCTTGTCCTTCATCGAGTGTTCGAGCGAGCCGATCTTTGCCTCGTGCGTCTCTTTGGTGTAGCTGAACCTACCGTACACCAATGCCAGGATGCCGGCTACGATCAACACCATTGCCGCAATCTTGATGGCGCTCATTTCGTCTCCTCCTGCAGCGAATCCCCAGAGCATTCGCGGTCAGCCCAAGGGCACTCGTCATGCGTTCCTGCCTTGTCCGCTTAAACGAATAGAGAGGATGGCCGGAGGCCAGCCATTATGACGGGCAACCTCAAGGTCGGCGATCGCATGACCTGGAACTCGGAGGTCGGATACGCCAGCGGACAGATCGTACATGACTTCCACGCGCAGGTAGTCAGTGTTCCACCGGCCGCAGTGCTCGCGGGAGCGGACGCTTTTCCCAGCGGTTGCACGCGACTGTTGGACGGCTGCGCCATGGCAATCATGTCCGGCCCGACGATCTCATCGCCTCGAAAGCGCGCTTGTAGTTATAGTCGCGTCGTTCCCTGATCCGGCAACCAACTCTCACGTTGACTCCGAGGCAATTCACCTGGCAGATGGCAGCACCCCACTTCGCCGTCCACGCTCCACGGCTATCCGCCGGGTTTTGTGTTAGACTCGTCTCTCGGAGGTCACAATGGCCGACAATCCCAAAGCGCCCGCGGCTCCTCCGCAGCGAGAGCGCGAAGCCACCACACCGCAACGGGACACTGATGACGATGATCGTTTGATCGTCGGCGGCGGCCTGGCGCTCCTCCCCGTGCTCTTCGGTCGGAGCGCTGCGTCCCGTCGGCGCCCTCGCTCTTCACCGTCCGAGACATCAAGCGCGCCTCTCCCGAATCCGCTCGGAGCGAATCATGAAGGCCCTGCTTGAGATCATTGCGCAGCATCTCGTCACCTACCCCGACGCCGTCGAGATCCGCGAGACGAAAACCGACACCATGTCCGTGCTCGAATTGAGGGTGGCTCCAGACGATGTCGGCCGCGTGATCGGCAAGCACGGCGCGACGATCGATGCCATCCGCACCATCCTCAACGCGGCCGCGGCGCGCGCCAGGCGTCGCGTGACGCTGGAGATCGTCGAGTCCACGGCCGCAAGTCCCCGATAGCCGCGGCCTCCGAGCCGCGCCGGCGGCGCTCGCAGGAGCGCCGACCCTACCAGCCAGCGCCTCCAACTGCGGCAGGACTCGTCCGCATGCGCGGCCGCCTGAGCAGGGGCGCGCCCCGGAGGGCGAAACCAAGGATGTCTTCGAGGAACGCCCGGACTAGCAGGCAAGCCGGGTTTGCTCGCTAACCCCGGTAGCGTAGCGCGTCGACCAGCAGGGTAAACGCCGGTGAGGACTGGCGTCGGCTTGGGTAGTAGAGGTGGTAGCCTGAAAATGGGGGGCACCAGTCCTCAAGTACCCGCTTGAGACGACGCTTGGCGAGATGGGGCTGCGCCAGGTCCTCCGGCACATAGGCCAAGCCGAATCCGGCAAGCGCCGCATTGAGCATCTGGGCAGTGCCGTTGAAGACGAGCTGGCCTTCCACGTGCACCTTCAGTTCGTGGTCACCCTTTTCGAACTCCCAGGCGTACAATCCGCCAAAGGTCGGCAGCCGCAGATTGATGCAGTTGTGGTCCGTCAGATCCTGTGGCTCCTTTGGTGGTGATCGCTGCGCGAAATACGACGGGGCCCCCACGACCGCCATACGCATATCCGGCCCGATCCGCACCGCAATCATGTCCTTCGCCACTTGCTCGCCGAGTCGCACGCCAGCATCGTAACCTTGGGCAACGATGTCGGTCAGGCCATAGTCGATGATGATCTCGACCTTGATGTCAGGATACTCGCGCAGGACCTTCGTCAGTTTGGGCCAGAGGATCGTGTCGGCCGCATAGTCGGTGGCTGTGATCCGAATGGTGCCGGCGGGCTTCTCCCGAAACTCACTGAGGGCGTCCAACTCGGCCTCGATCTCCTCAAAGCGGTGGCCCACAGTCCGTAGCAGGCGTTCACCCGCCTCGGTAGGGGAGACACTCCGCGTGGTGCGAGTCAGCAGCCGAAGGCCGAGTCTTGTCTCCAGCCCTTTCATGCTGTGGCTCAACGCTGATTGGGAAACCCCAAGCTTGGCAGCCGCCCTGGTGAAGCTCCGCTCTCGCGCGACAGCGAGAAAGGCGATCAGGTCATTGACGTTCTGCCGCGTCATTCATGAATCCCTCTCATATGGCCATGCCAATGGTCCCATCTAATCACATTGTGCCGCAGTTGCTACCTTGTGAGCAGTGACGAGACAGACCGCTGCTCCAATCAAACAGAGGAATCTGCAAATGAATATCAAGCGAAGCGGTTCACAGCCCTCCGGCAAAGGGCCGGCCGAGTATTTCACCGGCACTGTACGCATTGACCCTCTGTTCGAAGCTCCCGCGCCGGCACGTGCGCGTGGCGCGAGTGTCACGTTCGAGCCCGGCGCGCGAACGGCGTGGCACACCCATCCGCTCGGGCAGACCCTGATCGTCACGTCCGGGTGCGGGTGGGTGCAAAGCGAAGGCGGACCAAAAGTGGAAATTCGATCGGGCGACGTCGTCTGCTGCCCTCCCAATGAGAAGCATTGGCACGGCGCCGCGCCGACCACGGCCATGACGCACATCGCCATTCAGGAGGCGCCCGACGGTAAGGTCGTCGAGTGGATGGAGAAGGTCAGCGACGAGCAATACGTGGCTGGGTCACCTGCCTGATTCGAGTCGAAGGAGATGACAATGCAGAAACGCAAACTGGGAAAGAGCAACCTGGAAGTCTCCGCAATTGGGCTCGGCTGCATGGGAATGAGCACGGCCTATGGTCCGCCTGCAGACCAACAGAAGATGATCGGTCTCATACGTCAAGCCGTCGAGAGCGGCATCACATTCTTCGATACGGCTGAACTGTACGGTCCGTTCACGAACGAAGAGCTCGTGGGTGAGGCGTTAGCTCCATTCGGCGGGCAGGTGGCGATCGCCACCAAGTTCGGGATCAAGCTCGGTCCCGGCGGGCAGCAGCTGGTCGATGGTCGGCCAGAGCGCATCAAACAATGCGTCGAGGGCTCGCTCAAGCGGCTCAGGGTCGCGGCCATTGACCTCTACTATCAACACCGCGTCGACCCCAACGTGCCGATCGAAGATGTGGCGGGAGCGGTGCAGGACCTGATTCGGGAGGGCAAGGTGAAGCACTTCGGTCTTTCCGAGGCAGGCGTGCGAACGATCCGGCGCGCACACGCCGTCCAGCCGGTCACTGCGGTCCAGAGCGAATACTCGCTGTGGTGGAGACGCCCTGAAGAGGAAGTGCTGCCGGTGCTCGAGGAACTCGGAATAGGATTCGTTCCGTTCAGCCCCCTTGGCAAAGGCTTCCTCACGGGAACCATCAACGAAAATACCAAGTTCGACAGTTCCGACTTCCGCCAGATCGTTCCGCGCTTTACGCCGGACGCTCGGAAGGCGAATCAGGCCCTGGTTGATCTGCTTCGTAAGATCGCGGAACGAAAGAAAGCGACACCGGCTCAGGTAGCGCTCGCATGGCTGCTGGCGCAGCAGCCGTGGATTGTTCCGATCCCAGGCACTACGAAGCGCACGCGCCTGGAAGAGAACATCGGGGCCGTCGCAGTCGAACTAACGCCGGGCGATCTCCGTGAAATCGATAGCGCCGCCTCAAGGATCACGATCCAAGGGGCGCGGTACCCCGAAGAGCTGGAGAAAAGGGCCGGGCTCTGAGCGGCTGTCAGCTCTCAATACCCTCCAGGTCCGGAAAGCAGAGGTAGATCACCATGCGCGCCACTGTCATGTTCGGCGTCGGCGACGTTCGTATCGAGACCATTCCCGACGCCCGCCTCATCGAGCCAACCGACGCGGTCATCACCATCGGCCGCGCCTGTATCTGCGGCAGCGATCTCTGGCCGTACAGGACACTACCACGCAGCGAGACCGGCCGCCGCATGGGACACGAGGCGGGCGGTAGCGACGGGATTTCGAACATCATGTCAGAGCTCGCAGTAGCCCTTTTGAAGCTTCGACTCCTTGGCAGGCACCGCATATTTACAATCGCATTTACAACCGGTCGTTTACAGCCCCGCTGCCCAAGCTCACCGGGACAATTCCTGAGGAAAATCAAGCGGAGGGGGGGAGATTCGAACTCCCGGACCCTTGCGGGTCGCCGGTTTTCAAGACCGGTGGTTTCAACCACTCACCCACCCCTCCGTATAACTCTAAGCTATTGAAATGAAGAGCTTCTCTCTATCAACGCCAGGACGGCGTTCTTCCGTTTTGGGGCGTTTTACAAACATTTTGCAAACATGTCACTTCCGGCGCTCATTGGCTAGCGCAGCACGCAGTGCTGCGTCAATCCGGCGTGCCGCCTCTTCCTGCATGCCGGGGAGGACATGGCTGTAAATGTCAAGCGTGATGCCCACGGTTGAGTGCCCCAACCGCTCGCTGACCACCTTGGGGTGGACGTCCTGCCGCAGGAGGTGGGTCGCGTGGCTATGGCGCAAGTCGTGAAACCGCACACGGGGCAGCTCCGATCTCCGAATCAGTTTCAGGAAAGCGTGGCTCACTGACTCCGGGTACTTCGGCCGACCGTCCGGTCTGGCACACACCAGACC
>JAGDMS010000377.1 GCA_017860575.1 Deltaproteobacteria bacterium | reverse complement strand
TCGGCGCTTCACGCCAGCCGCTACCCGGCTTTTCAGCTTGATCCCCTCGGATATCGGCCGCCCCATCGGCGACATCGCGCCGATGTTCACCGACCCCGGCCTCCTGCCCGACGCCGCGGCGGTCCTCCAAAAGCCGATAGCGCCGAAGACGGAAGTGCAAACGGGCGACGGCCGCTGGTACATCCGCCAGGTCCTCCCCTACCGCACGCGCGACAACCGCACCGAAGGGGTGGTGATCACCTTCTCCGACGTGGCGGCGGAGGCGCTCCACGAAGCCCGCCTCTATGCCGAGTCCATCGTCGATACGGTGCGCGAACCACTGCTGGTGCTCGACGGAGACTTGCGGGTGCATTCGGCAAATCAGTCCTTCTACGCCACCTTCCACGCCTCCCAGGAGGATACTATCGGGCAGTTGCTGTACGAGCTGGGCAATCGCCAATGGGATATTCCCCGGCTACGGACGTTGCTCGGAGAGGTCCTGCCCCAGAAGCGGGTGCTCGATGACTTCAAATTGGAGGCGAATTTCGAGTCGATTGGTCCGCGGATCCTGCTGCTCAATGCACGGACCATCGATCGCGGCAGCGATCGTCCGTATCTCATCCTCCTCGCCATTGAAGACGTCACCGAGCGCATGCGGGCGCAAGAAGTCCTACGGCAAAGCGAGACCCGCAAGCAGGCCGAGGACCAGGAGCGGCAGCGGCGAGGCGAGCTGGCGCACGCGCTGCGCATCAGCACCGTTGGCGAGCTGGCGAGCGGCTTGGCGCACGAGCTTAACCAGCCGCTATCGGCGATCGCGAATGGGGTGGAGGCGTGTGCACAGTATGTGCGGTCGGGCAAGGTCGCGCCGAAGAAGCTCCTGGCAATGTTGGACGACGCATCGGACGAGGCGGTGCGCGCCGGGAACATCGTGGAACATCTGCGCCACTTCATCGAGAAGGGAGAGCCGCAGTTCGAGCGGACGGATCTGTGTGAGATCGCCCGCAACATCCCGCGCTTATTGGGTCGCGAGATCCAACAGGGGCACATCACGGTGCGGCTCGACTTGCCTGCGCGACCGCTTCCGATATATGCAGACCGCATCCAGATCGAGCAGATCATCGTGAACCTGCTGCAGAACGCCATCGACGCGCTTCGCGACGCACCAAGTGGCCGCCGTGAGATTCAGCTGCAGGTGCGCGCCACGAAGGGTATCGCAGAGGTGGCCGTGCGCGACACCGGCACCGGCGTCTCTGTCGCCGCCACGGAGCGCATGTTCGAGCCGTTCTTCACCACCAAGCCAAAGGGGCTGGGCATGGGCCTGGCGATCAGCCGCTCCATCCTCGAGGCGCATCGGGGCCGGATCTGGGTGAAGCACCGCGCCGACGGGCTGCGCGGGACCACCATCCGCTTCACGCTGCCACTGCTGCGGCGGCCCAGGGTGGCGCGGGAGAAGCGTGCCACATGACCGCCGAAGCGACCGTCTTTGTGGTCGACGACAACGCCGGCGTGCGCAAGTCATTAGGCGCCCTGCTGGAATCGGCGGGACTCGCGGTCGAGACGTACGCTTCGGGTGAAGAATTTCTCGCCGCCTACGACCCGGAGCGCCCGGGATGCGTGCTGCTGGACGTGCGCTTACGACACACCAACGGGCTGGACCTGCAGGATGATCTCCGCCGGCGCAAGGCGATGCTCCCCGTCATTGTGCTGACCGGCCACGGCAACGTGCCGACCTCCGTGCGGGCGCTGAAGGCTGGCGCCGTCGATTTTTTGCAGAAGCCGGTTCCGCCAAAGGTGTTGCTGGAGCGCGTCCGCGCGGCGCTCGACATCGACCGCCAGGCACGCGCGGTGATCGCCGCAGAGGCCGTCGAGCGGCAGCGACTCTCACGCCTTACGCCACGCGAGCGCCAAGTCATGGAGCTGCTCATTGCCGGCAAGACGTCCAAGGAGATCGCGGTGGCGCTGAACGTCAGCGTCCGCACTGTCGAGGGACACCGCCGCATGGTGTTCTCCAAGATGGACGTCTCTTCGGCAGCCCAGCTTGTCCGCACGGTGCTGAGCAAACGCGAGCACAACCCCGGCGGGTGATCCCCGACACACGCAAGATTACCGCAGCACAATCTCGCGACACGGCCGAGAGCGACAGCAAGAATGCGACGGTGGCGGGCGTCCAGAGGCGCAGCAGGGCCATCCGGGCGCCCGCATTGCAGGTGATCCCGTAGTAGCCGCAGTGCCCCGCAGCGTCAGCCCCAACGCCCAGTGCTGCCGATCGACTGGTGACGGTGCGCCCGGCGCCGCTGGCGATCGCCTCATGGGCTTCGAAGAATGCCTGACACGTGAGTTGGAACTCACATGTGGTAGTCAACTTTTGGTTGCACGGTGTTGCGCGACACCGTAGGCTGCCGTATCGCGGTGTCGCGCTGCACGCAATGGCTTATAACGCTATGCAATCGGTGCGGGAGCGTCAACTCGCGCGCACATCGTCCCCGACGATGCGGACGGCACGAAGGTGTCTGGTAGCCGTGGTGCGGCCCGAGCACCACGCGTGAGACGGCAGCACGGCTCGACGGCCATGGTCTTCAACACTAGCGGTTTGATTCGCACTTACGACTTTACGCTTACCAAGCGGCGGATAACCTGGTCACGCATGGTGCGGGCTCTCCAACGGTTGATCATCTTTCCGCCGTTTTGGCTCATGTTTTCTCTTGGCCGGTGCCTCGATAACGTCTTTTCGCGGGGCTATCGATCACAAGAAATCAAGGCTCCCGTCTACATCATGGGGAACCCCCGGAGTGGGACCACGTTCCTGCACCGGCTGATGTGTCTCGATGAATCACATTTCACTTATTTCAAGACCTACCAGCTTGTTTTCCCGTCGGTCACGCTCTACCGCTTGTTTGCAGCGCTTTCCCAACTGGACGGTCTGTGTGGAGAACGCCTGTCGCGCTGGGTTGCCCGGAGTGAAGCGAGGCTTTTTGCCCCGTGGCGCGAGATCCATCCCATGGGATTCACACTGGCCGAAGAGGATGAGGGGCTCTTCGCCCACACCTTCTTCACCCCGCTGATCTATCTGTTCTTCCCGTTCACCGAGCTGCTTGAGGGGGTCAAGTTCTGCGACCGGCTGCCGCCCAAAACCCGGCGTCAATTGGCAGCGTACTACAAGGGTTGCGTGCAGCGCCACATGTATGCGGCCGGGCGCAACCGGGTCCTGCTTTCCAAGAACACGTTCCTGCCAGGCAGGATCGACTCGATCTTGGAGGCCTTCCCCGACGCCAAGTTCGTTGATGTAGTGCGGCATCCCTACGACGCGATTCCGTCATTGATGAGCCTCTTCCATGCTATCTGGAGCCTGTATTCCCCTGAGATCGCCAAGGCATCTCCCGAGTCGTATGCCGTGGCCCAGATGGGCTTCGAGTATTACCGCTTGGTACTCGAACACCGCACCAAGTTCCCCGAGGGGGCCTTCGTCACTGTACGCTATGAGGACCTCGTCACGGACCCCAAGAGGGTAGTGGAGCAGCTGTACCGATGGCTCAATCTGCCGATGTCCGCGGCGTTTGCTGCTCGCCTTGCCGACGCAGGGGCGAGCCACAACCGCTACCACAGCACCCACCGCTATTCGCTGGAGGAGTATGGACTGACCAAGCAGCACGTCTACAACGAGCTCAAAGACGTGTTCGACGCCTACGGTTTTGCACGTTGAGCGATGGGCCTCCGCGCCGTATTTAGGGCACGACACGGGCGTAGTAGTCCGAGCTGACGGCGTTGTCGCGTTCTCTTGTCGGTAGGTAACTGGTCATGTATAGAAATAACGGTTTTTTCGGCTCGGCTATGCTATCGATTCTATCGGCGCCAAGCGCGTCATGCCTGACACCGTGGAGTCGCTCTGAGCTCCCCTGCTTTGACGGGGTGCGGGGGAAAAGGATCGTCCGAGCGCACCGGCACGAGGGCGGCAGCTGTTCCCTCATATCCCTTGCTCTGCGGGGCCGAAGATAGGCCGCACAGATGTATAGCGGCGCTGGTCGTCCAATTGTCGAGTTTGCCTCGCTCGTTGAAGTCCTTCGGTGGCGAGCGCTTCAGCTGCCTGAGCAGCGGGCCTACACCTATCTGCTCGATGGGGAAGTCGAAGGGGGCCATCTGACCTATGCGGCGTTGGACCGCCAGGCCCGGAGCATCGGTGCGCTGCTCCAACGCTACGGAGCAACGGGAGAGCGCGCCTTGTTGCTCTATCCAACCGGTCTCGAGTTCATCGCCGCCTTTTTTGGATGTTTATACGCCGGGGTGATTCCCGTCCCTCTGCCCCCGCCCAATCCGGCCCGGCAACAGCGGACGCTCCCCAGGCTGCGGGCCATCACAAACGATGCGCAACCGTCGCTGGCGCTCACCACGTCATCGATCCTCTCCAAGGCCGAGAGTCTGTTCTCGCAAGCTCCGGAGCT
>JAGDMS010000162.1 GCA_017860575.1 Deltaproteobacteria bacterium | reverse complement strand
TGCGTTGCGCGCGGGGCGCGTCCGACGCCGATGACCAGGGGTAACGGTTGGCGCAGGACCACCGGCCGCGGTGCGGTGCCGTGCTGGAAGGCCAGCAGGCCGCCGTAGGTGACCACCGTGTTGTCGATTCCCGACGGGAAGCCATGGAAGATCTTCTCGATTTCAAACGCACGGCTGCACACCGCTGCATCGGTGAGTGATTGCCCGGCCAGTGTGGCGAGGGCACGGACGAGGGCGACGCTCAATGCTGCTGAGCTGCCCAAGCCGGCCGCCGACGGCATGGTGGCCCGCGCCATGGCTGCGATCTCCGCCGGATCGACGCCGGTCAGTTCCGCCGCCCGGCGCAATGCCTCCGGCGGCACCGGCCACTGGGGCGGGGATGTGCGACCGTCGAACCAGTCGGGCTGTGGCACACATCCGGAGGGAGCAATCTCCACCTCGACGCAGCGGTCGATGCTGGCGGCGAGCGCGGCGCGTCCGTAGACGACAACGTGCTCACCGAGCAGAATGACCTTGCCGGGCGCCGCGCAGCGCACCACCTGGGGCAAGTCCCGCATCCTCACGCGCCCAGTTGCACCGATTGCACGATCTCGCGTGCCTTGCTGAGTTTGATCTCGCCGGAAGCGAGGAGCTGCTTGACCACCTGTTCCACCAAGTCTTCCGGAGCCCCCGCAGCCACCGCGAGCCCGCGGGCGTGCAGGGACATGTGGCCGCGCTGGATGCCGTGGGTCACGAGGGCGCGCATGGCGGCGAAATTCTGGCCGAGGCCGACCGCGGCCATGACGCCGGCAAGTTCGCGCGCCGAACTCACGCCGAGCAGGTGCAGCCCAAACCGGATGCGCGGATTGCATTCCAGATTCCCGCCGACGGTGCCGACGGCGAGCGGCAACTCGATGGTGCCCACCAGGCGGTCCTCCTCGATGCGCCATTCGCTCAGCGAGGTGTAGCGGCCGTTGCGGGCGGCGTAGGCGTGCGCACCGGCTTCGATGCCGCGCCAGTCATTGCCGGTAGCGATGGCCACGGCGTCGATGCCGTTCATGATTCCCTTGTTGTGGGTGGCGGCCCGGTAGGGATCAGCCGCGGCAAACGCCCAGGCCTCCACCACCCGCTCGGACACCTCGCGTCCCGACAGCGTGCCCGAGCGGAGCAGTCGCATCTCAATGCGGGCCGTTGCGCGCGCCAGCCGCTCGTCCGCCAGATTTGACAGGATGCGGAGACGCACCTGGCCGGCCGTCAACTCCTCCAGGCTGGGCGCCAGCGCTTCCGCAATCGTGTTGACGGCATTGGCTCCCATGGCATCGCCCACTTCCACCAGGAGGTGCACCACCAGCATCGGTCCGCAGGCGGTGTCGAGGAGCGGGCGCACTTCGATCGCGCGGGCGCCGCCGCCGCGCTTGACCATGTTCGGGTGTACCGCATTGGCCGACGCGAGGAGTTGCGGCGTGGCCGCCGTGATGCGGCGGACGGCCGCGTCCATGTCGGGGACCTTGACGAGCTGGATTTGCGCGATCATGACCGGCGGGTCGGCTTCCGCAACGAACCCGCCACTGTCGCGCACCAGGCGTGCAGCGTGACTGGCGGCGGCAACGACGGACGCCTCCTCGACCGCCATGGGAACCAGGTACTCGCGGCCATTGATGAGAAAGTTGAGCCCAACGCCGAGGGGTAGACCGACGACACCGATGGCGTTCTCGACCATGTGGTTTGCCTTCTCGAACGGCAGCGGATTGGGGTCGAGCAACGCGGCGACTTCGCCTTCACGGATGCCGGCGGCGGTGGCGAGTCGTGCCAGACGCTCACTTCGCTGCATCCGATAAAATCCCTCGATGCGTGACTTCTTTCCGTTGTGGGGCATCGCCATCACCATCCCTCTTCTGGCCGGTTACCGTTGCACCGCGGCAAGCCATGCCTTGAGTCGTTCGCCGATAACCAGCGGTTGCTGCGCGAGGTCCGCGATCGTGCGTGAACCCGTCAGCAGCATTGCGGCTTTGATGCCGTCAATGAATTCGTGGATCAGTGTGACCGCGCCGTCGAGCCCCGCGGTGCGATAGGCCCGGTAGATGGGCAACGCCGCCCCGCACAGCCGTGCGCCCAGCGCAATGGCCTTCGCCATCTCGAGACCGTTCCGCAATCCCCCGCTGGCGATCAACTCCAGTTCGGTGTCGCGTAGCATTGCCAGCGAGGCGGCGGTGGGAATCCCCCAGTTGGAGAAGAGTTCGCCAAGGCGGCGGCTGCTGCCGTTGCCCCGCAATGCTTCGACGCGCACCCAGGACGTGCCCCCGGCGCCGGACACGTCGAGATGGCGGATTCCCACCCGGGAGAGCGCTTCACCCACGCGGCGCGAAATGCCGCACCCCGTCTCCTTGGCAATGACGGGAACGCCCAGGTCGCGCGCGAGTCGGGCCAGGGTGGCGTACCCGCCGCGAAAGTCACGGTCACCCTCCGGCTGGATCAGTTCCTGGCCGGCGTTCAAATGGACGCACAGCGCATCCGCCGCAACGTTTTTCACCAGCTGTCGCACATCGTCCGTCGATGCTTGTCCGGCTTGCACGAGCCCGATGTTGGCCAGCAAGAGACTGGTCGGAATGTACTTGCGGATGGCAAAGGTCCACGCGGTATCCGGGTCGCGCTGCATGGCGCGCTGGCTCCCGAGCCCGAAGCCGATGCCACAGCGCTCAGCCACCGACGCCAGATCGCGGTTGACCGCGAACGCCTCCGCGGTGCCGCCGGTCATGCCCGTGATCAGCAATGGGGCCCGCAGCCGCTTGCCCAAAAACTCAACGGTGAGGTCAAGATCCTCGACCGCCAACTCGGGCAGTGCGTCGTGGATCAGATCGACTTCCTCGAACAGCGTGGTCTTGCCCTGGAACTCGACCGCGTCGTTTTGGCACAGGTCGAGATGCGAGCGTTTCCGCTCCGCAAGCCCAGCGGTTGACGTGTCACCCTTCGACAACGATCACTCCTTCGTTGCAGATGTTGAGGTCGAGCGGTACCAGACCGGCGGCCTGCCAGTCTTGCTTGATTCCCTGTGCGTCGACCGCATTTCGGGCCAGGGCAACACCACAATCGCCCCCGCCCGCGCCGGAGATCTTGGCGGCCGCGCCGTGCGCTCGCGCAATCTCCACGAGCCGGCGGAGCCGCGGGGTCAGCAGGGGTAATGACAGGTCGGTCGCCAGCTGCTCCAGCAGAGCACCGTTGCGCAACACCGCGGCCGAAGACAGTGACCCTCTCGCGAGCGTCGCGACAAACTCGTTGACCGACTGCCGACTGGCCTCGACGAATGTTGCGCGGATGGCGGCTTTGCCGTTTTGTTCCTGCCGGTAGCTGCTCACCAGATCCGTTGTCGACGCTGGCTCGCCCGTCCACGCCGCCAGGAAGTGGGTCTCCGCCGGCAGCCTGAGTGGGCTGATGTCCGCGGATCCGTTCCGCGGTTGGAACAGGATCAATCCGCCGTACGTGCTTGCCGCCACATCGGCACCGCTCCCCAACTCCCCTTGAACCCGGCGGTGCGCAGCGAGCGCGGCGGCGAACAGCCGATCGCGGGCCTTCTTTTCCCAGAGTCGCTGTCCTGCGGCCGCCGCCATTGCCGCGATGAGGCCGACCGTGACCGCGGCACTACCGCCCAGGCCCGCCTTGGTGCCCGGGTGCGCGTCCAGTCGACTGACGATATCGATCGCGAAGCCTCGCGCTGCCAGTTCAGGGTGCTGACGCAGGCTTGAACGGAAGGCGGCTAGGACGAATCGCCAGGCGTCCGTGTCGTCAGGGGGAGCGGCAGTGGGGAATTCCAGCTGCGCTGTCCCAGAGCGGATCCGCGTGTGCCCGTCACTGCCGGACCCGTCGAGGGTAACCTCGATGAAGCGGTCGACCGCGGCAACGACCGCTGGACAACCGTCAAGCACGGCGTACTCGCCGAGCACGAAGAGCTTACCGGGGGCGCGTGCGACGATCCGATTTCTCATGCGCCCTCTACCAGTCGGGCCCCGGCGCCGGGTTCGGAGAGCAACACGTCGTGGACGCCCGGCACGGCCTGGATGGCCGCCGCGATGGCTTCGCGTTGCGGCAGGGAACAGATGACTTTGACCTGGGGACCCGCGTCGATAGTGAAATAAGCGTCCATGCCTTCCTCGCGCAACTGAATGACGCGGTGCATGACGGCGAGGGTGGCCGCGTTCCAGTACAGTAACGGTGGTGAGGCGGCCAACGCCACGGCGTGCATCTTGAGGCAGTTGTGCTCCGCGGCGCTACCGGTGGCGCGCAAGTCGCGGCCGAGGATGCCCTGACGGATGGTCTCCAGATCGGCTTGGTGCGTTTCCAGCCACGGCGGGAAAAACGGCGAGTGCGTGAGCGAGTGCGCCATTCCCTCACGCGAGCCCACGCGCTTACGCCCGCGATCGGTAATCGCCGCGACGATCCCGAGCGGCCAATGCTCCGGTGGGGCCAGTTGCACAGCGTAAGAGTCCGAGCCATCGGCGGCCTCGCCCCGAAGCCACTCGACGTACCCGCCGTGGATTGACCGTGCCGCGGAACCCGAACCTCGCCGTGCCAGCCGCGAAAGCTCCTGCTCGGACAAAATGATCCCGGCCGCATGCGTCGCGGCGACCGCCAGTGCCGCGAAGGTTGACGCGGACGAAGCCAAACCGGCTGCCACGGGGAAATTGCTTGCCACCTCGACCTCGGCGCCGCAGTTCCGGCCGGCCAACTGCCGAACCACATCAAGGAACTTCCGCACCCTCGTGGCTTCCAGACCATCGACCTGCCGTCCGCTCATGATGACGCGGTCCTCGCCCCGTTTGTCCGTGAAGCGGACCCGCGCGGTTGTTGTGAGCCCGGCCAGGTTGATCGAGATGCTGCCCGTATAGGGCAGGTTGAGCGCCTCATCGCGCTTGCCCCAATACTTGGCCAGCGCCACATTGGCGTTTGCGATCGCCGCGGCTTCGGTCATCGCTTAACCAGTCGGTCAGTCAGTTTCGAATACAGCATCGTGGGAGACGGGCGATATGAAACTAATAGGCTACCGATGTCGTTGGCGTTGAGATGATTCGCTTTACTGACCGCTTGACCTAAACCGCTCGGTCAGGAGCAAGCTATCGGACCCATCCAAAGGTGTCAACCGCCCTTGGGTGATGGCGGCGGGAGCCGACACCACGTTTCGCCGGAATTCTGCTGCTCCATTCAGAAAAAGCTTATATGAAACGGCAGGATAGCCCAGAGCCGCTCGCCGGAACCGAGCATGTGCATCCACGGGTTCAGGTGCTGAAGGCGGCTCGACCCCGGATTGAGAGACCACGGTAGCTTCCACAGCCGCTCTCTCCGGGGAAATCGCTCAACGGCGATCCGGACATTTGCTGCGACGCCGGCCAGCACCTTGGCTTGGTCCAGGGCCTCTTCCAGGCCACCCAGTTGATCGACGAGACCGGCATTCTTCGCTTGACTGCCGGTCCACACGCGGCCTTCAGCGACCGCCGCGACGGCGTGGCTCTCCAGTTGCCTTCCGCACGAGACTTTGCTGATGAAACCCGCATAGAAGGATTCCGCTTCGGCCTGCAGGCGCTGCCGCTCCTCGGCGCCCAGCGGAACATAATCCGAATGTAGCGCTGCATGGCGGCCACGAACGATCAGTTGCTTGGTGACGCCGATCTGCTCATAGAGGTCCTTCAGGACGGCTTTGCCAGCCAAGACGCCGATCGACCCGGTGATCGTGCCGGCTTCGGCGAGGACGAGGTTCCCCGCGACCGCTACGTAATAGCCACCCGACGCGGCCACATCCCCGAGTGAGACCACGACCGGCTTCTGCTGCGCGGTCTTTGAGACCTCGTGCCAGATGAGGTCAGATGCCAGACCGGAGCCGCCCGGGCTGGCGATGCGGACGACAACGGCACCAATCTGCGGGCGCTCGCGCAGCGCCTTCAGATCCCGCGCAACGGTGGCGGCACCGCAGGCGCCCGCGGCTCCCGGACCTGCAACGGTTTGGCCGGTCTTGATGGGGCCGGTGACATGCAGCAAGCCGATGGCTGGGTGGTCCTGTCGAAGCACCGCCCGCCGGGCGGCGCGGGCGCGACGCGAGAAATAGGCGCGCCGTTCAATGACGGTTTGCTGCTCGCATTGCGCGCGCAAGCGCTCCTCGGCCTCGTCGTCGTAGAGCAGGGCATCGACTAGCTGTGCCTGTTCGGCCTCCTGGGCGGTGAACGGACCGCGGTCGAGCAGATGCCGAACGGATCCAACGGCGAGGTGACGCCCCTCCGCGATCAAATCGACGACCTGCTCGTACAGGTCGTGGAGCACGGATTCGACCATTTCCCGGTGCGGCTCGGACATGTCCTGGCGCGTCAATGTTTCCGCGGCCGACTTGTATTTCCCCATCTGCACAAGGTCGATCTGGATCCCGAGCTTCTGCAGCGTTCCCGCGACGAAGGTGACTTCCGAGGCCAGGCCGGTGACGTCGACCATGCCCGCAGGGGCCAGCGTGATCTTGTCGGCTGCCGAAGCCAGCACGTACTCGCGTACGCCCGCGTACGCCAGGTGTACCCATACCGCCTTGCCGGCGCGACGAAGCGCCACCAGGCTGCGGCGGAGTTCCTGGGTTCGCGCCCAGCCAAGGCGGAGGTCATCACAGCGCACGAACACTGCGCGCAGGCGCGGATCCTCGCGTGCCCAGCGCAGCAGGACGACCAAGCTGAAGAAATCGTCGCGATGGGGTTGGAGCATGTCGAGCAATCGCTGGCCCATGGGTTCCTCGGCGATTTCGCCGTGCACGTCCAGCTTGAGGATGCCATACGGGGGACGCCGCCCGAGGACGTGCATCAATGCATCAAGGGCGAACGAGGAGGCAGCCAAGCCGTGCCGCCAGGCGCGACGAATCATTCTGCGACTTTCTTAGCAGGTCACCGTGGAGGGCAAAAGCAACAAAAAGGGCGGTAGGCCCGGCCTACCGCCCTGTTCGATCGTTCAACGCCGAGGCCGTCAGCTTGCGTTGGCCTGCTGCAAGCTGGAATCCGGCTGCCGGTCCGGGGCCGGGACCTTCAGCGCAACCACCTTGGCCCGCAGGTGACCGCTCAGTTGGCGATCCTTCCAGGCGATCAGCCCGCGGCGCAGATACTCGGGATTGATTTGCAGCAGGTCACACACATTTTCGAATGAAAAGGGCCAACTGCGGTCGTCGGAGCAGATCCATTCCTCCGCGTCCAGGAAGAGCTGTCGGGCCTTGGGATCGCGCGCACGCAGGTGCTTCTGGAAACATTCGACTGCGTCCTCGAGCAAGGCGGCGACGAGCCGGCGCTCGGGTTCATGGCCGCCCTTGCGTTTCACCAGCGCGAAGTACTGCGACGGCAGCAGGGTATCGGGCTGTAACAGGTGGGCGAAGGTGTCGTTCACTATACTGTCACGCATTCGTCAGCTCCTTCAGCGATTGGACGCCGACGGTGACCCCCGTATTCGACGGGAAAACGGGGGTCAGATCCGCCACGGTCGTGTCGGCAAAGAACTCCAAGAGGCGCCGCTGCCCTTCCTGCCAGACCCGTTGCATGTTGCAGCTGGTAATGACCGAGCAGTCACGTTGTTCCGTCACGCACACGTTCAGTGAGATGGGCCCCTCAACCGATTCGATGATGTCGCGGAACGAGATGTCGTGTGGTGCCCGGACCAAGGTGCAGCCGCCATGTGCGCCCCGATGCGATTTGACCAGCCCGGAGCGGGTCAGGTCTTGAATGATCTTTTCCAGGAATTTCCGGGGAATGCGCCGGCGCGAGGCGATCTCTTTGACAGAAACCGGGCGCCCGTCCTTCTGTACGGAAAGGTATATGATCGCCCGGAGTGCGTAATCCACCTTCCGGCTGATCTGCATCATCGACACGTTACTGCCCTCCCCGACAACATGCGCGGCCTACGCCTGGCGGTCCGTGTATTCCTCAAGCCAGGCCATCTGGATGGCTTCGAGCTTGGCTTCGTTCGAAGCCTTCGGGTCGTCGTCAAAATCGTCCAGCTCCGTCACCCAACGGTGCAGGTCGGTGAAGCGGACCCCCAACGGGTCAGTCTCCGGATGGCGCTCGACCAGCTCCAACGCGATGTCCTCTCTGTCACTCCATTTCAGTCCCATCGGTCCCTCCGGTCGGTTACAGCACTTCCTCCACCCGCTTGCGTTCCAGCGCGTCCTTGATCGATGCATCCATGATTCGTTGCGCCAGGGGCGTGGTCACCCGGTTGAGTGCGTCGGTGAGGTCGCGGATTCGATTGTGGTCGGTGTCACGCAACGCATCTGCCAGTCGTGCCATCGCGGCTTCGATGTCGGCGCGTTCCGCCGCGTCCGGCGCGGTCCGATCGAGCGCGCGTCGGGTCGCCTGCAGCAAGGCTTCGCCGTCATTGCGGGCCTCGATCAGCAAGCGCGCAGTGACATCCTCCTCGGCGTAGTCGATCGATTCCTCCAGCATTCGCTCGATCTCAGTGTCGGTGAGACCATAGGAGGGCTTGACGTCGATCGACTGCTCCCGGCCCGTGCGTTCGTCACGGGCGGTGACATTGAGGATTCCGTTGGCGTCGATCATGAAGGTCACTTCGACGCGTGGGAGACCAGCGGGTTGGGGTTCGATGCCGCGCAGCTTGAACCGCGCCAGGCTGCGGTTGTCCCGCGCCAATTCACGTTCACCCTGCAGGACGTGAAAATCGACGACGGTCTGGTTGTCGGCGAAGGTCGTAAAGACCTGCTTGGCGGTAACGGGGATGGTGGTGTTCCGCTCGATGAGGCGGGCCATGACCCCGCCCATGGTTTCGATGCCAAGGGAGAGGGGCACAACGTCCAGCAGCAAGGTGTCCTTCTTGCGCCCCGAGAGCACGCCCGCTTGGACGGCTGCGCCCAGGGCCACCACCTCTTCGGGATTGAGCTCCGTGTGCGGCGTGCGGCCGAAGAATTCTTCCACCCGGCGGCGTACCAATGGCACACGGGTCGAGCCCCCGACCAGAACGACCTCGTCGAGGTCTCGTGGCGACACCCCGGCGTCCTTCAGCGCCTGCCGGCAGGGAGCGATAGTGCGTTCGACCACGTCGGCGATGGTGGACTCGAATTCGGCTCGTGTCAGGGGGCGTTGCACCCGCACCGTTCCCGCACGCAATTCCATGACCGTTGCATCCGTCTTGGTCAGCTGGATCTTAGCGGCCTCGGCCGCGGCGATGGCCTGGCTGCGGACGTCGGGGTTACTGCGCAGTGGCACCGGCACTTCCGCCAACAACAGGGCGGCCACGCGGCGGTCGAAGTCGTCCCCCCCGAGGCGGGTGTCGCCGTTGGTGGCCAGCACTTCAAAGATGCCCTCGTGCAATTTCAGGATGGAGATGTCGAACGTGCCGCCGCCCAGGTCGTAGACCGCAATCAGCCCCTGGTTCTGCTTGTGCAGCCCGTACGCGAGTGAGGCCGCGGTGGGTTCATTGACCAGCCGTAAGACCTCCAGGCCGGCGAGACGGCCGGCGTCACGCGTGGCTTGGCGCTGACTGTCGTTGAAATAGGCGGGGACCGTGATCACCACGTGGCGGACGGCCTCGCCAAGGACGCTTTCGGCGCGACGCTTGAGTTCCTTGAGGATGAGCGCGGAGATTTCCGGCGGCGTATAGGTGCGGTCGTGAATACGAAAGCGGACGATCTCCGGACTGGCGTCATCGGCGAAGACATACTGCTCGCGGTCGGCCGGCGTGACGTGCTCCATGCCCAGGCCCATGAAGCGCTTCACGGAGGCGATCGTCGTCAAGGGGCATTCCGCGGCCTTTGCCTTGGCGCGGGCGCCGACGATGGGTTCGCCCACGCCCGGGAAGGCGACGACCGACGGGAGCAAGGCGGCTTGCGTGTCCGGGTCGGGAATGACCCGGAGGCTGTCGTCGTCCGCGTACGCAATCAGGCTGTTGGTGGTGCCCAAATCGATGCCGAAGATGCGTTCCATCAAGTTTCCAGTCCCTTTTCTACGTCGCGGATCAGTGTGCCCAAATACGCCAGTGCCGACAGGATGCCCTTGAGTTCGCGGGTCAACAGTTCGGGCGCGGCACCTCCGGCATCCCAGCGCGCAAAGTTTTGCTCCAGTTGCTCCAGCAGGGCGTTCTGCCGCTCGATCAACTCGGCGTGCGCGGCGGTCAGTTCCTCTACCAGGTGCACCGCCCCGTTGCCTTGCCGTGCCGCACGCAATTCCTCGAGGTGCTCTTGCAGTTCGAAGACCAGGGCGGCGAGGTCGGGTGGCACCTGTTTGTTGCCGGCCCCGAGGCTCTCGCCTTGCAGGGTGAGCCAGTAGAGCCCGCGGTCAATGGGATCCCGCAGCGTGCGGTAGGCCCGATTGACCGCGGCGGTATTACGCACGCTTGCCTGCCGCGCTTGCTGTGGGCCGGTTTGGAAGAGGTCCGGGTGCAAGCGACGATGCAACTCGTAGTAGCGTTTCTGCAGCGCCGTCGTGTCGAGCAGGAGACGGCGCCGTACGCCCAGTACCTGGAAATAATCCGCCTGGTCGGGAAGGGGTTGAATGGCGTCGCAGGCGGGACAAAAGGGGCCCGGCGCGTGTTCAGCGCCGCATTGCCAGCAGATTATCCGCTCGCTTGCGGACCACATCGCTCCTTCCCGCTCCGCGGCAGGAGTCGGGATCGAGCCCATGTCCGTCGCGTCCTACACCGTAAATGATGCGCCACAGCCGCAAGACCTTTTGACGTTCGGGTTCTGCAGATTAAACCCGGACTGCATGAGGCCTTCGTTGTAGTCCAACTCGGTGCCGTTCAGGTAGAGGAAACTCTTTCGGTCGACGAGGATCTTGGCGTCGGGGGGGCCGAACACTTTGTCGCCGGGACGTTCCACGTCCAAGTCCATCTTGTATTGCAGGCCGGAGCAACCGCCACCCACGACCTTCACCCGCAGGCCGCCCTCGGGTTTGTGTTGCTCGGCCAGCAGGCTGCGGATCTTCGCCGCCGCTTTCTCTGAGAGGCCAATCCCCACGACACGCGCTCCTATTCGTTCGACGCCGCCTTCGGTGCGTCCGCTTCTCCTTCGCGACGCTTCTTCCAGTCACTGATGGCCGCCTTGATCGCGTCCTCCGCCAACACCGAGCAATGAATCTTCACCGGCGGCAGGCTCAGCTCCTCGACAATCTGCGTGTTCTTGATTTGCAGGGCGTCGTCGAGCGTCTTCCCTTTGACCAGCTCCGTGACATAACTCGAGCTGGCGATGGCGCTGCCGCACCCGAATGTCTTGAAACGGGCGTCCTCGATCACGCCGGCATCGCTGATCTTGAGCTGCAACTTCATGACGTCGCCGCACTCGGGCGC
>JAGDMS010000025.1 GCA_017860575.1 Deltaproteobacteria bacterium | reverse complement strand
AGTCGATGCCGACGATGTCCGGTCTTGTCAGCACCATGTCACGCCACCAGGCGTCTTTCACGTTGCGCTTGAGCTCAACGCCGACCGGGCCGTAGTCCCAACAACTGACGAGCCCGCCGTAAATCTCGCTCGATTGAAAGGCGAATCCGCGCCGTTTGGCGAGATTCACGATTTTTTCCATGGTGACAGTGCGGCTCATTGGCCCTCGACCGAAACGGGCTTTGTTACCACGTCCCCGATAGCGCGGCAAATCGCCATCGGCGCGTTGTCCAGACAACGAAGAGCGGCAGGCTCAGGGCTTTTTGTTCCCTGAAGTTTTCGGTGCGGGGGCAGCTGGGCACTGCTGGAAGGACTCCGGCAACAGGAAGAACGTGTAGTAGGGGGTGCCTTTAGCCGTATCGGCATGCGTGCCGACGTCGCTCAACACCGGCGACTGGGACTTCCGCTCTGCGGTGGCGCCCATGATGAAGTGAAAGCTGCCATCATCCGTCGTACGCGCGCGCATGGACCACCCCGCCGGCGTGAACATCTTGACGAAACGCTCCTTGAGCGGGTTCCCCGCCCCGTCGACGAGTTTTCCGACAATGTGGATGTCATACCCAAACATCAGGCCCTGCTGCGCATTGGCCGCAAGCAGGCACCTGCCGCACGGTTGGCCATCCAACCACCCGTCTTCCGCCCCTGCGACGCACGGCGTTCCCTTCCCTTCGCTTGCCGTCTTGCACGAATCGCAGTTCACGACCACGGCCAGCGTGTTGCCGTTGGGATCCTTGATCGGCTGCACCTGCCCCCCCGCATGTGCTTGCGTTGCCATGGTGGCTACGAAAAGGGTGATCCCAACACTCCCGTACCATTTCATAAAGCCGTCCTCCTAGAGGTATCCACGCACCCACCACAGAACTGGATTGCAATCGTGGCGTCTCTCCTATACTTCACCGTGGCAGAAGGCTCAACTCACCCATGGCTGAGGACGCTGCCACCCGAGTCTCCGCCGGCATTGAACGGGCCGCCACCATCAGCGCACGCGCACAGTACCTGGTCGCCCTGACCGGCGCCGGGATGTCCGTTGAAAGCGGAATCCCACCATTTCGCGGGCCAGGGGGGTTGTGGACGAAATACGGCGAGCCACCGATGAACGGCTATCAACGGTTCCTGGCGGATCCCGCGCAGGCCTGGCGAGAACGCCTGTCGCCGCAGGGACCGATGCGCGAGTTGTGGGAGACGCTCCATGCGGCGCAACCCAATCCGGGACATCACGCGCTGGCGCGCCTCGAATCCGCCGGAATCCTGCGCTGCCTGATCACCCAAAACGTGGACAATCTGCATCGGCTCGCCGGGAGCCAGGCGATCGCGGAAATCCATGGCAACTACATGCTGGTCCGCTGCATCGAATGTAGCAGGCGTTTCGCAGGGGACGAGATTCCGCTGGAGGCGCTACCGCCGCGCTGCCCACACTGTCAGGGCATCCTCAAAAACGATTCCGTGTTCTTTGGCGAACCGATTCCGACGGACGTGCTGGGCCGCTGCTTCGACGCGGCGGAGCAATGCGATTGCATGATCGTGGCGGGCACCTCGGCAACGGTCTATCCGGCAGCGCAGTTCCCGTTCGATGTCCGTCAGCGTGGCGGGGACGTGATTGAGATCAATCCCTATGCCACCGAACTGACGCCGATCGCCAGCGTCAGCGTGCACGGGCCGGCGGCCGTCGTGCTTCCGGAACTGGCGATGCGAATCATCCAGCTGCGGGGGATGTAACCGTCGCACCTGGCCGCATGTGGCCACGGCGCGGTGGGACGTTGTGCTAACTCTGCTGCCGCCGCAGTTCCGCTCGCACGGCGACGTCGGCGCTGCGCAGGCCGGCGAGAATGCCGTCGTCGTAATTGAAAACCGGATCTCCGCTCAGTTGGAGGAAATCCTGCGGGTTGCGCAGATCCTCCGGCGTGATGTCGGGCACGATGCGACGTGCGAGGCGCAGCAGCCTGGGGTGCTGCTGCTCGCTCATCTCCGTCAGGAGGCGATCACGACTGGCGAGGTAGGAATCCGACGGCGGAGGGGCGGCAGCACTCATCAGCCGAGCAAGCTGAGAAACTGTCGTAGCAGCTCGTCGCGAATATGGTCGGGAACGTCGTCATCGCTCATCCGGTTCAGGTCGCTGCGATACCAACTGCAATCGCGGACGTAATAGTACGAGAACGCCTGATCGAAGTCGATGCACGCGGTCAAGGCGTAATCCCCGCAGCGAGTGGCGATCACCGACTGATCGTCGGCGAGATGGAACCGCACATCGTACATGGCGCGAAAGAGGTTAATCCGTAGTCCCACGTAGCGCCGCAGACATGACCAGCGGACGTCGAGGGAGTACTGGCTCATGCAACCGTTCCTCTTGCGCGCGTCACAAACTGGCTCCGTGCCTGTTGCTATGCTACGCAGGTTGTCAGGCGAAAATCAAGGACGTTACCGATGGCAACAGCGATTCCTTCTTCCGCGGCGGAACAGTTTTTTCTTGAGCGCTTCGGGCTCGGCCCGGCACTGCTCGAACCTATCGTTGGCGGCGCGATCGCGCGCCGTGCCGATTACGCGGACCTCTACTTCGAGTTCCGCACCGCGCAGAGCCTGAGCCTGGAGGAAGGCATCGTCAAGACGGCCAGTACGCACATCGCGCAAGGCGTCGGCGTCCGCGTGGTGGCGGGTGACAAGACCGGCTACGCGTACTCCGACGACGTCACCGTCGAGAGCGTGCGGCTCGCCGCGCGTACCGCCGAAGCCATCGCAGCGGAAACCAACGCGCAGCGGGCGGTGGCCGTGCGCGAGACGGGTCCCGGCCACGACCTGTATGCGCTCGCGCGGGCGCCGATCGAGACGGCGCTCGCGGACAAGGTCGACCTGCTCAATCGCATCGACATCGCGGCCCGGCGCCATGATCCCCGCATCAAGAATGTGCTCGCCTCCATCGGCGTCGAGCAGAAGCTGGTGCTCATCGTCACTTCGGGTGGGCTGGTCGTCGGCGACGTGCAGCCCTTGGTGCGGCTGAGCGTCACCTGCATTGCCGAGGATGGAGGCAGCCGCCAACACGGGTCCTATGGCGGGGGCGGGCGCGTTGAATTCGGCTTCTTGCTTGAGGGCGATCGCTACCTCCGCTTTACACGAGCGGCGGCCGATCAAGCCGTGCGCAACTTGCAGGCGGTTGACGCCCCGGCTGGCACAATGACGGTCGTGCTTGGGCCCGGCTGGCCCGGCATCCTGCTCCACGAAGCCATCGGCCATGGGCTGGAAGGCGATTTCAATCGCAAGAAGGTCTCGGCATTTTCCGAGTTGCTCGGAAAGCCGGTCGCATCACCACTGTGCACCGTGATCGACGATGGCACGCTACGCAACCGGCGTGGCTCGCTCAATGTCGATGACGAAGGCACGCCCACAGGGCGAACCGTGCTGATCGAAAAGGGGATCCTGCGTGGTTACCTCCAGGACCGCCTCAACGCCCGCTTAATGGGAATGCCCCTGACCGGCAACGGGCGCCGCGAAAGCTTCGCACACATCCCGATGCCGCGCATGACCAACACCTTCATGCTGGCGGGCGACTCCACCGCCGACGAGATCATCCGATCGGTCGACCGCGGCCTGTACGCGGGCTATTACGAAGGCATCGGCACCTGTGGCAAGGACGGCCAGTCCGTTCCCGTGGGCGTCGGGCTGCCCACCATCCGCGTCGACGGCTTGACTGTCGGCGGCACGCAGACGGCAGCGTAGGACGATGGGCATGTCTGGCCAGGCGCTTGAAGAACTGGCGCAAGACCTGTTGCGGGCTGCCACCCGCGACGGGGCAACCGCCGCCGATGTGCTGGTCGCAGAGGGCGACACCCTTGATGTGGGCGTACGCCTGGGCGAAATTGAGAAGATCAAGCAAGCACGCCAGAAGCACCTGGGACTGCGCGTGTTCGTCCACGAACGGAGCGCGATCTCGTCGAGTGCGGATTTCTCGCGCGAGTCGCTCGCTCGATTGTCCCGGGACACGTGCGATCTCGCCCGCGTCATTGCGCCAGACCCGTTTTCCGGACTGCCCGATCGCGATGAACTGGCAACGCCCGTTCCGGACCTCGATCTGTACGACCCCGCTGTCGAGGCGTTCACGGTGGAGCGCGCGATTGCGATGGCACGGGAGGCGGAACAGGCGGCGTTCGACAGCGACCGGCGCATCAGCAATTCAGAAGGTGCCAGTTGTAGCGCGGACACCGGCCGTCTGGTCTACGCCTCCACGCTCGGATTCGTCGGCACGTACCAGACGTCGCATGTCTCCCTCTCAGTCGTCCCCGTCGCCGCCGCGGACGGCGCCATGCAGCGGGACTATTGGTATTCGACGCAACGGAAGCTCAGTCGCTTGGAACATCCCGCGGCAATCGGGCGCAAAGCCGCGGCCCGCGCGCTTCGTCGTCTTCACGCCCGCCGGGTGCCAACCTGCGACGTCCCCGTGATCTTCGATCCGGAGACCGCCGCGAGCTTGCTGCATCACCTCGCCGCTGCCGTGTCCGGCCATGCCTTGTACAAACGCACATCGTTCCTGCTCGGCAAGCTGGGCCAGCGCATCGCGCCTGAATGGGTGACGGTGGTCGATGACGGGACCATCACCGGCGGCCTCGGTTCAAAACCGTTCGACGGCGAGGGCGTGGCGACACGGCGCACCTCGGTCATCGAGCACGGGACGTTGGCCAGCTACCTTTTCGACACCTATTCGGCCCGCAAGCTGCACGGCCGCAGCACGGGCAATGCCGCCCGCTCGATCGGTGAAGCGCCGCGGGTGGCACCGACCAATCTCGTTCTACAGGCCGGCACCACCTCTCCCGCGGACATCATCCGCTCCGTGCGCCGGGGCTTGTACGTCACGGAATTGATCGGCTTCGGCGTCAACCCGGTCACCGGCGACTACTCGCGCGGGGCTGTCGGGCAATGGATCGAAAATGGTGAATGCGTCCATCCGGTCGAAGAGATCACCATCGCGGGCAATCTCCTGGCGATGTACGACAACATCGAAGTCATCGGCAACGATCTCGAGCAGCGGCACGCCGTGGCGTCACCAACGGTGAAGGTCGCGCGCATGACCGTGGCAGGGCATTGAGAGGGCGCCTCAAACGTCACGGACAACAGACAGGGAGAGGGCAGACAACAGACGCACGCCTTTGTGAACGTCGGCGTTGGATCTGCTGTCTGTCCGTCTGTTATCTGTTGTCGGTTTGTCTGGTCTCGGGGCGTACTTCTGGTATAATTTGCGGCCATGCGGCGGAGGGTGGTGGCGTGTTTGCTGTTGGCGTGGTGGCTGTCGGGCTGCGGCCTGTTCGGCCGGCGTTCCGCCCCGCCACCCGCGCCCCAGCTCGGGGCGGCGCAGATCGGCACCGCGTCGTGGTACGGACCGGGTTTTCATGGCAACCGGACGTCCAGCGGGGAGATCTACGACCAGTATGAGTTGACGGCGGCACACCAGACGCTGCCGCTCGGAAGCCGGGTCGCAGTGACGAACCTGCAAAATGGGCGGCAGGTGGAAGTTCGCGTCAACGACCGCGGCCCATTCGTCAAGGGGCGCAGCATCGACCTGTCGTATGCCGCCGCCCGTGCCCTCGGCATGATCGGTCCCGGGACCGTACCGGTGCGCATCGAGCTGCTCGGCAGTGAGGGTGGGCCCTTGCCTGTGACCGCGTACGCGGTTCAAGTTGGCTCGTTTGCGGACCGGGACAACGCGACGCGCCTGCAGCAAGATCTGGCGCGGCGATTTGCCAGCGTCTACGTCGCCCCGCTTGATGGGACCTCGGGCCGGTATTATCGGGTCAGACTCGGACACTTCGAGCGTCGCGAAGACGCGGTGACCCTGGCCCGGTCAGTCACGCCGCTCGGTCTGTCCGCCATCATCGTTGAGGATTCAAGCGTCCACGGCCAGTGACGGAGAATCCAGACGGCGTGCAGCTGAAGCGCTACCGACCTATCGCCGAGGCCCTGGCGGTTCTCATCGCGACCTTTCCACTCGCGGTGGGTTTGCATCTCCCGACGCTGTGGTTCCTGCTGCCCTTCGGCGTCATCGCGCTCACCAAACGCTCTTTTGGCACCTATGGATTGACCCTCAGCAGGCCCGGCGGCCCCGCGTTCCACTTGACGCTCCTCGCGGCCGTGTTTCTGCCCTACGTGGTCGGCCATTACCTGCTGGCACATTGGTGGTCCGGGATGAGTTTGCATTTGCGTCTGCCACCGCTGTTTCTGCGCGCGATCGTCGATCAGGTCCTGCTCATTGGGCTCCCCGAGGAGTTCTTTTTCCGTGGCTACCTGCAGACCGAATGCGACCGGAGTTGTGGGAAACCCTATACGTTCCTCGGTGCCCAGTGGGGGGTCGGTCTGCTGATCGCCGCCGCGCTGTTCGCCGTCTGTCATGTCGTCCATGGAGGTCCAGCGCGCCTGATCGTATTCTTTCCCGGTCTTCTGTACGGATGGCTCCGTGCGCGGACGGGTACGATTCTGGTGCCGGCGTTCTATCATGCCGGCAGCAATCTGTTGATGCAGATCATGGTGGCCAGCCTGTCGCGGTGACCGAGCGTCACCAAATTAACGCCGGCGATTGTTCCATGACTTTCCGCTGCCGATCAGCGTCCACGCTCATTGGGTGAGCGCGGCAGTCGTGTCGGGGTTGGGCATCTGGCGTGCGTCTTGCTTAGGCTTCTTCATCGAAGGCAGCGGGAGACCTAGGAAAGGACCTGTACTATGGACGTAACCGAGCTACTGACCTTTGGCCATCGCGAAGGCGCGTCCGACGTGCATCTTTCGTCGGGAGAGCCACCAATGCTGCGCATCCACGGCGACATGAAGCGCATCGACCACGCCCCTCTGCCCGCCGAAGAAGTGCATCTGATGGTCTTCGACATCATGACGGATACCGTGCGCAAGACCTTTCAGGAAAAGGGCGATGTGGATTTCTCGTTTGAGTTGGGCAACATCGCGCGCTTCCGAGTCAACGCGTTCCGCACTCGCCGCGGCGAGGGCGCAGTGTTCCGTACGATTCCGACAAAGGTAATGACGCTCGAGGAACTCGGCCTGCCTCGGGTGGTGCGGGAGCTGGCTGACAAGGAAAAAGGGCTCGTGCTCGTCACGGGGCCTACGGGATCGGGGAAATCCACTACCCTGGCCGCGATGATCGACTACATCAATGAAACGTACGAGGGACACATTCTGACCATCGAGGACCCGATCGAGTTTGTGCACACCTCGAAGAAATGCCTGGTCAATCAGCGCGAAGTCGGTCCCCACACCGCCTCGTTTGACGCCGCCCTGCGCGGCGCCCTGCGGGAGGACCCCGACGTCATCCTCGTCGGCGAAATGCGCGACCTCGAAACCATCTCTCTGGCGTTGACCGCGGCGGAGACCGGCCACCTGGTGTTCGGCACCTTGCACACCTCGAGCGCACCGAAGACCGTCGATCGGATCATTGACGTCTTTCCCGCCGCCCAGCAGGGACAGATCCGCACGATGTTCGCCGAGTCGATCCAGGCGGTCATCACGCAGACGCTGCTCCGCAAAGTGACCGGGGGACGGGTTGCCGCCTTGGAAATTCTGATCGGAACGCCCGCCGTCCGCAATCTGATCCGCGAGAACAAGATTCACCAAATGCCATCATCGATGCAGACAGGGCAGGCGGTGGGAATGCAAACCCTCGACATGGCGCTGGTGGATCTGGTCAGCCGGGGGCTGGTTTCGAGGGAGGAGGCGCAGTCGCGCACCCTCACACCAAACCTGTTTGGCAGTCAGGTGGTCGACGGCAAGACGCCAAACCCGCAGCGCTTTCCGCGCCCCGCATACAATCGAGGAGTGTAGCCGGTGGACATCAGGTTGTTGCTGGCCAAGATGGGGGAGCGTGGCGCCTCCGATCTCTACCTGACCATCGACAGCCCGCCGATGCTCCGCATCGAAGGATCCACCGAGCCCTTGGAGGGGGAACCGCTGACAGCGACAGAGGTCGAGGCTCTCGCCACCTCGCTGATGAGCGAACGCCAGCGCGCCGCCTTTGACGAGACACTTGAAATGAATCTGGCCATCGCTTCCGAGCGGTTGGGCCGTTTCCGCATCAACGTCTTCCGTCAACGCGGAGCCGTCGCGGTCGTCATTCGCCAAATCAAGGTGCGCATCCCAACGCTGGACGAGCTGCAGTTGCCACCAATCTTGAAGACGATCGCCCTCGGCCGGCGGGGAATCGTGCTGGTGACCGGCGCCACCGGCTCCGGCAAGTCCACCACACAGGCCGCGATGTTGGACTATCGCAACGAGACCACGGCGGGACACATTCTGACCGTCGAGGACCCGATCGAGTTCGTGCATACGCACAAGAAGTCCATCGTCAATCAGCGAGAGGTCGGGTTTGACACGCTGTCGTTTGCCGAGGCCCTGAAGAATACGCTGCGCCAATCTCCGGATGTCATCCTCATCGGGGAGGTCCGCGATGCCGAGACAATGGAGGCAGCGATCACTTTCGCCGACACCGGCCACCTGTGCCTGGCGACACTCCACTCCAACAATGCGAACCAAGCAATCGAACGCGTGTTGAATTTTTTCCCCCCGATCCGACATCCTGAAATCCACCTGCAGCTCTCCCTCAACTTGCGTGGCATCATCTCCCAGCGGCTGGTGCCGGGGGTTGACGGCAAGCGGGTCGCTGCGCTCGAGATCCTGCTCGACACGCCGTGGGCGCGGGACCTGATCAAAAAGGGCGAAATCGACCGGCTCAAAGAAGCAATCGAACAGAGCGCGCAAGAAGGCGGTCAGACGTTCGATCAGGCCCTCTACGATCTGTACACGCAAGGTCGCATTTCCGCAGAGCAATCACTGGCCAATGCGGACAGCGCCAACAACCTGCGCATTCGCATCAAGAACTTCGATCTCTCCCGCCAGAGCGTCGATTCGTCGCGCCGCGAACCACACAACCGAGGCGCGACATACGCGAGCGGCACCACTGCCCCCCGCACGGGCGGTCTCCGGCCGTCACCACCGCTGCGGCGCCTCTAGGACGCTGGCCGTCAATGCGGCTGCGTTTCGGCACGGAGCCAGTCCAGGTAGCCCGTGGATCCCACCGTAACCGGCACGGCGATCACCTCCGGCGTCGTATACGAATGGAGCTGCGTCACCCGCCTTTCGATCTCGCCAAACAGCGCGGCGCGTGTCTTGATCATCAACAGCCGTTCCTGTTCGTGCACGATTTCGCCTTGCCAGCGGTACGTCGAACTGAGCGGACCCACCACGCTAACGCACGCGGCAAGCCGTTCGCCCACAAGCGCCTGGGCGATCCGTTGACCTTCCTCCGCTGACCCAACGGTTACCAAGACCACGCAATATTCTGTCATCGACCACCCCCTAACGCGCGCCACTGCGTGACGAGGTGATGGTAATCAATGGCATCTATCGGAGGGCTGGCCGGCGCCCCAGCCTGCCGGACCCAACGGACCACGCGATGCCACACAGCGGCCACCAGACCACGTCGCCTCTCGGCGGGCATCAGCCCGCGCGGCGTCAAGAAGTCCCGCACCGCAAGGCTCGGTGCCTCCGGCACGTGCCCCCGGCGCACCAGATCCGCCATCGAATTCACCAAGGCGCTAGGCGTATACCCCGCGTCCTCGATCAGACTCTCCGCCACCCCTGCCACCGCCGGTAGCGCAAGGTAGCCGTCTGCGAACAAACAGACCGCCGTCTGCAGATAGTTGAAGGTCGGCACCAGGCGCGGCCCAAAGGAGCGAAAGCGGGTCGGCGGGGTGCGGCGTTCCAGATTGATGTAGATTCTCGTCACCGCGTCGCCGTGCTCGGCACCCGCGGCCAACTCCTTAGCTTCGGCAATCAAACCCGGGTGGACGCCGATGACACGCAGCACCTCACCAAGTTCTTCACCGTCGATGCGACCGGCGAGAATATCGGCGTAGAGCGAGTAGATGATCGGATCGGACTCCCAGTCGTCACCAAACAGAATCTCGCGGGACGCCGCCGGTACCGTCCGCCGACTCTTCAGCAGTTCCGTCAGCTTGAAGCCGACATGTTCACGCAGGCTGCGGAAGTGGCCGCGCACCAGGTGCCCCAATTGGTCTTTGAAGACGATGCCATCGTACTCGATGCCGTCGAGGGCCAGTTTTTGCTTAATCGCCTTGGCCAGCTGCGCTGGGCTGGCCGAAATGAAATAGATCTGCACCTCCCGACCGGCTTCCGTCGCCGCGTCCCGCAAGCCCCGGATGAGCGGCACGACGCCGGGGACGGCGACTTTATCCTGCGGCTTCTCAAACGGGACTCGCACCAGACCGCGCAAGGAATCGAAGTCGGTCTGCAGGTAGGTCTTATCCAAATCCCAGCGGAAGACGATCGGCGACTGCGTCTTCGACACGCGACCCAAGCGCTGCCAGAAGGTCATCACACCTGTTCGATTCCCGCAGCGATTTCCTGCGTGACCCCGTCACGGACCGCCTTGGCAGCCACCTTGATGGCGTTCTCGACGGCGCGTGCGTTGGACCGCCCATGCGACTTGATCATGACGTGCTCGAAGCCCAAGATGGGTGCGCCACCGTAGATGGCATAGTCCGTCAGGTCACGCAGCCGGCCGATGCTGCCGGCGAGCATGAAGAAACCGAGCTTCCACCGCCAACTCTCACGCCGGGCCGTGCCGGCCAGGTCGACAACCACCTCCGCGACGCCCTCGAGAATCTTGAGCGCGACATTTCCCAAGAGTCCCTCGCAGACGATGACATCGGCCTTGCCCTTGGCCAAGTCGGTGCCTTCAATGTTCCCGACGAAATTGATTCCCCGACAGTTCTTGAGCCGATGATAGGCCTCCACCAGGATGTCGCCGCCCCTGGTCTCTTCCACCCCCATATTGAGCAACGCCACCCGTGGGTTCGGCACTTTCGACACGTGGCGGGCGTACGCGCTCCCCATGATCGCAAACTGCACCAACTCCGTGGCGTCGCAGCGTATGGTGGCGCCGACATCAAGCAGCAACGCCAATTGATCCTGCCCGGGATACTCCGTCTGCCGCGGGTAGACACTGGCGAGCGCCGGCTTGAACACGCCTTGGATGGCTTTGAAACACTGTGTACAGGCGATGACGGCCGCACCGGTGTTGCCAGCGGTGACAACGGCATCCGCGTGCCCGTCGGCGACGAGACGGGCCGCGACGAGGACCGACGCACGCCGCTTGCGCCGGAGGCCCACCTTCGGATCCTCCGCCATGGTGACGAACTCTGTCGTGTGCTGTACCCCGATGCGCTCCGGGTTATAGGGCACGCGGTCGAGGATGGCTTGGATCTCCTGCTCATTCCCAACCAACGTGCACTGAATGTCCGTCCGCAGCGAAACTTGTGCGACGCCCTTGACCACCTCTTCAGGGGCAAAATCCCCGCCCATCGCATCCACCGCAATGCTAGGCATCCGTCAGCCTCGCTCCCCGCCTTCCCGGGTCAGCCGCTTGCGCAGTTCGAGTTCGGTCACGCGGTATTTGAATGCCTTGCGACCGTTGACGCACAGCACCGGGATCTCCATTCCAAACCGTGCTTCCAATTCCGTCCGGCCGCTGATGTCGATCTCCTCCAGCGTGCAGCCGAGCTCCCGTACCACCGGTTCTATCACCGCCTTCATCTCCGCGCACAAGTGGCACCCGGGCCGGCTATACAACGCGAGAGCAATCGCGGACATAGCTGCTCCATACCGCCCGACGGAGGAGTTGACAATATCGCGCGGTTCTTCTACTCCTGACGTTTCGTCGTTTGGAGACCAGCCATGACCTATGCAGTGATTCGTACCGGAGGGAAACAGTATCGCGTGACCCCCGGAGATATCATCCGCGTCGAGAAGCTCGGGGGTGAGCCCGGCGCCGCCGTCGCGTTCGAGGAAGTATTGATGACGGCAGATGAGGGCGCGATTCACGTTGGCGCGCCATTGGTGCCCGGGGCCCGGGTGACCGCCCAGGTCGTGCAGCAGGGAAAAGCCAAGAAAATCTTGATCTTGAAGAAGAAACGGCGCAAGAATTATCGCCGGCACCAAGGACACCGTCAGCAGTTCACCGCCGTTCGCGTAACCGGGATCGAAACAGGGACACACAGTCATGGCGCATAAAAAAGGGCAAGGCAGTACCCGTAACGGACGTGACAGCCAGGGACAGCGGCGTGGCGTAAAGGTGTTTGCCGGGCAGTTGGCCAAGGCCGGCAACATCTTGGTGCGCCAACTCGGCACCCGTATTCATCCAGGCAAGAATGTCGGCATGGGGCGGGATTTCACACTGTTCGCATTGATCGACGGGATCGTGCGGTACGAGCGTGTCGGCAAAGACCGGCGCCAGGTTCACATCTTTCCGGCGTAGTCTTTTCCCCCATGATACTCCCTCTCCCCCTCGGAGAGGGCAGGTGTGAGGTCTCCTCGCACCGCGGCTTTTCTTTTGGGCACGCCGCGGCTAACCTCCGCCAGCAGCGGAGATGAAATTCATTGACGAAGCGGAAGTGCACGTCCGTGCCGGCGATGGCGGTCGCGGATGTGTGAGCTTCCTGCGTGAAAAGTACAAGCCGCACGGTGGCCCGAACGGAGGCGATGGCGGTGACGGTGGCAACGTCGTGTTTGTCGTCGATCCCGGGCTCACCACGCTGCTGGATTTCAAGTTTCAACCGCGCGTCCAAGCCGGGCGCGGCGAACATGGCCGCGGCAAGGAACAGTACGGGAAGCGCGGCGAGGACCGCCTGGTCCGCGTCCCGCCGGGCACCCTGGTGACGGATGTGGAGACCGGCGAGCAGATCGCCGATTTGCGCATCCCGCACGAACGCTGCATCGTCGCCCATGGCGGACGCGGCGGCAGAGGCAACGCCCATTTCGCCACGCCCACGAATCAGGCGCCCCGTTACGCCCAACCAGGAACACCCGGCGAGGACAAACGCCTGCGGCTGGAACTGCACCTCATGGCCGATGTCGGGCTGGTGGGATACCCGAATGCGGGTAAGTCCACCCTGATCGCCGCCGTTTCCGCGGCCCGCCCCCGTATCGCCGACTACCCGTTTACCACCCTCGTCCCCCATTTGGGAGTCGTGCGCTTCGACGAGGACAGCAGTTTCGTGCTCGCCGACATCCCGGGCCTGATCGAAGGGGCGCACCGCGGGCGCGGGCTTGGCGACCGGTTCTTGCGTCACGTGTCGCGCACGACACTATTGATCCATTTGCTCGACATCAGCGGGCTGAGCGGCCGTGATCCGATGGCCGATTTCGATGCCATCAATGCGGAATTGCGGGCGTTCGACGCCGCGCTCGCGACGAAGCCGCAAATTGTCGTCGCCAACAAGCTCGATCTGCAGGAAGCGCGCGAGCGTTACCCGGAGCTGCGGACGCGCTTCGCGCAGCGGGGCATCGCGCTGTGGGGCATCTCCGCCGCGACCCGCGAAGGCGTTGCGGCACTCATGCGCGAAGCCGGCCGCCGCTGGCAGGCGCTGCGCAAAGAGTCGGCGGCCGGGACGGCACCGCCAATCGCCGATCCCGCTTCCCTTTCCGGAGAGGCGCTGCGCGAGGAGAGGGAATGACCTCCGGCCCCGCGGCACATCCACAGTTGAGCCATAAACCCCGCCTGTTCAAGCGCCTGCGCCGTGCGGTTATCAAGATCGGGAGTAGCATCTTGTCGGGCCCCAACGGCATCAACCGGCAGCGGCTGCAGTCGCTGGCGGAGGAGATCTGCGGACTGCACCAGCGCGGCATCGAACTGGTGGTGGTCAGCTCCGGCGCCGTGGCCGCGGGCATGGCACGCCTCGGACTCAAGAGTCGGCCGAAAACCGTCCCGCAGCGGCAGGCCGCGGCCGCGGTCGGACAGATCGATCTGATGGCCCTTTATGAGGAATACTTCGCAGCGCACCGCACGCAGGTGGCGCAGATTCTCCTGACCCATGATGACCTGGCCGATCGCAGCCGCTACCTGAACGCGCGGCACACGATCGAGACACTGGTCGCGGCCGGCGTCGTTCCGGTGGCGAACGAAAACGACACCGTAGTCATCGATGAGCTGCGAAACTTCGGCGACAACGACAACCTGTCCGCACTGATCGCCGGGTTGGTCGAGGCGGACCTGCTCGTCATGCTCAGCGACGTCGCCGGACTCTACACCAAGAACCCGCGCACGCACGCCGACGCGGAGTTGGTACATGTGGTCGAGGATCGCCCCCGCGCCGCCTCGTCGTACGTGATGGACGGCCGCAGCGACCTCGGAACCGGCGGCATGGCCTCGAAGTTCGCGGCGGCGAAGAAAGCAGCCGCCGCGGGTATCCCGTCAATCATCGCCGACGGGCTCCACGCGGGGGTACTGCCGGCGGTCTTTGATGCCCGCCGCACGGCAGGCACATTGATCCTGCCGCGTGGCGACCGCTTGACCCGGCGGAAACACTGGATCGCTTACACCCTGAAACCGGCGGGCGCCCTGGTCGTCGACCAGGGCGCTTTCGAAGCCATTGCGGAAAAAGGCCGCAGTTTGCTGCCTAAAGGCTTGCGCGAAGTCCATGGCAAGTTCGACAGCGGGGCGTGCGTGCGCTGCATCGATCTGTCGGGCCGCGAATTCGCCCGCGGGCTGGTCAACTACAGCGCCGCTGAATTGGAGCAAATCAAAGGGCTGCACTCGGCCCGCATCGAGAGCGTCCTCGGGTACCAACTGACCGACGAGGTCATCCATCGCAACGACCTGGTGCTGACCGGGGGGGCGGAACCGTAACCGGCCGGGCCTTTTTTCGCCCAGCGGATTTTGTTACGCAGTTCTGTTTGTGAGTAGGCAATGAACACCCAGCGGGACAGGCTTCACCAAAACACCGGGTTGCCGTCTATCCAGCCGGCCCTGGCCGCTGTTTTCTCGGACCCGCAGAGCGAGTGGGCGGCGGTGCGGCAGCGGTGCGGGCTGCTCGATGCGCGCTTCCGGGGACTGTTGCGCCTGACCGGAACGGACCGCACGACCTTCTTGCAGGGGATGATGACGAACGATGTCGCCGGACTCCAGGACGGACAAGGGGTCTATGCGGCGCTGTTGACGATTCAGGGCAAAGTGGTGTCGGATCTGCGCGCTTACGCCCTGGCCGACGAATTCTGGCTGGATGTCCCAGCGATACGGGAAGCAACCGTCCGGGAGACGCTCGATCATTACATCATTGCCGACGACGTTGAGATTGCCGCGGACGGGCTGTGGGCGCCGTTGGTTGCAGTGGAGGGACCGCAAGCCGCTCGGACGCTGATCGGCGTCCTCGGAAGCACGGTGGAGGGGATGCGGCCGCTTGATCATCGCGAGTTCACGTTCGACGGCGCACGGGTCCGGGTCGCCGCAGTCAGTCACGCCGGTGAGAATGGCTATCTGGTCTTCGGTGATCGGGCACTGACACTGCAGTTGCGGGAACGCTGCCACGCCGCCGGTGCCGAACCGGTGGGCACGGACGCACTCAATGTCTTACGGCTGGAGGCCGGCATTCCTTGGTGCGGAGTGGACTTCGACGATTCGGTCCTGGTTCTCGAAGCGGGTCTGGATGCCGCCATCAGCTATCAGAAAGGCTGCTATCTCGGCCAAGAGGTAGTGGAACGGGTCAGTGCACGCGGCCAGATCCACCGCAAGCTCGTAGGCCTGGTCTGCACGGGGCACGAAGTCCCCCCGGCGGATGCGAGGCTCTTCCATGTGGACAAGGAAGTCGGCGCGATCACCAGTGCGGTCTGGTCACCTGAACGGCAGGCAGTGATCGCGCTGGCGTATGTGCGCAGTGCGTGCTGGGAACCTACCACCGCACTGCAGATCGCTCTGCCGCAGGGCACCGCGACCGGACAGGTCGTTGCCTTGCCGTTCTATGGGCGGTCGTCGTATTAGAGTGGAATCACGCGGGTCGGCAATCGCCACCCTACACGCAGGAAAGGACGGAGAGGGACAATGGCAAACCAATTGGGCAAGCGGTACATGTGTGAAAGCTGTGGCACCGAGGTGCTCTGCAACAAGCCGGGGACGGGTTCGGTGAATTGCTGTGACCAGGAAATGAAACTGAAGGAAGCCAAGCCGTTGCCCTCGAGTGACTAGTGTCGCACGCCCCCGGGGCGCGGACGACGGCGCCCTCACCGCAGGAGCTTCCTGCCGTGCTGTATGAAAAGGACGGCGCGATCGGGATCGTGTCGCTGAACCGGCCGCATGTCTTGAACGCGTACAACCTGGCCATGCGCGACGCGCTGTTCGAAACGCTGTGCGCCATCCGCGACGACCCGGAGGTGCACGCCGTGGTCTTACGTGGCAACGGCCCGGCGTTCTGTACCGGAGGCGACGTTCGGGAGTTCGGCACCGCGCCGTCGCCCGTGGGTGCCCGCGACGCACGCTGGCATCGCGATGTGTGGCATGTCCTCCTCACGCTGCAAAAACCAACCATCGCCGCGGTGCACGGATACGTCGTTGGCGGCGGTTTCGAGATCGCACTTCTCTGCGACCTCTGCATCGCCGCGCCCGATGCGCGGTTTTCCTTTCCCGAAGCCGCCCTCGGGATGATCCCCGGCGTCGCGGGCACGCAGACCGCGCCGCGGGCCCTGGGCCTCGGACGTGCATTGGATCTGGTCCTGACCTGTCGTTGGCTCGACGCTCGCGAAGCCTTGCGGCTCGGCATCATCACCCGGATCGTTCCACGGGCACGGCTGCATGCGTCGGCGATTGACCTGGCGCACCGACTGTGCAAACTGCCCCCACAACTGGTGGCAAGCGCCAAGCAGGCCGTGCATGCCGGCCTCGACATGAGCCTGCCTGACGGCTTGGCGCTGGAGCATCGGTTGAATCTACGATTGGAAAGCGGAGCATCCCGTGAATACCTCTAACTTTGTCAGCATCCCGGCCACCATGTTTGAGGACCAGGAGATTCTGGTCTTCGAAACCCAGCGCCTGACCTACGGGCAGCTCTGGCAGAACATTCAGCGTCTGGCGAACGCCCTTCGGGAAATCGGGGTCGGTCGCGGCGATTGCGTCGCGGTTCTGCAAACCAACTCAGACCGATACGTTGAGGCGTACTACGCGGCCGCCGCACTTGGTGCCGTGTTCCTGCCGCTCAACTATCGCGCCAAACTGCACGAGTTGGAGTACATGGTCACCACCGCAAAAACCAAGGTTTTGTGCGTCGGCGACCGCTATATGGATGCCGTCACGCAGCTCCGGCCGAAATTCACGTGTGTGCAGACCTATATTGCGTTGGAAACACCGCACGACGGCTTCCTGCATTTCGATGCCCTCATAACCGACGCCGCGCCGGAATTCGAGCCGCCGGAAGTCGACGACGAAGACGTCTCCATCCTCATGTACACCAGCGGGACCACCGCCCTGCCCAAGGGCGTGATGCTGACCTACAACGACTTCACGGCGTACGTGACCGCCAATGTGGAGTTGGCGGACGGCAGCCCGCGTGGGACAGCACTGCTGTGCGTGCCCCTCTACCACATCGCAGGCGCCACCAACATCATGACCTCGATGTTCACTGGACGCCGGTTGGTACTGCTGCGGCAGTTCGATGCCAGCGCGTGGCTGGAAGCGGTGCACCGGGAACAGGTCACACACGCGTTCCTGGTCCCGACGATGGTCAAGCAGCTCATCGACCACCCGGACTTCGCCAAGTACGACCTCTCGAGCTTACAGAACCTGTCCTACGGCGGGGCGCAGATGCCGTTCCCCGTCATCCGCCGTGCGATTGAGATGTTTCCCAACACCGTTGGGTTCGTCAATGCCTTTGGCCAGACCGAAACCACCTCGACCCTTACCGTGCTGGGCCCGGACGATCACCGACTCGACGGGACACCCGAGCAGGTGGAACTCCGGCTCAAGCGGCTGAAGTCCATCGGTCGCCCGCTGCCCGATGTGGAACTGAAGGTGGTCGGAGACGAGGGCGAAGAGTTGCCGAACGGACAGGTTGGAGAACTCTGGGTACGGACACCGCGAGCGATGAAGGGGTACGGCTCGGGGACGGCCAACAGCTCCCCGTTTCAGAAGGACGGTTGGCTCCCGACGCACGATATGGGTTGGCTGGACGAAGACGGGTACATCTTCCTCGCCGGTCGCAAGGACGACATGATCATTCGCGGCGGTGAAAACATTGCTCCGGCGGAGGTGGAAGCGGTCCTGTATTCGCACCCCGGTATCGACGAAGCGGCGGTGATCGGCATTCCGGATGTGGAGTGGGGACAGCGCGTCGCCGCGGTGATCGCACCACGCCCGGGTGTCCAGCTGACGTCTGAAGAGGTCATCGAATTCTGCCGCCAGCGACTGGCCAGCTTCAAGAAACCCGAGGTTATTCAGTTCATCGACGCGTTGCCCAAAAATCCCATGGGCAAGGTGCTCAAGAAGGACCTCCGCACACAGCTGACGGGAGGAAAGGCGTGAGAAAACGCGCCAGCGCGGGCGTTGCGGTACGCGGCTTGCGAACGCGGATCGACGACGGCGTCGCCTGGCTCACGCTGGATCGCCCCACCCAGGGCAACCGCATCACAGAAGAGTTGGCGCAGGAACTCTGCGCTGCCGCCGCTGAGATCGAGTTGGACGACCGCGTCGCCATTGTTGTTGTAGCCGCGTCGGGCGTGAGCTTTTGCCTGGGCGTGGAGGCAGGCGGCAACTGGGAGCGGGAGATGGACTGGGTCGCGGCCATCGGGCGACTGACGCGCCCGGTGGTGGCCGCCATCCAGGGTGATGCCCTGGCCGAAGGGATGGAACTCGCATTGGCGTGCGACCTGCGGGTCGCCGCGGAAGGGGCGCGCTTCGCGTTGCCGCAGTTAACCAACGGGCGTTTGCCGTCGCACGGAGGCACGCAGCGCCTGCCGCGGATCATCGGCCGGATGCGTGCCCTCGACATGCTGCTCACTGGGCGGACGCTCAATGCGGCTGAGGCAGAACAGCTGGGCTTGGTGTCGCGTGTGGTCAGGCGCACGAGTTTCGCTCGGGCGCTAGACACCCTGATTGAGGAGCTTAAGCGGAAGGGCCCGGTGGCTCTCCGCTATGGCAAGGAGGCGGTCCTTAAAGGACCGGACATGACACTCGACCAGGGCATCCGCCTTGAAGAGGACTTGTACGTCTTGCTACAGACCACACGGGATCGGCAGGAGGGGATCGACGCGTTCTTGCGGAAGCGGACGCCGGTTTTTCAAGGGAAATAGGCGCAGCGGCACCTGCCTGGAGCGCGCCGGAAGGAGATCAGGATCGTCATGGCCAATCAACTGGGGAAAATGTACATCTGTTCGAAGTGCAATTCGCAAGTCATTGTCACCAAAGGGGGAACCGGTACGCTGAAGTGCTGCGGCCAGCAGATGGAGCAAAAGAAGTAGGCGCGCGGGCCGCGACCGAGCGTATTGCCAGTATTTTGTAGCTTTCTCCCACCGTAACGGTGGGCCGCAACGCGTGGCTGGTTTTTACGCGCACCGGCGCCGCCACGCGCGTTGCGCTTCCGCTTTGTTTCTACGGCTGCTAGAGACAGCCGCGTGGCACTCTTAGAGGTGCGTGACCTGCGCATCAGCTTCTCGTCGCCTCACGGTCAGGCACGAGCGGTGGACGGGCTGAGCATAAGCGTCGATCCCGGTCGGACGCTAGGCCTCGTGGGTGAGTCCGGCTGCGGAAAGACCCTGACGGCGCTGTCGATCCTGCGGCTCACCCCGCCCACCGCACGCGTCAGCGGGCAGATTCTTCTCGAAGGTCGTGATCTCCTGGCACTCACCGAAGCGGAGATGCGGCAGATCCGCGGCAATGCGGTCGCCATGATTTTCCAGGAGCCGATGAGTTCATTGAACCCTGTGTTCACCGTCGGCAACCAGATCGCCGAGGCGCTGCGACTGCACCAGGGGCTGAGCCGACGGGCAGCACGAGAGCGATCGATCGAAATGCTGCGCCTGGTCGAGATCCCAGAGCCAGAGCGCCGCGTGAATGACTACCCGCATCAGTTGAGCGGCGGTATGTGTCAGCGGGTCCTGATCGCCATGGCGCTGTCGTGTCACCCGCGACTGCTGATCGCCGACGAGCCCACGACCGCACTCGACGTGACGATCCAAGCCCAGATCCTCGATTTGCTTGCCGGCTTGCAGCGGCGACTGGGGATGGCGCTCATCCTGGTAACGCACGACCTCGGTATCGTGGCCGAACGAGCGGACGACGTTGCCATCATGTATGCTGGCCGGATCGTCGAACGTGCTGCGGTCGAGGCGATCTTCGCCACTCCGCTACATCCGTATACGCGCGGCCTGTTGCGCTCGATTCCAAAGGTCGGCGCCGAGAAAGCGCCCCGCCTGGAAGCCATCCCTGGCGTCGTACCGGATCCGTTCCATCTGCCGTCTGGCTGTCACTTCCGCAACCGTTGTCCCGCGGCCGTCGCACGTTGTGCGGATACCGATCCCACACTCGACGCCGCGTATGGCCCGCACGCGGTTGCCTGCCTGCGGGCCTCGGAACCGGGTTGGCTATGCTAACCTGAAGGGCCCCTTTCCGCGCACCGCGTATGACGCCGCTGATCGAAACCCGCAACCTGAAGAAACACTTCCCGGTTCGCGGCGGTCTTTTCGAGCCGCGGCAGTTTGTCCGCGCCGTCGATGGGGTGGATCTGACCGTCGCTCCCGGTGAGACGCTCGGCGTGGTCGGCGAGTCCGGCTGCGGGAAATCGACCCTGGGCCGGCTGATCCTGCGCCTTTTGGAGCCGACCGCCGGCGAGGTCCTGTTCGCCGGCGAAAACCTCCAGACGCTGAGCCCAACGGCCTTGCGGCAGAAGCGCCGCGAGATGCAGATCGTCTTTCAGGATCCCTTTGGCTCGTTGAATCCACGCATGCGCGTCGGGCAAATCATCGGCGAAGGGATCGAGATCCACAAGCTAGCGCGTGGCGCCGAAAAGCGACGCCGTGTCATCGAGTTGCTCGAGCGCGTTGGCCTCCAAGCCGACACCGCCGAACGCTATCCGCATGAATTCAGTGGCGGGCAACGCCAGCGGATCGGCATCGCGCGCGCCTTGGCCGTCCGACCGCGTCTGATCGTGGCCGACGAGCCCGTCTCGGCGCTCGATGTGTCGGTCCAGGCGCAGATCATCAACCTCTTGCAGGACTTGCAGGAGGAGATGGATTTGGCCTACGTATTCATCGCGCACGACCTCCGGGTGGTGGAACATATCAGTCACCGGGTGGCGATCATGTACCTCGGCAAGATTGTGGAACTGGCGGACAGCGCCGAACTCTACCGGAACCCGCGCCATCCGTACACGCGGGCGCTACTCTCCGCAGTCCCGGTTCCCGATCCCCAGGCAAGACGCACCCGGATGATTCTCCCGGGTGACGTCCCCAGCCCGATTCATCCGCCTGCGGGATGTGCGTTCCATCCCCGTTGCCCGTTCGTCGAAGAACGATGCCGCTCGCTGGAACCGACACTGACCGTCGGCACTCCAGGCCACGCGGTTGCGTGTCACGTTTTCCAATCCTGAGGGAAGCAGCAGGAGAGCGCAGTGTTTTGGAAACCGAAAACGAACCCACCGCCGATCAAAGCCAGCGATCACGGCGCTCTTGCTCCCCCCCCGACTGCCGACACGCCCCTCGTCGCCCCGGCGCCGTCGATTCGGACATCGCTGGGAAGCGACACGGTCGTCAGCGGACGCCTCAGTTTCTCCGAACCTACACGCATCGAAGGCACGCTGCGCGGTGAAGTCCGCGCCAGTGACTTGCTGGTCGTGGGTGAGACGGCAATCGTCGAAGGCGTGGTCCGGGCCCTGACCCTCATCGTGCTGGGCGAGGTGCGCGGTGAAGTCCGGGGAGCTGAACGGGTCGAGATCGGCCGCGGCGGCCGACTGACCGGCAAGGTCGACGCCCAATGCCTCATCGTGAGAGAGGGAGGTCTTCTCAACGCGGACTGCCGTGTCATCCCCACGCGCGCAACAGTGCATGCTCTACGGCCAGAGGCCGAAAAGATGGTCGATAATGGATAACTGAGAGATCAGGGTTGAAAGTCGTGAGACTGGAGATCTTCCTCGTCCAGTCAGCACGTACTCCTATCGATCCTTGCCGCTCGACCAGCACTTGCCAATCATGAGCCGCCCGACGGATTACGAACAGCGCCGCGTGCTCCTGGCCAACGGCGAGAGCGTGTCCGCCGTCATCGCGTATCCGGACGTGCCAGCGTTGCGTCACACACCGGTCGTCATCCTGGCACACGGGGCCGGCAACGACATGCACAGCCCGTTCCTGTCCGTCATCCATAGCGGACTTGCAACTCGTGGGTACATCACGGTGAAGTTCAACTTCCCGTACAAAGAACGCGGGCGGCGTCTCCCGGATCGCACGCCCGTCTTGGAGGCTTGTTACACACAGGTGCTGCAACACATCCGCACCGAGCGACCGGGTTCGCGCGTCGTGATCGGCGGCAAGTCGCTCGGCGGCCGCATCGCATCGCACCTGGCCGCGAATGGCGCGGACGTCGCGGGACTGATTTTACTGGGCTACCCGCTGCATCCCCGGCATCAAACCGACAAACTGCGCGTGGCACACCTCGGCCGCATACGGGCACCGATGCTCTTCTTCTCCGGCACCCGCGATCCACTATGCCACGTCGATTTGCTGAAACAGGCGCTTGCGGCGGTCTCTGCGCCGTGGCAATTGCACATCATCGCTGGCGGCGATCATTCGTTCAGCGTACCGAAAGCCCTGCGCCGGGAGGACAGCGCGGTGTGGGCGGAGATCATTGACGTCAGCGACCGCTGGCTGCAGCACTTCAAGCTCCAATTCAACCCGTAAAGGAAAGGATTTCATCCGTGGCAGAAGAACCGACGGCCCCCCAGCACCAGATCTCGATTCAGATCGATGCGGAGCACGCAACGGGCGTGTATTCCAACCTGATGATGATCAGCCACCGCAAAGAGGAGTTCATCCTCGATTTTCTCTTCGTGCAACCGCAGCGCACGGCACAAGGGCAAGCGGTGGCCAACCTCCGATCGCGTGTCATCACCACCCCGGAGCACATGAAACGGATTCTCAAGGCGATCGAAGAGAACATCTCACGCTACGAGCAGGCCTTTGGCCAGATCCAAGCCGCAACCGATATGCCCAAGGTCATGCACTGATCCAGATCCCTTCCGGCAACACCACGGCGCGTGCCGTGGTGTTGCCGGAGAGCTTCTGGTAGAGTTCAGGCAACAGACACCAACCCTCTGACCACCGACTTCTGTCATCTGGAATCTAAACCTGTCGTCTGGCATCTGGAGAGGCAGCATGCGGCGAGAGCGTCCTCAACAGCACCAACCCGAACCCACGCTGGTTCACCAGCCGTTTCGGGGGCTGGGGAAGATGCGCGTTCAACAGCGCCCGAACGTCCGCCCAGCGCAGCCGGTCGCGCCGGCGCCCCCCCCACCGGACGCCGCGACATTGTTTCGCGCCGCCGTGGCTGATGTCGCGCCTTTGGACTCGGCGGCACGGGCTCGCGTTGACGGCCCGGCGCCAGCTTCCCCGGCAAGACAGATTACCTCCCCGGACGCCGAGGCAGTGGCGGAACTGTGCGATCTAGTCACCGGCACGGCACCGTTCGACATCAGCGATAGCGACGAACACCTCGAAGGCGCCATGGTCGGACTCGACCCGCGGCTGCTCCGGCGCCTGCGCGCCGGGGAGTTCGCCTATCAAGCGCACCTGGATCTCCACGGGATGACCACCGCGGAAGCACGTCCCGCGGTCGAAGCCTTCCTCACCCGCGCCCACCAGGAGGGTAAACGGTGCGTGCTGCTCATCCACGGGCGCGGCCACAACTCGAAGGATCAGATTCCGGTCTTGAAAAGCCAACTGGCAACCTGGCTGGCGCGCGGGCAGCGGGCACGGCTCATCCTGGCGTTTGCCAGCGCCCGTCCCTGCGATGGCGGTGCCGGTGCCCTGTACGTCCTCCTCCGAAGGCAACGCACCGCCAAGCGGCCCATTCGTGTTCTGGCGGGGGCCAAGTGGTAAGCGCTGTGTTACCTTCGTCCGTGCGACCCAGGAAAGACTGCAGGTGTTACGAACATGCGATGGCAAACCCTCCTTTTGGCAATCACTGGCGTGCTGTGGCTAGCAGGCATCGCCGTGGCTGAACCGCCGCCCCGCTTTCCGGCCGAGCTTCTGAGTCAGCTGCTGCGCAGCAAGGAGATTTATGTTGCGACGCAGCGCAAGGACGGCAGGCGCAGTGCCGCCGCGCCGGTCTGGTTCGGCGTCGTCGACGACACAATTTGGTTTGCAACGCGGACCGGCAGCCACAAGGCCAACCGCATCCGGCGCGGCAGCCCGGTGTATGTCTCCGTCAAAGGCAAGGACGGACCGTTCGTCGAAACCCGGGCCGAGATCAGCACAGATGGCGGCATGGCCGATCGCCTGGGAGAGATCTACGCACAGAAGTACTGGCGTGCCTGGGTGGGAATGTTCCGGCCCGGGCACAAGAAGATCGCGGCAGGCACGGACGTGCTCGTGCACCTAACGCCGGCACGGTAGCTGCGCCTGCCGAAATTGAGCTCTTTGCCTGCACACGTTTCGCCCGCCCGCGAACCGGCGCCAATTGCCGCCCTCCCACGGGATTGATAAGGAGGGGCAGCAACAAGGTCGCAACGAGGTCAAGAAATGGCAACCATCATCACCAGTGACTGTATCAATTGCGGAGCGTGCGAAGCGGAGTGCCCAAACACGGCCATCTACCAGGGCGGTGTGGAGTGGGAACTTGACGGTGTCAAACATCCCGCAATGAGTGCGGACATTTTTTACATCGTCCGTGACAAATGTACGGAATGTGTCGGGTTCTTCGACCACGAGGCGTGCGCCGCCGTCTGTCCGGTCGATTGCTGCATCCCGGACCCCAAAAACCCAGAAACCGAGGACGTTTTGCTGGCGCGTGCGACAAAGCTCCATGCGGATAAGTCGTTTGGCAACGATTTCCCCTCTCGCTTTCGCAAGGCCGGAGCAACAACAGCCGCGGAATCGGCTCCACCGAAGGCCGATAAGGCACCAGCGGCAACACCCACGGTCGCCGCGCCAACTACGAAACTAGCGGCTCCGGTCGCGCCCACTCCTGCGGTGTCGCCGCCGCCTGCTTCGGCACCGGCGCCAGCTCAAGTGACGGTGCCCCCCAGCCCCCCGCCGGCCGCAAAGCCGCAGGCACCAGCGAAAGCGCCGACAGCCGAGGCAGCCACACCGGCAAAGCCCGCCGCCGAGGCTGCCTCTGGGTCGGCGACGCCAGCGCCGCCTGAACCGTCTTCCGGCATTCCCGGTCCGGAGGAGTGGGAGATTCCCATCGAGTGCTTCCGCTGCGGTTGCAATTACGCAGTCGCCTTCAAGCACTTTCGCAGCGGCGCGGTCCTCTACTGCCCGTCGTGTCACGGCTCGTTGGTAGTCACAACCTCCCTGTATGGGACTGTGAACCGCGCCGTCCGGAGTTTTTACACGGGTTGGCGCGAACAATTCATGGGCGATCAAACCGAGCGGCCAACTGCGGGTAACCAGCTCGACGACTCGCAACAGAAGCAACTCACCGAGTTTCTCGCCTCGGTAAAGGCGACGGCGCGCAACATCCGTCTCCCCGGAGCCCCGCGCAAGCGCGCCGGGATGTTTGGATGAGGGCTTGAGGGCTTGAGGGCCTGCGGGCTTGGGGACCGAACACCCATCTCTTTTCAAGCCCTCAAGGCCCCAGGCCCCCAAGCCTTGCTTTCACGGCAGTCGCTTGATTTCGCGGCCGACCGGTGGCGGCCCGGCAGCTCCGACCGGCGGTCGGCCGGCTGCGCCCACGGGAGGCGAGCCAGCTGCATTGCGAGGCGCCGGCCCCACCGCACCTTGCGGCGGTGCACCCTCGGGGCCCACGAAAATCGGCTGCTGCAATTGCCGCCGGCATGTTTCCACCTGGTTCGCCGTCAGCCCGGTGTCCCGCGCGATTTCATCAGTGCTCAGCCCCTGTTGGAACGATCCGAGGAGCCAGCCGCAGTCCTGCGCACGCACCGGGGCTGCACAAAGCAGCACAACCGCAGCCGCGAACGGAACCCCCATTGGTCGCCAAACACCCGATGCCTTGCGCGGTTGTGTCATCGTACGCCTCCTGCACGTTTCTTGTAACACGGATCACCGCAAAAGGGGCATCCCCACGCCGCGCATCCCGCCGTCCCTCCATCTCCGGCGACGGCTCGCTTCCGCGCGGGGAACGGATGCGGTATACGCCAACTGCTGGGAAGAAACCGCAATGAGTCCGTGCTACCGTCACGCCAAGCTTCCGCTACATCTGCGCGCCGGCGGCTCGCGGGCACGCAGCGCAATTGCGACGCAGGCGATCGAAGAGTAACTACAACGGCCGGGGGAACATGATTCGCAAGCCTGCCCCGCTGCGCCGGGGCGACGTGATAGGGGTGGTCGCACCGGCTGGTGCGGTGGAGGAGGAGAAACTTCAGAAGGGCATCCGTATTCTGGGGGACGCCGGCTTCCGCGTCGAGCTTGGCGCTGCGACGCGCCGCAAAGCCGGCTACCTTGCCGGTACCGACCGCGAGCGCGCCACGGACCTTCATGGCATGTTCTCCAACCCGGCAATCAAGGCCATCATCGCAGCCCGCGGAGGCTATGGGACCGGGCGTGTGTTGCCATTGCTCGATCCTCAGATCGTCCGCCAGCATCCGAAGATCTTCGTGGGGCACAGCGACCTCACCTACTTGCTCAACGACCTGGTCCAGCGCGCCGAACTGGTCAGCTTTCACGGACCCATGATCACCGGACTGGACCATCGGCCGCAGGCCGCGGACCATTTGTTCGCCATGCTCACCGGGGAACGCATACGCTGGCACCAGGCTGCGCAGGAGGTGGTCCAGCCGGGAACCGCCGAGGGCCGGCTGGTGGGTGGTTGTCTCTCCGTGATCGTCGCCATGTTGGGAACCCCCTACACATTGGATACCCGGGGCTGTTTGTTTTTCCTCGAGGACGTCAATGAGAAACCCTATCGTGTCGACCGCATGCTTACTCAGCTACGGCAGGCGGGTCTGCTCGACGATGTCGCCGGGGTCATTTTCGGCGAGATGAGCGGCTGCGTGGCCACGAAAAACGAGCGAGTGTCCGTTCGTGATGTGATCGCGGAGGCCTTCGCCAACGCCGCGTATCCGGTGGCGTATGGTCTGCCGAGCGGCCATGGCGCCGGGACTCTGACCTTGCCGCTCGGGTTACGAGCCCGCCTCGCCGGCGAGCGCCTCACGCTGCTGGAATCGCCGGTGGCGGAATGACAGCGCAGTCGGCACCGACGGGGGTCTCCCGCCGGCACGAGCCTCCCGCCAGAGGCATCGGGCTGAGCGCTGACGAACGGGAACCGAGCGTATGAGCTTCGAAGAAGTCGAACGCGAAATGGACGCGGCCGTCGGCCGACGCGTGTTCCCCGGTGCCGTTCTCCTCGTACGCGACGGGACGCGCGTGTTCTATCACCGCGCCTTTGGTAACCGCAGTGTGGAGCCGGAAGTCACGCCGATGCGCGAAGACACGATTTTTGATGTGTCGTCACTGACCAAACCCTTCGCTACCAGCATCGCCATGATGCTTCTCGTAAAGGAGGGCAAGATCGCGTTGGACGACCGAGTGACTCGATTCTTCCACAACTTTGGCGTCTATGGGAAAACGCATATCACATTCCGCCACCTCTTGAGCCATAGCTCCGGTCTCGCCGCGTGGCGGCCGTACTACAAGGAAATCCTGCAGATCGATCGGCGGGGCGGCCGGATCAGTTTCCTTGGCAGTCGAGCCGCCAAGGCCCACGTTTACCAGGCCTTGCATCGTGAGCGTCTGGAAGCCGACCCCGGTAGACAGGTGGTCTACAGTGACCTCGGCTTTATGCTGCTCGGCGCTACCATCGAAGAGGTAAGCGGCATGGCACTCGACCGCTTCTGTCATGAGCGGATCTTTCGTCCGCTCGGCTTGCGGTCCACCGGGTTCGTCGACCTTTCCCTGCTTCGCAGCCGGCGCCTCGAGCCGGTCACCGAAATGATCGCCCCCACTGAACGTTGTCCCTGGCGCAAGAAAATCCTCTGCGGCGAGGTTCATGACGACAATGCGTATGCGATGGGTGGGATCAGCGGACACGCCGGTTTGTTCTCGGCAGCCAAGGACCTCGACATCATTCTCTGCCGCCTGAAGGAGTGCTACCTGAACCTCAACCAAACGATCCCCAGTCGCATCGTGCGCGAGTTCTGGACGCGCGATCAGGTGGTACCCCACTCCACCTGGTGTCTGGGTTGGGACACCCCATCACCGAACACGTCCAGCGCCGGCACCCACTTCTCGCCACATTCGGTCGGACACCTGGGCTTCACCGGTACCTCCGTGTGGCTTGATTTGGAACATGACCGGCATGTCATCCTGTTGA
>JAGDMS010000161.1 GCA_017860575.1 Deltaproteobacteria bacterium | reverse complement strand
GCCGAAAGGCATCAGGCGGTTGTCGTACAACGAACGGTGTGAGTGGGAGCAGATGGAGGCGGCGATTCTCGAAGCCGAGCGCGTGCTCGACGCCTGTCACCGGGCCGCGCACGATCCCGCGGTGGCGGCCAATGCCGCGGTCGTGGCGCAACGCTACGCAGAATTACAGGGAGCGCAGGAGCAGCTCGATCGGTTGTACGCGCGCTGGGCCGAATTGGAAGCGAAGCAAACGGATTCGTGAGCCGCGGCGGACGGCCGCGTGCTCACGGCAGCGGCTCGGACGGCACGTCGAAGTATTCTTGATAACGGCGGGCGCGTTCCCGCAGCGCGCCCGCGTCGAGGCCGGTATCTGCAAAGCGGTACTCGTGTCGGCCGTGTTTGTCGCGCGTGTGTTCGGCCAGGAAACGGCGCATGCGCTGTTCGGCCGTCGGCGTCAGTGCGATCCCCAAGCGCTCGTAGATCCCGCGAAGCGTCTGGAACGGATCCGCCATGAAGGCGCCAAACTGGACGTCGACCACCCGGGACGCCGCGACGGTTCCGTCCTGACGCGCGGTCACGGCCCGGTTGAGCCCCTCGATGATGTACTCGGCAAACTCGGTGGCGGCCTCGGCCATCGAGGCCTGGTCGCTGGTGAGGCCGCGCAGGGTGCCCATCAGGGAACCCAGCGAGGCTGTGACGTACAGTGGATCGCGGTGGGTTTGGACCAGCAAGGCGTTGGGATATTCGGCAAGCAACGTTGGCAGCGCCCAGAGATGGCCCGGCGATTTCAGCACCCAGCGTTCGGCGCTGTGACGCCACTGCAGCAGCTGCAGAAAGCGCCGGTGCCAGCGATACGTCGGCGCCATGTCGGCCTGATAGAGCAGCCACTGGCAATAAGACGGTATCCGGTACTGCGTGCCGAAAGCGATGCTGCGGAAATCGGAGCCCATCAAGCGAATGCATTCCTGCGCCAAGCGGGCACCCAGCGGGTGTGTCGACTGTAGCGCGGGGACCAACTCCACGTTGCGGTCGATCCGGGCCTGCGCTTCCGCGATGCGCGGATCGGTGTCGTAGGTGGCGGATTCGGGCGGCGGGCAAGGTTGGTCAACCTCCCAGGTGAGCGGCGCCCGATGGGCCGGGTCCTGCGCCAGCAGGTCATGCAGAATCGTGGTACCGGTGCGACCCATGCCGACGATGACGATCGGCGGCCGCACGTCGCGCTCGGCCATTTCGGGATGGCGGCGGTGCCAGTCGGTGACGGCAAGCCGGTTCGCCAGGTACATGAGGATCTCGCCGGCCGCGATCTGCACACCAAGCGCGCTCAGCGCGGCTTCTTCGCGCAGCGCCGTGACGTAGCGCTCTAGCCCCTCGCGCCAACTCGCCTCGCCGAAATCCTGCAGGCCCGCCATGGTCTGGGCGCAGGTCACAAGCCAGTCGACATCCAAGATCAGTTCCGTCATACCCCCTCCCCATCAGACCGGCACGAACGCCTTCAAGAGGGCGCTCACCCCACGGGTGGTCGCGCGCACAACCTCCTCCCGGCTCATGGTGCCGTTGTACCATTCCTCCAGCGCCGCGCGACCGCCGGCAACGATCATACGTGCCACCACGGCCGCCTCGCGCTCGCTCTCCCCGATGGTCTCGGCGATCCGCACCCGCCAGGGCTGCAGCAGGCGATTCTGGATGTCCTCACCGAGCCGGGCCACTTCGCGATCCGGACCCTTCGACCCGAGCACGTGCCACGGGCCGGCTCCCTTGGCCTCGATCGTGTCGCACACGGCTTCGACGAACAGCCGCGTCCCCGCCTCGAGGTTGTCCGGCATGGCATAGGCGGCACCACGGCCCAGGCGTTGCGTCAGGTCCTCCGCAAAGTCCTCGAGAACGGCCATGATGAGCGAGCGCCGACTGGGGAAGAAGCGATACACCAGCTGCCGCGTGACGCCCGCGGCCGCCGCCACTTCCGGGAACTGCACCGCGTCAACTCCGCGGGTCGTCATCAAGCGCGCCGCCACCTGCAGCAGGTGGCGCCGGCGCTCGTCCGGCGACAGGCGCTGCCGCGGGGCGGTCGCCGCTCGCTTGCCTCCCCGCCGTGCGGGCCGCGTCACCCGCCGTCCCGTGATTGACATCTGTCTCTCTCTATTTTACAGACCGTAACATACGAAATCCCGGCAGTGCAACGTGCACCGCGGGGAACATAGGAGGGTCGATGGCCAAACTCAAATACCGGCGCGGGAACGCAGCCGGGGGTGAGCTCATCGCTTTCACAGCGCAGGGTGACTGGGGACGAGGCAGCGGGATGCAAGAAAGGAACGGCGCATGAAAGACTACGACGTCGTCATCGTCGGCGGCGGAATCAACGGCTTGACCACGGCCGCCTATCTGGCGAAGGCCGGCCTGTCGGTGGCCGTCTTTGAAGCGCGCGGCCAGTGCGGCGCCCACTGCGACACGATTGAACTGGGCCGCGCCGGCTTTCTGCACAACACGCACGCGCAGATGCTGGTCCCCGCCATCAGCCCGGCGATGAGCGATCTGGAACTGGAGCGCTTCGGCCTGGAGTTGCGCGGCACGGACGGGCTGTTCGCCACCACCTACCTCACCGGCAAGAACCTGGTGATGTCCCACGACCCGGCGGCGACACACGCGGCCGTGGCGCGCGCGTGCGAACGCGACGGTGCCGTTCACGCGCGCATCGGACAGTACCTGATGGAGCACACGTTCGAGGCGTTGGACATGGCGCAGTACATCTTTCGCGCCCCCAGCGTCGAGGCGCTGCAGCGCCGCAGCGCCTTTTACGACGGCCTCCTCCACGCCCTCGGGCTGCCGCTGCGCGGCGAGGACGTGATGCGTATGACCGGCTTCGAGGTCATGGAGGTGCTGTACGAAAGCGATCAGGTGCGCACGATGCTGGCCGCCTGGGGCGAATACACCGGGCAGTGGCCGGTACACCAGCACATGGGTTGGCAGGCCATGAACTTCGCCGGCTTCGCGCCGACACCGGTGCACACCGCCCGCGGCGGCTCCCACGCGCTTACCCACGCGCTGGTACGCTGCCTCGTGCACCATGGCGGGGACATCTGGACGACGTGCCCGGTCGACAAGATCCTGGTGCGCGACGGGCGCGCCTGCGGCGTGCGGCTGTCACCCGACGCCTTGTTCCCCGACGAGGAGATCAACGCCCGCCTCGTCATCTCCAACCTGACCCTGGTGCCGACCTTCGTCTGGTGCCTCGGTGCCGAGGTGATTGGCAGCGAGTGGGTGGAGAAGATCAAGCGCTTCAACTACGACGATCCGCAACTCATCGCCGTGCTGTACGCCCTCAAAGGCGATGTCGAGTTTGCGTCGGCGGCGTACGATCCCGTCATTCAGCGCTCCTGGGTCGGCTACTTCGGCGGCGAAAATATCGCGGCCATTCGCCAGGAGATGACCGACTGCCTCAACGGCAAGATCGCGGATGAGATCATGGGGGGCTGGTTCATTCCCACCCGCGCCGATCCCAGCCAGGCGCCGCCGGGCTGCCACACGATGGAAGCCTGGGTCAGTGTCCCGCCGTGCCCGCAGACATGGGGCGGGCGGAAACTGCGCGGCTGGGACGCTTGGCCCGAGATCACCGAACCTCTCGCAGACACGATCACCGACCGCTTCGCCCAGTACGCGCCGGGATTCAAGGATCTGATCCTGGAACGGCACGTGGTTACCCCGTACGAGATGGAGCGCAACAACCCGTCCGCCATCCGCGGCAATATGATCGGCGGCAGCGCCCTCCCCGAACAGTCCGGGATCAACCGGCCGCTGCCCGGCATCATCACCCGCGGCGTGTCGCGCAGCTTCGTTCCCGGCCTCTACCTGTCCAATTCGATTGAACCCTTCGGGGCGACGCACTTGGCCGCCGGGTATCTGACCGCGTGCGAGGTGGCGGAGGATCTCGGCTGCCGCGAGGCGGTGTGGTGGCAGGCCCAGCCGTACGTCTGGTTCTTCGAGAATATGGGGAGAATTCCGCTGAACCTCGGCGTGGGGGCCGGTAGCGCCCGGTAAGAGACGGAGAATCGACCATGACGGCAAACGACACGTACGACGCGATCGTGATCGGCGGCGGGCCGAACGGCCTCACCTGCGCCGCGTATCTGGCCAGGGCCGGACGCAAGGTGCTCCTGCTCGAGCGCCGCCACGAAACCGGTGGCGGACTCAACACCGATGAGTACCACGGCTTCCGGCTGAACCTGCACGCGATCTACCACATGATGAACGAGCGCATGCCCGTGCATCGAGACCTGGACCTGCCCGGCCTCGGCGTCCGCTACCTGTTTCCGGCCGCTCCCGCCGCGTTCGTGTTCCGCGACGGACACGCGCTCGTCTTCAGCCGCGATGCCGGCGAAACCGCGCGAGCGATCGCGGCGTTGAGCCCGAGGGACGCGGCGGCATTCGGGCGGATGTGGGGTGAGTTCCAGCCCATGCTGGAGCAGTACCTGATCCCGATGACCTATGAGCCACCGGCGGGCGCACTGGATCAACTCACCGAGTTCAACAAGACGGCGATCGGCAGACGGCTTGCCGAGATTTCCGATCTCAGCTTCGTCGAGCTGATCGACAGGTACGGCTTCACCGACCCCCGCGTGCGCATGGCGTTGCTGGCATTCCCCGCCATGTGGGGCCTCCACCTCGACGCACCGCTGGGCTTTCTCTACCCGCTCTACCTCTGCCGCATGCTGGCCGCGGGCCTGGTCAAGGGCGGGTCGCACCGGCTGTCATCGGCGATCTTCCGCTCCTTCATCCGCAACGGCGGCACGGTGTTGGATGCGTGCGAGGTCACACGCATCGTGATGGAGAACGGCAGGGCGGTCGGCGTCGAGGTTGCCGGCGGCCAGCGCTTCGATGCCCGCGCCGTCGTCTCCACCTTGAACCCTGAACAGACGTTCCTGCAGCTCGTGGGGGAGCCGGCCTTGCCCGGCGAACTGCGCCACGCCGTACAGGGATGGCAGTGGGAAGATCGGACGATGTTCGGCCTCCACCTCGGCATCCAGGGCGCCGTCACGTTCAGGCATCCCGATGCCCGCGTCGGCGAGGCGATGATCGTCTTTTGCGGCTTGGACACCGATGACGAGTTGCACATGCACCTGCAGCGCGTCGACGCCGGCACGGAGCGTGACTGTCAGTGGCTACATGTCACGGTACCCACGCGGTTCGATGCGACCATGGCGGCGCCGGGCCATCAGTTGGTGCGTGCCGAAGCGGTGGTCCGTTACGACCAATCGTGGCCGGCACGCGCACCGGCCTTCGGCGACAGTTGCCTGCGACTGCTCCGACAGTACGCCGACCTTGGTGAGATCGTGCTCCGGCGACACCACACTCCGGTGGATATCGAGGCCAAGCTGACCACGATGAAGCGGGGGTCGATCAAGCACGGCGCCTACACCACGTTGCAGTTGGGCTATCTGCGACCGAACGAATGGTGCTCGCGCAGCCAAACGCCGATTCCGGGCCTGTTTGTCGGTGGCGCCTCAATGTATCCGGGCGGCATGATCCTCGGCGGCTCCGGTTTCCTCGCCGCCGGCACGGTGAAAGGGTTCCTCGAACAGAATTGAGTTGACACATTCCCCTTTCGACTGTTGACCACCGACCTTTACGTGGAGGCGCCACCATGGGAGACAACTCCGTATTCATCACCGGCGCGGCAACGGGCATCGGTCTCGGCATTGCGCGCAAGCTCGATCAACTCGGTTGGCGCGTGTTTGCTGGAGTCAACAGGACCGCACCGACCGAGCTGTTGCACGGAGCCAGCGACCGGCTGACGGTGATCCGGGTGAACATCGCGGATGACGAGCAGGTCAAACAGGCAGCCGCCACGGTCCGCCAAGCATTGGGCGCCAACGGGCTGAAGCTGCTGATCAACAACGCCGCCGTCAGCGGTGTGGCGCCGGGACCGGTGGAGACCGTCAACATCGCGGATTTCAAAGCCGAGATGGACGTGAATTTCTGGGGCCCGGTCCGCGTGACGCAAGCATTCCTGCCGTTGCTGCGGCAGTACGGCCGCGGCGCACGCATCATCATGGTGACGTCGGCGTCGATCTACTTCACCATTCCGGCAGGGGGGAGTTATGCCATCGAGAAACATGCGCTGACCGCCCTCACCGAGCACCTGCGGATGGAGGTCGCGCCGTTCGGCATCGAAGTCACGGCGCTGGAGCCGGGTGGGGTGCGCACCCCGATGACGGGATTTCGACCGGAACAGGAAACCCACTTTTGGAACAGCATCCCCCAACCGCTGCGTCAGCAGTACCAGGAGGCGTTCGAGTATCCGGGCAAGGGCCTGTCGGAGGGCTTCGAGTTCGAGAGCATCGAAACGTACGCCGACAAGGTCTACAAACAAATCATCAGCGCCAAGCGCCTGAGACCCCGCTACACCCTGGGCATCGGCGTCGGCATGCTTCCTTGGATGCACCGCGTCCTGTCCAAACGCGCCCTCGAACGTATCTTTCGCCGACTCCTGCGGGTGAAGGCGCCCGCGTAGGAACGCGATCTCAGAAACTGCGCAACGACGGACAACCGGGGACAGACGACAGACCTGAACGTCGTGCGCCTGGTGTCTGTTCTCTCCGAGCCTGTTGGCCGTCCGTTTCGGGACAGTCCCATCAGGGGTCCGGCGCGCTGCAACGCCGTGCCGCACCGGGGGAACGACACAGCCGGGGCACCGCGCTCCTTGTGACGCAGCGCGGATCGCGCTAGTTCTACGCGGTGCGTCGCACCGATGACTTCCGTTCGTCGACTGTTACTCTCTGAGCGCTGCCTGACGACACCGCTGTCCGTCGTCCTGGCACTCCTGCTCGGCGGAACGACGCACACGGGCTCCCTGGCGGCGTTGCACAGTCTGTTGTCGCCGCCAGCAAAGACCTGCTGCTCCCACACGTGCCGGTGCCATGAGCGGCAGTCGGCGTCGACGCAGCGGCGGCCGCCATGTCACGGGGGCTGCGGTCACGCAACGAACAACCGCCCGGCGCTACGCGCCACCGCCTGCACGTGTCACCATGCCGACACGGCAACAGCGACCGCCTCCACCGAGTGCATCCTGCCCCGACCGCCGCGCGTGATCACCGCCGAGCCCTGGATCGACGCGCCCGCAATGGTTGCCCGACATTTCAACGGCCCGGCCATCCCTCCTCCCGATCCCCCCCCGCGGCACCGCGCATAAGGCCCCTGATACCGTCGAGGTTCTTCACTCGACGCACCGCGGCGTGCGCAGCGGGTACCCGCGCCGACATTCTGGCGGCGTTGGTGCGCCACAAGGAGGAATGGATGACTTTGAACTCGAAGCAGTGGCGAGTTACGGCCGAAGTTTGCCGGCGACTCGCCGCCCGAACTGTCGCTTGTGCGTGTTGTCTCGCCTTGCCGGCCGTGGCTGCGGGGCAAACCAGCAGCGTGTCAGCATTGACGGAACGGGAGGAGATCGTGGTCTGGGAGCGGCGCAATGTGCGCAGCTTGGGAACGGCAGCCGTGACGGTAGGCGCCCGCGACGCGGAGGAGGCGCAGGCCACGGACGTCGGTGAATTGCTGCAATCAAGCGTTCCCGGCGTCACCGGCCAGCGACTGGGCGCTGCGAATGTCGACCCGGTGCTACGTGGCGCGCGGGCCGAACGCATACCCGTGACCATCGACGGCGCCGAGGTCCACGGCGCCTGTCCCTCGCGCATGGATCCGGAAACATCACTGGTTGACGTCACCGCCGTCGACACGATCGCTGTCGTAAAAGGACCGTACTCGGTGACGGCCGGCCCCCCGGGAATTGGCGGTAGCGTTCATATCCGCACCCAGGACCCGGAGTTTTCGCCATCCCTTGCCGCCCACGGCTCGCTCGGAGCCGGCTACACCAGCAATGCCGACGGCTGGCGCACGAACGGTTCCGTATCGCTGGCTCGTCCGAACATGGCCGCGCGGCTCGGCGGCGGCATCCGCGAGTTTGGCGATTACTCATCCGGCAACGGAGAGCTCGTACCCTCCAGCTTTCGCGACCGCAACATCGGCGGCACCGCGCTCTGGCAACCCTCGCAGAACGACCGGCTGCGCCTCGACGCCAACGTCGACGCGACGCGCGACGCGCGTTTCGCATCGGCGACCATGGACACGGACGAAGAGGACGCCTACCTCGGCGCGCTGCGGTACACGAGACGGAACCCGATCCAAGGCGTCGAGACACTCACCGCGACAGGCTACGCCAACTACATCCACCATCGCATGGACAACGCCAACAAGCCCAATGCGAGCATGATGCGCATGTGGGCTCCGCTTCACGCCAGTACGTTCGGTGGCCGCCTGCAGGCCGATCTGACCCCGCTCGGCGACACTCGTCTGAGCATCGGCGGCGATGCATCCTACGTCAAGCACGGTGGCACGCGCAAAATGGCTCGCGTCATGGGACCAATGGCCGGAAAGACTGTAACGTCGACCGTGTGGCCCGACCCGCACACTCTCGATGGGGGAATGTTCGCGGAGGTCACGTATCCGGTTGCCGCGCAATGGCACGCAGTCCTGGGCGGGCGGATCGACTTCGTCGACGCCGGTGCGCACCCCGACTCGGCCGCAATTGCGGCGTTCAAACAGTACTACGGGCCGGACGCCGGTGACACGGAGGCGTTCGAGGCCAACGTTAGCGCGAACGCCCGGTTGATCTATTCGCCTGTCGAGGCGGTCGATCTGTTCGCTGGCATCGGCCGCGCCGTCCGCACCGCGAGCACGACGGAGCGCTTCTATGTTTTCGGCCCGGGTCTGGGTGGGTATCTCGTCGGCAACCCGACACTGGATCCGGAACGCAGCCTCGAGGCGGATATCGGCGCCAGCGTGAACTGGCAGGGCCTGACGCTGAACGGCTCGGTGTTCTACAACCGGGTCGAGGATTACATCGCACCGGTCTTGCTGGCAAAGACTGACGTGAACATGGACGGCATCGTCGATCTCGTCCGCGGCTTCCGCAACGTAGACAACGCCGCGCTCACGGGTGTCGATGTGGGGGCGGCAGTTGCGGTTTCGGACCGGCTGAGTGTGCTCGGTTCGATCGCGTACGTGTACGGCCAGAACGAGAGCGACGACGAGGCGCTGCCGGAGATTCCTCCCCTCGAGGGAACTCTGGGGTTACAACTGTCGCAATCGTGGAATGGGAACTGGCACGCTTGGGTTACGCCACGCCTGCGGTTGGTGGATCGTCAGGACCGCATTGACCCCGCCTTCGACGAGGACCCGAGCGCGGGATTCGCCACGGTCGAGCTGCTCAGCAGACTGCGCGTGCACGATCGTTACGAACTGATGCTCAACGTCACGAATTTACTGGACAAGAACTACCACGAGCATCTCACTCGAGAGAACCCGTTCACCGGCGCCGAGGTGCCGGAACCGGGCCGGACAATAAGTGTGGCATTACGAGTCACTTTCTGAAATTTGGCTGCGGCAACGGGACACGTTTATCCACCGCGCGTCCGACGAGCGAACCCCAGTGTGGACGCCGGATGTATCACGTCCGACGTGATTCGTCCGGCGTCAGCACCACCACGGGGATCTCCCGAGTGGTGGCACGCCGTTGGTACTCGAGATACACGCCCGCCCGGCGGGTGATCGCCGCCCACAGCGGCTCGCGTTCCCCGGCGCGGGCGATGTGCGCGGTAACGGGTTTGAGTTCCCGGTCGATCCGAATCCAGGCCTGCGGGTGGGCGCGCAGGTTCCTGACCCAATATGGGTCCGTTGGCATACCGCCTCTGGAGCCGACGACGGCCATCTGCCCGCCCACGACGAAGAACGGCAACACCACGGTCCGACGCCGACCGGTCTTCGCACCGACGGTCGTCAGGAGCAGCGGTTTGTTGTAGGCGGTGTGCGTCAAGCGTGCGAACAGCAGGCCGACGATCGAGTGACCCAACCAGCGGACGCAGCCGCGGTCGACGGCCATCCCCAACTGTGTGGTGGCGAATCGTGTGACGAGATCAGTTGCGTTCATGCGCCCTCCGTTTTCGGGAGCCACCCCTCGATCAAGCACATCCGAGGCAGGGACCTCCCCCTACCCATGCTCACTGTGATTGTCGCCGCAGCATGTCCCGGTGCACATGGTTATGCAAACCGCCAACGGCACCTGGCCTGATCCCTTGCCAATTTGGCTTGACCTCGCCGCCTGAATTCTGTCAGATGCGCTTGTGCCTCGATGCCCTGAGCGTCGGGAGTTTCCCAGAAGGAGGAAGAACGTTGGCCACATTACTTCGAGAAATGAAGCGGCAGTCGGGGAGGATCTCTGTTTGGACGACCGTCGCGGTCGGTGCGTTGATGCTCTCCGGATGCGCTGCCTCGAAGCCGAACGCAATCGCCCTTACCAACGAGGGGATTACCCTGCAGCAAAAGGGCGACCTCGACGGTGCGATCGCCAAGTACCGGCAAGCATTGGTCGTCGATCCGAACGACGCGCAGGCTCACTACGCCTTAGGGTCCGCCCTGCAGAAGAAGAAGGACACCGACGGGGCGATTACCGAGTACCGCACCGCGCTAAGCAAGGACCCGAATCTGGTCGGTGCCCACATGGGCCTCGGGTACTGCTTGTACGCAAAGGGAGACATCCCAGGCGCGATCCGGGAACTGAAAGCGTACTTGCAGAATCCACCCGCGGATGAGCCGGAAATGAAGGCAAAGGTCGAACAGGATCTGCAGAAGCTGGAGGCGGCACGCTGAGTCGTCTCCCGAGGAGGACGCGGCGTCGGTTGCGTACCGCCGAGGGCTTGCGGACCTCCCGTCTGTGGTGTCGTTCGAAACAACCGGGATCCGGACGCCCGGTGCGATGGGCACAAGCGAGCATGCGCCGGTGACAATAAAGCGGATCCTGGTGCCGGTGGATTTCTCCACGCCATCGCTACAGGCGCTCGCTTACGCCTGCCAGGTGGCAAAGCGGCTGGAGGCTGAGTTGCTCATCGTGCACGTCATTGAGCCCGCCTTTCGGGCTGATGCCACCGACGTCTATGTCGCCAGCCCGCGGGGCGCCGTGCTGCTACAGGAGCAACTGCGCCTGACCGAGGCGCGGTTGACGCGGCTCTGCGCGGATCTCACCAAGAAGGGCTACCGCGTCCACAGCATAGTGAAACGGGGCTCTCCCGCACGTGCGATCACGGACACTGCCGCGCGTGTCGGTGCGCACCTCATCGTCATGGGTACCCTCGGACGCACGGGGCTCGCGCACATGCTGATCGGCAGTGTCGCCGAACGCGTGGTCCGCACCGCACCCTGCCCCGTCCTCACGGTGCGTCCGCGGCCGCCTGCCCGTCGCGCTTCAACGCGGACGGGGCGAAAAGAGTCTGTGCGTCCGGCAGCCAAGTAGCCACGCAGGTCGCGCTGCCGGGGCACATGTTGCGAGCAGCGTTCACTGAGGACGGCGACAGACACTG
>JAGDMS010000376.1 GCA_017860575.1 Deltaproteobacteria bacterium | reverse complement strand
GGGGCCGCCGGTCAGGTAGGGCGTACTGAAGAAGGCCGTACGGCCCTGAGGCGAGCCGTCGGCGGTGATCTTGACCCCCCCGATCTTGAAGTGCCGGTCGTACTTGCCCCAGGTGTTGGCCGGGAATTCGGCCAGCACCTTGTCCAGATCGGTGATGAAGGGGTAAGCGACCACGTCGATGATGTTGGCGCCGGCGTCGGTGGCGCGCTTGATCGTCTGCAGTTGCCCCAGATGGGTCGCGCCCTCGTGGGCCGTGGTGATGCCCGCTTCGGCGTACATCATCTGCCCAGCCTTGGTGCCGGCGACTTCCTGCTCCGGGGACTGCGGTGGGGTCTTCTCGAACACCGGCAGGAACGCGGTTTCCATGATCAGGCCGTAGGGCTCGCTGGTGCCGGGCTTGCGCACGATCACCCCGCCCGGCGGGGTCTTGGTCCTGGCGTCGATGCCGAACTGCTTGAGCGCCACGGTGTTCATCACCGCGCCGTGCATCGACACGTGATCGACGCGCACCGGATTGTCCGGAAAGGCGGCATCGAGGTCGTCACGGTTGAGCAAACGGCCGTCGGGCATCACGGTGTCGTCGTAGCCGTAGCCCATGATCATCTCGCCCTTGGGAATCTGGCGCTCGGCGGCGAATTTCTTCAGTTCGGCGATGATGCTGTCCACGTCCTTGCCGGGGCCGGCCGGCGGAGCGTACAGCTTGGCCTGGTTGGCGACCGAGAGCGAGTTGATGTAGTGGCTGTGGGAGTCGATGAAGCTCGGCAGCAGCGTCTTGCCGCCGAGGTCCACGACCTGCGTGGTGGCGCCCTTGTGGGCCCGCTCGATGTCGGCGCGTGCACCGACGGCGAGGATCTTCCCGTCCTTGACGGCCAGCGCCTCGACCTCGGGCTGGGCGTCGTTGATGGTGACGATGTTGCCGCCCGTGTAGATTGCGTCGGCCGTGTTGGTGGCGTCGGCCTGGTCGCTGGCGCCGGCTGCTTGCCCCGCTTCATGTCCCGCCGGCGTGCACGCGGTGGTGGCGGCCAGCACGGCGACAATCGCCGCCAACGTCAGCTTTCGGTGTGCGTTCATCTTGTCTCCTGGCTTTTTGAATTGGCCATATCCAAGCACCGTGGATTCTGTCGGCTGATTATCCATAGGAGAATTCGCATCGTCCAGTCAACCGGACTTCAAAGGCCCGGCGAACTAGTACGTACTGAATCAGGCCTTCCTCACAAACTCGGATTTCAACTGCATCTGGCCGATGCCTTCGATCTTGCAGTCGATATCATGGTCTCCATCGACCAGACGGATTCCCTTCACCTTGGTGCCGACCTTCACGACCGAGGAAGTGCCCTTTACTTTCAAATCCTTGATCACTGTTACGGAGTCGCCGTCGTGGAGTTCATTGCCGTTTGCATCGCGGAAAATGCGTTTCTGATCGGCGTCCGCCGCAATCGCGTGGACAGGCCACTCGTGCGCGCACTCGGGACAGACGAACATTCCGTTGTCCTCGTACGTGTACTCCGAGTTGCATGCAGGACACTTGGGTAGATTTTGCATATGCAGCCTTGCTCCGTGATGGTCCGCTTGAATGAATGGCCAGGCTACGCGTGCTGACGGTCATTTGGGGTGATGTGCGCGAGCGAACCATCGCCGTATGAGCGAACAACCTCCGAGACCACGATGTGGTACCCCTTGTACCACCGGGCATATTGGCGCTTCGCCTCTTGATGCACCGGATGGGCTGAAAACAGTTTAAGAGTATCCAGATCGCTCCAGTAGTAAGTAGCGTTTCTCCGGTCCCCGTCCGCGGATTGCCAGGACTCAACCCCCAGGAATCCAGGAAGGGATCTTGCCACGGAGTCGATGATGGCGTTGAGTCGATGAAACTCGTCGTCGTACTGGCCGGGCTGGTAAATGAAGGCTGCGCTATACATTGGAAAATCCGATTGCGTCTTGCCGGCGTCAGGCCGCTGACTCTAATGGAACCTGCCAACCGGGGAAGACCAAAACCGCAGGATGACAACGCAGCGCGGTAGCAAGCACCTTGGCGCGCTCGACCCCCAGGTTAACGCGGCCGTTCTCGATGCTGGAAATAGTAGTCTGCGGAATGCCGCACATCTCCGAAAGCCGAGTCTGGCTCAGGCCCTGAAGTTCGCGAAGAATTCGCACGGACTCGCCCGGGGAGACGTTTACTCGCTTCTTGGCAGGACTGAAGTTGCGCATTTCAGGATCTTCCGTAGTCGTGAGGTGTGACGCGGACCACCCGGACAAGCAAAGCGTCTGCGACGACTTTGTAAATTACGCGCCACTGCTCATTGAGCCGGGACCAGCGAAATCCTTTCCACTTGCCACCCAGGGCCTCGTCGCGGAAGCCTTTGATGACGCGAAGCCCCTGAGGGCCCGACAGACTGGCGATGTCCTTCCATTTCTCGTAGCGCTTGAGGATGTCGATCGGCACGCGGCCGGATAGCTCTCTGTCGACATCCCGATGCTCTTCGATTCGCCACATGACTAATTATGCCTAGTACATATATGTACTGTCAAGTGGTTTGAATTCGGGTGTCGTTAGCGACTTGCTTCACTTGTTAGGCACCGCCCCGCGCAACAGGTCAGCGAGTTCTGGCAGGGGCGAGTACCCGCTGGACTCTGGACTGGATGGCAATCCCACAACCTCAATGTGCTGCACGTGCTCAGCCAGCGCAAGCTCACCCAGCGCACACTCCAGCATGATGAATGTCCCAGTCAGGAAAGTCTGCTCTCGAGCTTGGTCGTAGTGGGCGTAACCGACACGAATACCAAGTGCGGACGGATCGCTGGAGGATCGCAGCGGCAAGAACCATGTCGCTTTTGGACTGAAAGTAACGTCTTCATAGCATGTATCGAAGTCAAAGCCGCTGCCTGGCTTAAACGCAACGAATCGCCAGCCAGCAATCTGTGGGGCGGCGGCAATCAGGGTGCGGACTGCGGAGAAATAGCTCGTGTCTCCTTCAGCCGAGATGATCAACTCGTTGCACCCATCATCCGCTCTGCCGGTCTCGAACCAGAGGTGCGGACAGTAACCATGAAGTGCTTCCAGCAACTCATCGAGCAGTTGCTCCTTGTCGGGCACCTCAACGTCGCGGAATCTCTCCGCGTTCCGCTCGAACCAGGTCCAGAATGCGCGTTGATCTTTCATGCGGTGCCTGACGCCTGAATTAAGCCGAACCGCGAAGCGGTCTCGGCTTGGATGAATTGTTAGTCCACGCGCGCATCATTCGCTCACCAATTTTTTCAATCTTGGCGTTAGAGCATCCAGATCGGCTCGTTTCAGGACCCGTCCCCTGAGAATAACCGCATGAATGCGGCGGGTGTTGGCGATGTCCTCGAGTGGGTTGCGGTCGAGCAACACGAGATCCGCTACAGCTCCTGCGGCGATGACGCCCATTGAGTCGGTGGACTCGAAATAGCGCGCCGGCTCGAGCGTAGCCGATCGGAGCGCCTCCAGCGGTGAGAGGCCGGCATCGACAAGCAAGGCGAGTTCTGTGTGGAGGCTGTCGCCTGGCAGCCCCCCTTCACACGCGGAATCGGTTCCTGCAAGCAAGGCCACGCCGCTTTGATTCATCCGGTGCACGAGCCGTTTCTGTGTCCGCCACCATAAATGCTCGCTTGCTCGATCAGTCGGTGACTGGCCCCTCTTTTCCAGAACGAAGGCCGCGAAGGCTTTCTGCACGGATGAAGGAAGGCTAGTTCGTCTTGAATCCGTGACAAATCCAACCTCTTCCACAGCGACTTTCGCCCGCTCCACAACTAGCGTCGGGGTGAGCCACACCCGGCGTTCTTGCAGTGCCTCGATGACTCTTTGGCACTCCCGATGGCGTGCAGTACCCCATGTCACGTCATCTTTCGCCCAATGGTCATCGACCATGAATTTGGCATGTTCCGCTGGATCGTCCGTGAAGCACATCAGGAGCGCGTCTCGGACATGCTCGATACTTCGCTGCCCGGCCGAGATTGCGTCGAGTAGTCCCACTGTCTCCGCAGGCACATGCCCAGCGAGGGGCAGCCCACCCGCATGGGCGGCATCGGCTAACGCCTGGTAAGCGACAAGCGGAATTCCTTCATAGACCTTCACGAAATCCACTCCACGTGCCTGGAGCGTCCCGATTGCCGCCTTCGCTTCATCAGCCGTTCGCACTGTGAGACTGGTTGGCCAACCGGTGCCGCTCACAGCCGGGCCGCTGAACACGATGCTCGGCCCAATCAGTTCGTTTGATTCAATACGAGAACGCCAGGCGTTGATCTGCTCGGACTGGATCGACTCGCATCCATTTGTCGCAACCGCGGTCCCGCCCCCCATGTCGCGAATGCCCGTAACGCCGTTGGCGACAAATTGCGATAAGTATGTGACGTCGGCCATGTGGACATGCATATCCCACAGTCCGGGAATGACGAACTTTCCTTTCGCCTCCACGACTCTTGACCCTGCTGGGATGGAAACGTCCGCC
>JAGDMS010000375.1 GCA_017860575.1 Deltaproteobacteria bacterium | reverse complement strand
GTTCGCGCGCCGCGCATACGCGACGAGCGGCAGATATTGGAACGTCGAGGGCGGAGCCTCCAACTCTTAGTGGTTTGGATCGACGCTCGCGCCAGCACCCCGGCGCGCTTGCTGGCGTCGCGGTTCGCTCGGTCGCTCCAAACCACTAAGAGTTAGGCGGCGACCGGGTTAGATGTCGGGCTCAGCTGACCCTGACTATATCGACCGAGATCTCCACCGCCGGCGCCGTTCCTCGATTCTCAAGCCAGTGTGTGGTGTTCCTATCCTCGGGCCAGCCCACTCCCGGCTTATAGTCCTTAGCCACTCCATTTCGATGATCAGTGATCGTTCCTTGCAGTATATAGACCATGCCCGGCCTGTCTTCATGGTCGTGAATCGGGCCGAAGACGCCTCCAGGTTCGATAGTCACCATACGCATTCGAAGTTGGCGCCCTGCCATGCCCTCGATTTCAGGGCCGAGGTCAAGCGCTGCCAGCAGCTTCACCGTGACACCTTTCGTCTCAGGTGCCGCCTGTTCATTTCTCATCGTGGTCTCCTTTCTGTGCGCTCTGGCCGCCTAACTTTGATCTCGGCGTATCAATGAAACCGACAACCCACGCCGGCCTTCCGTGCGCTGGCATGGGTGGCTCTCTGCAGCACCGACTCGTGGATGTGGTAACGCTGCGGTTCGCCAAAGCGCGGATCGCGGCAGATCTTCGAGGCGGGAAAGATCCACTGCCAGCCCCAGTCGCGGTTCGCATTCACGTATTTCCGGGCCAGCGCGTCCGGCAACTGCACGCGCCCGAAGCCGGCCGCCAGATCACGCACGTGTACGCGCTTCACCCGCTCGAAATGGGCGGCCAGCGACTTTTTGACGCTGCCGGGCGGCATGGTCACAACGATCCTTGTCCCCCTTTCCCTGACGGACCACGATCTCGTTGCGCGTGCAGTCGACATCTTTCGGGGTGATCTGCGCAGGCACGAGTCGTAAAGGACGAATGCGAGAACCTGTGGTGGCGGGTGATTCCGGCATGGTGACCTCCCCGCGGACGAGGCGAAGATATGACGAAACTCATGCGAAGTCAACATGACATTATACGTAGGTCACAAACAGTCACGGCTTGGGCGATATAATGCAATGAGTGGGAAAGGTGCTGGGGACGCTTGACGCCTCAGCCACGGCTTTCGGTGTAGACATTTGCCGCGCGCGGATCGAACTGCTCGACCAGGGTGCGCTCCACCGGTTTCTCGGACGCGGTCTTGGGGATCTCGTCGACGATCTGGAGATACGTCGGGACGAAGTTGGCCTCGAGCTTGGCGCGGCAACTGGTGAAGACCGCCGCGGCATCGAACCGTTGCGCGTCGACCGGAACGATGACAGCGACAACGTCCTTTTCGCCCGGAGCCCCGTTGGCCGCGGTGACGCCGTAGACGAACACGTCCGCTACCGACGGATCCTCGGCCACGGCTTTCTCGACGAAGCTCGGATTGATGAAGTCCCCATTGTGGCGAATGCCGCCTCCGGCGCGGTAGTCGAAGAACAACCAGCCGTCCGCGTCCTGGTGCCCCATGTCGCCACTGCGGTTCCAGCCACCGCGGATTTTCTTGCGTGATGCTTCGGGGTTGCCGTAGTACTCCACTGCCGCCTCGCCGCCGCCAGCCGGACGTACGCATATCTCCCCGGTCACGCCGGGTGGACACTCGTTGCCCTCTTCGTCGAGGATCTTCATTTCGATCCCGGGCATCGGCTTTCCGAAAGAACCAACCGGTCCCTGACCGAGCGGCTTGAAGGCCATGCCGCCCCCGTCCATTGCGCCGTAGACCTCGAGGATCTTGACGTTGTAGCGGCGCTCGAAGGCCTCCCAGATGGCCGGCGGCATGCCGCCGCTGACCACGAAGCGAACGGGGTTGTCGGCGTCATCGGGCCGGGGCGGTTCGCTGTACAATGCGGTCGCCATACCGCCGACCAGCGAGAACGTCGTGCAGCTGTAGCGGCGACAGACGTCCCAGAGCTTGGACTTGGTGAATCGCCGACTGATGACGCCCCGTAGCGACATGGTGAGTGACGGGATGAGCGTCATCGACTGTGCGTTGCCATGAGTGAAAGACAAGCCGGTGTAGGGTCGCTCATCCGGTTGGTAGCCGAAGAGCATACCGACCATGCCAGACATACAGAATCGAGCGTTGTTCCCGACGATGCCTTTGGGGTCGCCGGTGGTTCCCGAAGTGTACATGATCGTCAGCGGCGCCTCGGGGCTCTCGGAGCGCACATCCACGGTGGCCGCCGTTCGCGATAAGATGTCCCGCAGGTCATCGACTCCGCGGAACGCCGAGAGCCGTGTGCTGGTCTCGCCACTTTCCAATCCGAGCACCCATTTCAATGCCGGGAGCTGGGATCGGACCTGCTCCAGCTCCGGCAGGCAGTAGTCGGCACAGATGACGCCGCAACACCCCGAGTTCTGGAGCATGTACGCCAGTTTGTCGGCCCGCGTGCGGGGATCGACCGGGACGAATAAGCCGCCGGTGATCGAGGCCGCGATCATGGCCTCGACGAACTCCGGGTGGTTGCGCATCATGACCGCGTAGCGGTCCCCGGCGGTGAACCCCTTGGCGATTAGGCCTGCCGCAAGACGGTTGGCGTTGGTGTGAAGATCAGCGTAGGTGCGGACTTCATCCGGGGTCGCGCCGCCGTCGAGGCTGAAATGCTCGAAGGTGACGACGCCAAGGTCCGGCTTCTGCTCCGCCCGGACGTGAATCAGATCGGCCAGAATCAATTCGTTGGGTTCGCGCATAAGAAACGTCGTCCAAGGTCCGAGGTCCAGGGTCAAAGGTCAAAGAAGGGCGAGTGTCCGAAGTTCGAGACCGGAGGTGTGTAAGGTGATCGACTTTGGACTTTGGACCTTGGACTTATCGTTGCAGAATCGTCACCAGCATCGCCGCGGCGTCGTTGCCCTTTTTGCCGCCACCGTTCTGTGCCAGGGCGAGCTTGGCGCCTTCGACCTGGCGTTTACCGCAGCGGCCCTGGAGTTGGTCGGTCAGTTCGACGATCTGGGCGACGCCGGTAGCCCCGACCGGGTGTCCCTTGCGCAGTAAGCCGCCCGAGGTGTTGACCGGGATACGCCCGCCGAGCTTGGTCGCGCCCGAATCGACGAGGCGGCCGCCTTCACCTTTCGCGCAGATGCCGAGGGCCTCGTATTCGATGATTTCGGCGGGTGCGGAGGCGTCGTGCACTTCGACCACGCTGAGGTCTTTCGGGCCGACGCCCGCCTCCTCGTACGCCTCGCGAGCGCATAACTCGACGGTATCGGGTTCGTCATCGCGGTGGTGGTACCCGGAATGCATCACCATGGTCACCACGCGGACCGGCTTGCTGATGCCGAGTTGCTTGGCCTTGCGCTCGCTGACGACCACCGCGGCGGCGGCGCCGTCCCCGATGGGGGCGCACATCGAGCGGGTGAGGGGCTCGACGATGAGCCGGTCGTTGAGCACCTGCTCGACGGTCATCTCTTCATGGAATTGGGCGCGGGGGTTCAGGCTGCCATGGAACGAGTTCTTGGCGGACACCTTGGCGAACTGCTCCTTGGTGGTGCCGTACTTGGCCATGTGTGCCCGGGCCGCCTCGGCGTAGATGTCCATGAACATGGAGCGGTCTTGCCCTGCACCGCCGGCCCCGCCGCCCTTGCTCAGCGACGCGATCATCTCATTCAGTTCGTCGACGTCCACGGCGCCGGCGAAGGCCGCAAAGCTCCGGAGCTTGTCCGGGTGGGTGAGTTTCTCGACTCCCAATGCCAGCACGACGTCGTAGATGCCGGCGGTCACCATGGCGCAAGCCTGAAACAGCGCTGACGACCCGCTGGCACACGCGTTCTCCATGTTGAAGATGGGAATCTTGCCGACGCCGATGGTGTCCAGGATGACCTGGCCGCGGATCGATTCCTGCCCGGTCACCAGTCCAGCGGCGCAGTTGCCGACGTACGCCGCGTCCAGATCCGCCAGCGTCAGGCCGGCGTCCTTAACGGCTTCTTGCGTCGCTTCCGTACCGAGCTGCTTTAGCCCCTTGTCCGGATACTTCATAAAACGGGTCATGCCGACCCCGGCGATGATGGCGTTGAAACGCATGGCTGCTCCTTTTTTCTAGGTTGTTAGTTGTTCGTTGTCAGGTTGTTAGTGGTCGGGGTGGTTGATCACCTAACAACCCACAACTTAACAGCGGACAACCTGTTTTCCTATCGCTGATCACTGGGCACCAGGCCTTCGCCTTTGAGGTTGAGCGCACGGCGCAGGTATTCTAGCTCCGCCTCCCGCCACGGCAACGGCGCCGGGTCCTGTAACATGCCGTCGCGTTGCAATTCCTCCACGACCTGCGGGTTGCGCGGGAACGGCTTGTCGTAGCCGTTCAACTGGAAGAGGGTCTCGAACGGCAGGCGCGGCCGTTGGCCGCCGGCGCGCGGGTCTTCGGCGGGGTAGCCCACCGTTTGCGAGAGCAATACCCGGCAGGT
>JAGDMS010000374.1 GCA_017860575.1 Deltaproteobacteria bacterium | reverse complement strand
CGCAGGATTTCAGCCTGCGGCATCTCCCTGATTAGACCGGTCTCTCCGTTGCGCAAACTCCCTCCCCCCATCAGAACGGTCCCGGACTCGCCGCCAGATCGGTGTGGCCCATCAGGAACTGGTCGACACCGCGGGCGCACTCGCGTCCCTCCCAGATGGCCCAGACGACCAGCGATTGACCGCGTTGCATGTCGCCGCACGAAAAGACCCCCGGCACGGTGGTCATCCAGTTCGTGTCGACGGCCACGTTCCCACGATCGGTGAGCTGCACCCCCAGATCGGTGAGCAGGCCCTCGCGCTCCGGGCCGAGGAAGCCGAGGCAGAGCAGCACCAACTCGGCATCCAGCTCGAAATTGCTGCCGGGAATTTCCCGCATCACCGGGCGGCCGTTGTTGCCCTTGACCCACTCGATGCGCACCGCGTGCAGTTTCCGCACGTGGCCGTGATCGTCGCCTGAGAAGTGCGTGGTATTCACGCTCCAGTCGCGCATCACCCCTTCCTCGTGGGAGGACGAGGTCCGCAACAGCATCGGCCAATAGGGCCACGGCGTCACTTCCTCGGTACGCCGGCCCGGCGGTTGCGGCAACAGTTCCAGTTGCGCCACCGCGACTGCGCCCTGGCGGTTCGACGTGCCGACACAATCGGAACCGGTGTCACCGCCGCCGAGAACGACCACGTGCTTACCCTTGGCGGACAGCTGATTCCGCACCTTCTCCCCCGCCACGACTTTATTCTGCTGCGGCAGAAAATCCATGGCGAAGTGGATGCCCTTCAGCTCGCGCCCGGGGATGGGCAGGTCGCGTGGTGCGGTGGCCCCGCCCGCAAGCACGACCGCATCGTGTTCGGCCCGCAGCCGATCGACGGGATAATCCACGCCCACATTGGTGTTGGGGCGGAAGGTCACGCCTTCCGCCGCCATCTGTTCCAATCGGCGATCAATGATCTGTTTCTCCAGCTTGAAGTCGGGGATCCCGTAGCGCAACAAGCCCCCAATGCGGTCGGCGCGTTCGAACACCGTCACCGCGTGCCCTGCCCGTGCGAGTTGCTGGGCGCACGCCAGTCCCGCGGGCCCCGAACCGACGACGGCGACCCGCTTGCCCGTCCGTTGCGGCGGCACGATCGGCTCGACCCAGCCCTGCTTGAAGGCGTGCTCGATGATCTGCTTTTCAATCAGCTTGATCGTGACCGGATCGTTATTGATGTTGAGCACGCACGCCTCTTCGCAGGGGGCGGGACAGACACGTCCAGTGACGTCGGGGAAATTGTTGGTCGAGTGTAGCCGTTCGATGGCATCCTTCCAGCGCCCGCGGTAGACGAGATCGTTCCAGTCCGGAATGATGTTACCCAGCGGACAGCCCTTGTGACAGAAGGGAATGCCGCAGTCCATGCAGCGCGCGGCTTGCCGCTGCAACTTGTCCTCCGGCAGTTTGCCTTCCAGCTCACGCCAGTCGCGCACGCGTTCCTGCACGGGGCGCCGTTTCGGTATTTCGCGTTCGAATTCCAGAAATCCACTGATTTTTCCCATGGGCCTTGACTCTCACCTGTCGACTGTTCGCTGCCCGCATCAAATGCTGGCCAGCTTGGCCGCATCCGAATCGAGATGCTGGCTGGCAAGCACGCGCCGGTACTCGACCGGCATCACCCTGACAAACTGCCGTGCAAACTGTTTCCACCCTGACAGCATTCGCCAGGCCACGGCGCTTTGGGTGTACTCGTAATGCCGGCGAATCAGCTGATGAATGGTCTCGGCGTCCTGCTCGGTGACCGGATCGACCTCGACCATTCCCAGATTGCAGCGATCCTTGAAGCTGCTGTCGCTGTCGAAGACATAGGCAACGCCACCGCTCATGCCGGCGGCAAAGTTGCGGCCCGTCGGCCCGAGAACGAGGACCAGGCCCCGGGTCATGTATTCGCAGCAGTGATCGCCCACACCTTCGACCACCGCGGTAACGCCGCTGTTGCGCACGCAGAAGCGCTCGCCCGCCATGCCGCGCAGGAAGACTTCCCCGCCGGTGGCACCGTACAGGGAGACGTTGCCCACGATGATGTTCTCCTCGGCCGCGAACAGGGCGCTGCGCGGCGGGTAGGCGACAATCATCCCGCCGGAAAGCCCCTTCCCGAAGTAGTCATTGGCGTCGCCCTCGAGCGTCACCGACACCCCGTTGGCCAGAAAGGCGCCGAAGCTCTGGCCGGCCGACCCGGTAAACTTGATTTTAATGGTGTCGGGCGGCAGGCCATCGAGGCCGTACCGTCGCGAGATCTCCGCGGAGAGGAGGGTACAGACAGTCCGATTGACGTTGCGAATCGGGAGATCGATCTTGACCGGCTCGCGGTGCATGAGCGCGGGCTGTGCCAGCTCGATCAGCTTCCTGTCGAGCGCTTGCTCCAGGCCGTGATCCTGTTTCTGCAGGCATCGGATCGCGACGGTCGCCGGCACATCGGGTTTGTGGAGCACCTGCGTCAGGTCGACCCCCTTGGCCTTCCAGTGTTCAACGGCGTCGCGCGTCTCGAGCACGTCGACCCGCCCCACCATCTCGTCGACCGTGCGGAACCCCAGCTCCGCCATGATCTCACGGAGTTCCTGGGCCACGAACATCATGAAGTTGACCACGTGTTCGGGCTTGCCCTGGAAGCGCTGCCGCAGGACGGGATCTTGCGTGGCAATACCGACCGGGCAGGTGTTGAGGTGACACACGCGCATCATCACGCACCCGGAGGCGATCAACGCCGCCGTGGCAAAGCCGATTTCCTCGGCCCCGAGCAGGATGGCGATGGCAACGTCGCGTCCGGTCTTGATCTGGCCGTCGGTCTCGACACGGATACGGCCGCGCAGGTCGTTCATCACCAACACCTGTTGCGTTTCTGCCAATCCGAGTTCCCACGGAATGCCGGCGTGTTTGATCGAGGTGAGCGGTGAGGCACCGGTGCCGCCGGAGTCGCCACTGATCAGCACCACATCGGCCTTGGCCTTGGACACGCCCGCGGCCACCGTACCGACGCCGACTTCGGCCACCAGCTTGACGCTGATGCGGGCCTGATCGTTGGCGTTTTTCAGATCGTGAATCAGCTGTGCCAGGTCTTCGATCGAATAGATGTCGTGGTGTGGCGGCGGAGAAATGAGGCCCACACCGGGCGTGGAGCAGCGAATCGAGGCGATGTAACTATCGACCTTGTGGCCGGGGAGCTGACCGCCCTCGCCGGGCTTGGCGCCCTGCGCCATCTTGATCTGCAGCTCGTCGGCATTGACCAGGTAGTGGCTGGTGACCCCGAAGCGGCCGGAGGCAACCTGCTTGATCGCACTGCGGCGCAAGTCGCCGTTGGCGTCGGGCACGTAGCGCATGGGATCTTCACCGCCCTCACCGGTGTTCGACTTGCCGCCGATGCGGTTCATCGCGATCGCCAGGGTCTCATGCGCCTCCCGGCTGATGGAGCCCAACGACATGGCACCGGTCTTGAAGCGCTTCACGATCTCCGTGACCGGCTCGACCTCCTCGATCGGCACCGGCGTGCCCTTCCGGACCGTGAGCAGGCCGCGAACGGTGCAGAGCTGCACGCTCTCATTGTTCACCAGCGCCGAGTACTCCTTGAAAGTCTTGTAGCTCCCCGAGCGCACGGCGTGCTGCAGCTTGGCGACGCTTTCGGGGTTGTAAATGTGATGCTCGCCCCGGCGGCGCCACTGGTACTGGCCGCCGGCATCGAGCTCGCTGTCCAACGCTGGCGACACCTCGTAGGCCTGGTGGTGCCGCACCGCCGACTCCTGGGCGATGACGTCGAGTCCCACGCCACCGATGCGTGACGCGGTCCAGGTGAAGTACTGGTCAATGACATCGCGGTTGAGACCGATGGCCTCGAAAATCTGGGCGCCACGGTAACTGTGCACCGTCGAGATGCCCATCTTGGTCATGACCTTGAGGAGCCCCTTGTTGGCAGCCTTGAGGTAGTGCTCTACCGCGGTCTCGGGGTCGATGTCTTTCAGGATCCCCTGGTGGACCATGTCGACGACGGTCTCACAGGCGAGGTAGGGGTTCACCGCCCCCGCTCCGTAGCCGATCAGGAGTGCGAAGTCGTGGACCTCGCGCGGTTCGCCGGATTCGATCACAATCCCGCAGCGGGTGCGGATGCCTTCACGGATGAGGTGATGGTGCACCGCGCCAGTCGCCAGCAAACTGGGAATGGGCGCGTGCTTCTCGTCGTGGCCACGATCGGAGAGCACCAGGATACCGTAGCCCGTTTCGACCGCGGTCGTCGCCTGCCGGCAGAGGCGGTCAAGCGCGCGGCGTAGCCCCCCACCACCTTCCGCCACCGGGAACAGAATCGGCAAGGTGATGCACTTGATCCCGTCGTCGGCGATTTCCTTGATCTGCTGCAGATCGGCGTCGCCGATCACGGGATTGTCCAGTTCGAGCTGATGGCAGTGGGCGGGCGTCTCATCGAACAGGTTCTTCCCCGGGCCGATGGTAGTCTTCAATGACATCACCAGCTCTTCCCGGATCGGGTC
>JAGDMS010000373.1 GCA_017860575.1 Deltaproteobacteria bacterium | reverse complement strand
TCTTCCCGGGCCAAACGCCCGCGCGCTTCGCGCCGAGCGGCGGCCAGCCGGGGCTCGCGCTCGGGAACCGTGACCACGTCGGCCGCTTCCTCCTGTGCCAGTCGCGCCAGTTGCTGGGCGACATCACGTTCCAATCTTTCGCTCTCGGCTTGGACATCGTCCCGGACAGCGGCCGCGACGGCCGCGATGCTTCCCAGCGTTCTCATGGGGTGCTCCGTGCGGTGCGGCGTTGAGGGTGCTCGGCCTCGGGAAGCATAAGCACGGCTGGACCTTCCTCCTGCCGGTACAAGCGTTCGAGGGCATGGGACGCCAGGCCGGCGACCGCGGGCGAGACGAGCACCAACCCAACCTCCGCGGCGTGCCTTGCGATCTGGGCCAGCGCGGATTCCGCAGCGCCTTGGTCATGGCACACATGGCCTTCCACGCCCGCGAGGGCGAAGCCGCGGACATCGTCCGCATCGCCGAGCAATACGATTTTCACGTCAGGCGCCCCAGGATCATGATCGCGATGATCAGGCCGTAGATCGCGATGCCCTCGGCCAAGCCGAGAAACACCAGTGCGCGGCCGGCGGTTTCCGGTTTCTCGGCGACGGCTCCCATGGCGGCGCCGCCAATCACGGCGACCGCGTATGCGGCGCCGATCGCCGACATGCCGGTGACCAGGGCCGCGGCGATGAAGCCCCACTTGACCACCTCCGGCGGCAACGGCCCGCCGGCCCGTGCCGCCTCGGGTTGCACCTGGGCCAGCACCGGGACCAGGATGAGCGGCAGCGCGACCGGGATCAGGATCGCTCCGATCATGAAGAGTCGGCGCCAGAGATTGCGGCTGGTGTTCATGAGGACTCTCCCTCTTGCGCCCGCGGGCGCAGCATCAATGGCCGGTACGGTTCACCGCCGCCGCGGAAGAACTTGCCAAAGAACTCGTAGTACTCCAGACGGAGCACCTGTACCGATACCGTCAGTCCCTCCAGAAAGATGATCACAACGTTGCCGGCAACGAGCGAGACGATCGATAACACACCGCCGAAGTGTAACCGCGCGATGGTGTCGGCAAGGGCGAAGAGCGCGACGAACACACCCGCGTGCACGGCGGCAAAGGCTGCCACACGCACGAATGAAATGGTGTTGGCAAAATAGGCGAAAATCGTGTCGACGATCTCGACGGAGGATTCGAGCGCTGCGAGCGAGCGCGATCCCCGCGTGGCACGCGCCCCCCCCGGCCGCCGCCTTTCGAGCCGGCGCACTGCCGCGGGACCGACCATCAACACCAGGACAATGACGAGCAGGCACACCACGAGCAGCCACGTGGGCAGCAGCAGGCGCTGCGGCACGAAGGCCCGTGTGATCAGTGCCAGCGCGACCCAGTACAGGAAGGCTCCCAGCAGGCCCCGCGGACCCAGCACGGCGTCAGCGCGGCGGCCCATGCGCCACGTGTTGATGATGTTCAAAACCAACCCGAGGCTGATCAGCAGGACCCCCATGCCCACGGCCACGGTCATGAAGCGGTGGATATCACGGATCGGTTCCATCCACAGAATTGGCAGCAGACCGGAGATGCCGAAAAAGCTGCCGTACAACACCCCGAAGACGGTCGAGAGGGTTCCGACTTCCATGAGCAGGATGCCGTAATCGAGGAAGCGGGGAACATAGCGGAAGAGACAGAAGCCGGCCGAGAATAACGCCAGGCCGTGGCCGATGTCGCCGAACATCAGGCCGAACATGAGCAGAAAACTGCAGGCGAAAAAGGCGGTCGGTTCGACCTCCTGATATGACGGCGTGCCGTACAGTTGAACGAGCTTCTGGAAGGGCCGCAGCAGCAGCGGATTGCGGTGCAGGATCGGCACGCTGAGTGCGCCCGACGACACCTCCGGCAGATTCTCCGGCTGCTGCACGTCGATCACGGCGCGCTGCTGCGTCGTTTCCAGGATCGCCTGGCGCATGGCGGTCACGTTCTCTTCCGGGATCCAGCCGGAAATGACCACGAAACGGCCCGCGGCGGCGAAGCACGTCTGTGCCTGCAGCAAGAAGACACCGACCTCCGCCCGCCGCGACAGGTTGGCCAGCAGCGCCAGCGACTCGGCCCGCAAGGCGTTGATCGCGTCGGTCGCGTGTTGCTGCTCGCGCTCCGCTGTGTTCAGCTCGCGCGCGAGTACGTCCGGCTGCCAAGCGGCATCGCTGCTGGGCAAGGGAATCGGCTCGAAGGCGATGATCCGCAGCGCGCTGTCCAACCGGTCGCGGATCGATGCCGGCACGGCCACGGCGGCGAGCGAAGTGGTGCCATCGCTCTCCAACGGGACGACCGCAAAGGGTGCCGGGGACAACGCCGCGGCCAGCGCCGCCAGATCGTCCGGGGTCGCGAGGCCGAATGCGAGCGCGGTGAACCGCAGTGCCGCTGCCCGTGTCAGGTCGACACCGGCCCGCTGCAGAATCTCGGCGCGTTCGCTCGCCTTGCGGGTACGGGCGACCTGTTCCTGCGCCTGCGTGAAACGTTGCCAGATGCCGTTGATCTTCTGCTCCAGGGGGGCCAGTTGCTGTTCCAGCCGTATGCGCTCGCGGGCGAGATCGACCTCCGCGGGTTGGTCCAGGCCGCCGGTAGGCTCCGGGAGGGCGCCATCGAGCCGTTCGGCCAGTCGCCGGATACGATGCGCGATGGCGCGAAACGCGGCAAGCAGTTCGCGCGTCTCCGGCGCCGCCGCTTCTCCGAGCGTGCGCCCATGGGCGATGTCCACCAGATGCAGCAGCCCGGCGTTGGCGATGCAGCGCGTCACCTTGGCTGCATCGCTGTTCGGCACCTGCACCTGCAAGTGGACCATGGGTACGGAGCGAAACATGCTTCACGTTCCCATCAGCGATGCCGCGAGGACATGATCGAGGACCTCATCCACGGCCGTCTGGCCCTGCGCTTCGGTGAGGGCGATGAGGCCGCGCACCTCTTCCTCACGCAGGAGAAGAAAGGCGACGGCCGGTCCCAGTTGAAACGGGTGTTCCAGGAACGCCCGGCGGCACGTCTCGCGGCGTTGGCAGCGGAGCGTGTGACGCAGCGCCCGCCAGTTCGTGATACCGTGCGGGTCGCGCACGAGGCGGTGGAGCAGGTGCGGCCCCAAGGGCTCCGATTCCACCGTCGCTTCCACGAGTTTGGCAAGCGCCTCGGCGCGCAGTTCGTTGGACAGCAACACGGTGCAGCCGACGGCGAGATCCGGCGCGAGACCGTAGGTGGTGATACCGCGGTGGAGGGCGTCGAGGTCCCGTTCGCGCAGGAGCGCGACGGCCAGCTCCCGCGCGCGCCGTTCCGTGGCCGGCAAGGCTTGGGCCGCGGACAGCAACTCCCGGGAGGCCCAATGATCGAAGGCCAATTCCGCGGCAGCGGGGTCCGCCTCGTGGCTGCGGAAGGTGGTCGAGACGATCGCCGCGTACGGCGTGCCGCGGACGAGGCCGACGATCTGCCGCAGCGACGCGAGGTCCCGCCACTGGTCCCGCTTGAGGCTTTCGAGCGGTCCAAGGGCGCGCCAATAGGCCAGCCAGCGATCCGCTGGATACCCACGGGCCACGGCGCGCCAGGCGAGCTTGAGATTCTCGATCTCGTGCAAGCGAAGTAACGCCAGAAACAGGCCGCTGCCGCTCGGGTAGCTGCGCAGCACCTTGCCGTAGTCGGCGATCAGACGGCTGAACAGCGCACCGAACACCTCTGGTGGATCGTCGCTGTCGATGCCGACGAGTTCCTGGAAGACGCGGGCGCGTGCCGCGGACGTGCCGCACCCGCGGATCGCGGCGGCGTCTTCGGGGCCCAGCAGCCGCGCCTTCATCGCACGCACGCGCGCGTTTCCAAAGGCGAATTGCCGTGCGGCACTCACCGCTTCGCTCCCGAGGGGGGACCGTCCCGTACGATCCGCACGTACGCATCAACCGCCTGGGCAAACCTCCTTGCGGCGGCGAGCCGGCGGGTCTCGAGGTATCCGGCGCGGCGTCGTTGCCGATCGGCCACCTCCTGGTCGGCCTGCTCGATGATGCGCCGTTCCTCTTCCTCCAGTTCCCGCATGGCGGCCGCCAACTTCTCCTGGCGCCGCCGCTCCCGGTCGTCACGAGCGGCCGCCAGGCGCACCTGTGCCGTCTTCTGCGCCTGTGCCAACTGCGCGCGCGACTCTTCGTCGACCGACAGGATCGCGTCCAGTTCCGGGTTCATAGCGCTGCCGGACCCCGTCTTTCAGGCGCGGGTGCCGGCGGATCCGGGGTGATTAACTGCAAACAGCTTACCATCGCATCGACGATGGCCTTGCTTATCCTCGTGGCCGCCTTTTCCCGCCACTTCGCACGAATCGGAAGGGTTGGACCCGGAAATTGCCAGTTTGGCACGGTGCAACGGCACCCCTCGGACTGCCATGAATACGTGGCACGCCCGGCTTCGCCCCAGGATGACCCCCCGCGCTCACGAGTGACCGCCCCCTTGGGAACGGCGTGCTTCGTTGGGCGATTCCCTTGGGTCCGAGCCCTGAAACGGCGGCA
>JAGDMS010000372.1 GCA_017860575.1 Deltaproteobacteria bacterium | reverse complement strand
CGCCTTTCCACGAGAATTCTCCGTTGCCACTGCACGGAGAGCGGTGCGTGCTTGACGGGGGAGAGCCTGATGAGATGCGCTGCGCTAGCCGGTGCGCGGCCGATCATGGCGGGCATGCTAGCCATGCTCGTCTCCGCAACGAGTGCGGCCGCGGTATCGATCAATATTGGATCGACGAGCGGGGCGCCGGGGGACGTGGTCACGTTCCTGGTGAGCCTGGCCTCGGAGGGGGTGGACGTTGGCGGTGTGGAGCACTACATCGCCTTTGACCCCGCAACGCCGGTTGAACCCGCAACCGCGACTTCCGCCTGTGTGTTACATCCAGCCCTGGCGTTTCTAAGCGGCTCGACGCTGCTGCCGCGGGGTTGCACCCCGCTTGTTAATTGCACTTACGCCCATTTCATCATTCTTGGCGGACTCGGGTCGGCGGTCCCCGACGGCTTTCTGTATCAGTGCAACGTGAAGATCGCGACGAGTGCCCCCGGTGGGGTCTTTCCGTTGAAGTGCTCAGGAGCGAGCGCATTCGACCTGGCCATCCACGCGCTGCCGGTGCAGTGCGTAGACGGTCAGGTCGAGGTCGTGCGGTCGACGCCGACAGCGACGCCCGAGCCGCCCGTGACCGCGACGCCAACAAGCACCTCCCCGGCACCAGTATGCAGCGGTGACTGCGATGGCAACCATCTCGTCACCGTCGATGAAGTCCTCACAATGGTGACTCTTGCCCTCGCCGACGGGGCGGTCGGTGCGTGTCAACCAGGTGATGCCAACCTCGATGGCAAGATAACCGTTGACGAGATCGTGGCCGCGGTGAACGCTTCCCTCAACGGCTGCGGATCCGATTGAGCGTGCACTACGTCACCACCGGTGTCCCTGTGTCGGATGGCGTGAAAGCAGGGAGATGGTTCATGCGACGTATCGGAGGAACCGCTGCTGAGACCATCACGGCACTGGCGGTAGCCCTGCTCAGCGCCGCGCCGGCCGCAGGCGCGGTGTCGATCAATATCGGTTCGGCGAGCGGGGCGCCGGGGATGTCGGTGACATTCCAGGGTAGCCTCACCACGGACGGAGCACAGGTGGGCGGTGTGCAACATGCGATCGCGTTCGACCCGGCGACCCCGATCGCCTCGTGCACGCTGAATCCCGCACTGGCGTCGCTCAGCCGCTGGAGTCTCCAACCACCGGGTTGCACCGCATCGGTCGATTGTACCCAGGTTAATTTTGTGATGGTCAGTTTCGGTTCTGCAATCCCTGACGGTACGCTGTATCACTGTGACGTCAAGATCGCGGCGAATGCGGCGGGAGGGCGTTACCCCTTGGCCTGTTCAGCGGCGAGAGCGAGCGACCCTCAAGGGCAGGTCCTGCCGGTAGAGTGTGCGGGCGGCCAGGTCGACGTTGTCCCACCGACGCCAACGCTGCCGCCCACTCCACCATTAACGCCAGCCCCGGCATCAGCGGACGGTGGCGGTGGGTGCCAAGCGGATTGGGTCAATGGGGGGCCCCCCGGCTGGTGCTGGCTCGCTGTGGGAATCATGCTAGTCTTGCGCCGGCATGTGCGGTGGAGGAGCCCCACGACGAAAGAGTAATCACGCAAGTCAGTGGCCGGAAACAAGCCTTGTGGCGAGCGCGTCGAATTAAAGGAATTAACCTGCTGGACGGGGGTGCATTGGCGGCAGCTGCCGATTGCCGCAAGGGTTGAGATTTATGGGTGACATGAATCGACGGGTAGTGGTTACGGGGCTTGGTCTGGTTACCCCGCTCGGAAACGACCTGGCAACAAACTGGCAAAACGTTCAGTCCGGGCGCTCGGGTATCGCGCCGATCGCACACTTCGACGCCTCGCAATTACCGGTCCGCATCGCCGGCGAGGTGCGCGATTTTGACCCACTGCGGTACGTCGACAAGCGCGACGTCAAAAAAATGGACCTGTTTACCCACTTTGCCGTGGCCGCAGCGCAAATGGCGGTAGACGACGCGCGGTTCACAATCGACTCCGATCTGGCGCCCAGGGTTGGCGTTGTTGTCGGCGTGGGTCTGGGGGGTATCCGCACGTTGATCGAGGCACACCAGAGTTTCCTCGAGGGCGGGGCGCGCAAGCTCTCGCCGTTTATGATCCCGCGGTTGATCGCCAACATGGCGCCTGGCCAGATCGCCATCCGTTTTGGCGCCAAGGGTGTCAACTATGCGCCGGCGAGTGCGTGCGCCTCGGGTGGGCACGCCATCGGGGAGGCATACCGCTTGATCCGTATCGGGCTCCAGGACGCCATGATCGCCGGTGGCGCCGAAGCCGCCGTCACGGGGTTGAGCGTCGGTGGCTTTGCCGTCATGCGGGCACTGTCGACCCGCAATGACGAGCCCGAGCGCGCCAGCCGCCCATTCGACCGTGAACGCGACGGGTTCGTCATGGCGGAGGGGGCAGGCATGCTCATCCTCGAGGAGCACGGGCGTGCGGTCGCTCGGGGGGCGCGGATCTACGCCGAAATCGTCGGCTATGGCGCCAATGCGGACGCGTATCACATCACCAGTCCATCTCCGGATGGTGCGGGTGCGGCCGCGTGCATGCGTTTAGCGCTCGAGGACGGCAACATCACGCCGACCGATGTCGACTATATCAACGCCCATGGGACCTCGACGCCGTACAATGACGCCAACGAAACCCAAGCGATCAAACACGTATTCGGCGAACACGCAAGGCGGCTGGCGATCAGTTCGACCAAATCGATGACCGGCCACCTGCTCGGCGCGGCCGGGGCAGTTGAGGCGGCTTACACTGTACTGACGGTACATCACGGCATCATTGCACCAACCATCAATTACGAGGTCCCCGACCCCGAGTGTGATCTCGATTACGTTCCCAACCAAGCGCGCGCCGCCGCGATCCGGGTGGCGGTGTCCAATTCCTTCGGGTTTGGTGGAACGAACGCGTGTCTGGCGTTCCGGCGATCGGCTGACTGACGCTACCGGACACCGGCACGGGACGTGAAGTAACGCAAGAAATCTCGATCGACACGGCGGCGTGTCAGGAGTCGGCATAATTGGCGGCCAAAACTACGCTCGAAAAGCTGTTCCAGCGGCGCCTGCTGTTCGTGGCTGGAAAAGGTGGTGTCGGCAAGACCACCACCGCCTGTGCATTGGCACTGACGGCGTCACACCTCGGGAAGCGGACCTTGCTGATGGAGTTGGACGGCGCCGGGAGGGCGGCATACCTGCTGGGTGTGGAGCCGGGGCCGATAGGCATACCGCGTCGCGCTGGGCCGTCGCTCTCGGTGATGTCCGTGGAGGGAAGCGCCGCGCTGGCGGAATATCTGGAGATCATCCTTCCGGTGAAGCGGGTGCTGCAGGCGGTCTTTGCCAGCCGGATCTATCAGTATTTTGTCGCCGCCGCTCCCGGCCTGAAGGAGCTCATGACCATCGGTAAGATCTGGTACGAGGCGGACCGGATGGACGAGTCCGGAGAGCGCCGGCTGTGGGACCTGGTGATCGTGGACGCCCCGGCCACGGGGCACAGCCTGCAGTACCTGCGCATGCCGGACGCGGCTCAGCAGACATTTGGCGGTGGCTTGGTCGGGCGCGAAAGTCAACGGTTGGTCGACCTATTGGCCGATCCGCACCTTACGGCCGTCAATCTGGTGACCACCGCGGAAGAAATGCCCGTGAACGAGACGGTGGAAATGTATCAGCAGATCCGCGACGAGCTGCGGCTCCCGCTCGGTATGCTGTTTGTCAATCGGCTGCATCGGGCAGCATTCGACGCCAGCGTCGTCGATCAGCTCGATCGCAAGCTGCGCAAGCTGCAGAATCGCCGCGAGCGGACGATCGTGGCCGAAGTACTGAATCGGGGGCGTGAGGAGCTCGGCTGGAGCCGGATCAACGAACTCTACCTGCAGCGTCTGGCCAACGAGGTGGATATGCCCCGCATTGAGGTGCCGTTCCTGTTCGCGGAGGAATTCGGGCTGCGCGAGGTGCATACAATCGTGACGGCAATTGCGCGCGAGGCCAGCGCTGCGGCGCGCGTGGGAGCAGCGCATGGCCGGGCTTGAGGAACTGCTGCGCCGGCATCACATCGTTATTTGCGCTGGCAGCGGCGGCGTTGGGAAGACCACGACGGCAGCGGCAATCGCGCTGCGCGGCGCACTTTCCGGCCGCCGCACCGTGGTGATGACCATCGACCCGGCCAAACGGCTCGCCAATGCGTTGGGTATGCGCACGGTCGGCGGTTCCAACACCGTGGTCACGGGCGAGGGTGTGAAGCCGGGCATGTTGACCGCCATGATGCTGGATCAGAAAGGGGCGTGGGACGAGTTGGTGGAGCGCCACGTCGCCGCAGCCGAGACCCGCGAGCGGATCCTCAACAATCATTTCTATCAACACCTGTCGCAGAGCTTTGCCGGCTCGTACGAGTATATGGCCGTCGAGCAGTTGTGCGAACTGCACGCCAGCGGCAAGTACGATTTGATCGTGGTGGACACCCCGCCCACCCGCCATGCCCTCGATTTTCTCGAGGCACCCCAGC
>JAGDMS010000160.1 GCA_017860575.1 Deltaproteobacteria bacterium | reverse complement strand
GCGACGGTTCCGGTTTCGACATGTGGACCAGCGCGGTCGTGATCGTCGGCTACGCCATCCCCGGCTTCCTGTTCGCCATCTTGCTCATCGTCCTGTTCGCCGGCGGCAGTGTGGTCCAGTGGTTCCCACTGCGCGGCCTGGTCTCCGACAACTGGGCGGCGCTGAGCTGGGGCGCGGCCATCCGCGACTATTTCTGGCACATGACCCTGCCGATCGTGTCCCTGGTGATCGGCGGGTTCGCGAGCCTGACGATGCTGACAAAGAACTCGTTCCTCGACGAGATCCACAAGCAGTACGTCGTCACCGCGCGGGCCAAGGGACTGACCGAGCGGCGAGTGCTGTATGGACACGTCTTTCGCAACGCCATGCTGATCGTCATCGCCGGATTCCCAGCGGCGTTCGTCGGCATCTTGTTCACCGGCGCGTTGCTCGTGGAAGTCATCTTTTCCCTGAACGGTCTCGGCCTGCTCGGCTTTGATGCGGCGATCAACCGTGATTACCCGATCATGTTCGGCACACTCTACCTGTACACACTGGTGGGCCTGGTGCTGAATCTGATCAGCGACCTGACCTATGTGCTCGTCGATCCGCGCATCGACTTCGCCAGCCGGGACGTGTGAGCCATGACCGCGGCACCCCACTCCCGATGGCATCTCACCCCGCTCACCTGGCGCCGGCTGCACAACTTCCGCGCCAACCGGCGGGGTTTCTGGTCACTGTGGATCTTCCTGGCACTGTTCTTCGTTAGCCTGTTTGCCGATGTGATCGCCAATGATCGTCCGCTCCTCCTCAAGTACGACGGCCGTTACTACCTGCCGGTGTTCACGGCCTACGCGGAAACGACCTTCGGCGGCCTCTTGCCGACCGAGGCGGACTATCGCGACCCCGCCGTTGCCAAGCTGATTGACGCCAAGGGATGGATGATCTGGCCGCCGCTGCGTTACCGCTACGATACGATCAATTACCAACTGCCGGGGCCCGCACCGACGGCACCAACACGCGAGAACTGGCTCGGCACGGACGATCAGGGGCGCGACCTCACGGCGCGGTTACTCTACGGTTTTCGTATCTCGGTCCTGTTCGGCCTGGCGCTGACCTTGGGCAGTTCGCTCGTCGGCATCATCGCCGGTGCCGTGCAGGGCTACTTCGGTGGCTGGACCGACCTCATTCTCCAGCGCTGCATCGAGATCTGGGGCGGCCTCCCGGTGCTGTATCTGCTCATCATCCTCTCCAGTGTGGTCGCTCCCAACTTCTGGTGGCTCCTCGGCTTGATGCTGTTGTTCAGCTGGACGGCGCTGGTCAGCGTCGTCCGGGCGGAATTCCTGCGCACCCGCAACTTCGATTACGTCCGTGCCGCGCGGGCGCTAGGCGTGCGCGACCCCGTCATCATGTTCCGGCACCTGCTGCCGAACGCGATGGTCGCGACCTTGACCTTTTTGCCTTTCATCCTCAACGGCGCCATCACGACGCTGACCTCGCTCGACTTTCTCGGCTTCGGTCTGCCGCCGGGCTCACCCTCCCTGGGTGAAGTTTTGGCGCAGGGAAAGGCCAATCTGCAGGCGCCCTGGATCGGCATTGAGGGCTTCCTGATTCTCGCGATCATGCTGAGCTTATTGATCTTCATTGGGGAAGCGGTGCGGGACGCGTTCGATCCGCGCAAGGGCGTATGAGCGAACCGCTGCTGCACATCAACGACCTTTCGGTCTCCTTCGACACGCCCGGCGGCGAGGTCCAGGCGGTGCGCCATGTCTCCTTCGACATCAACAAGGGCGAGACCGTGGGGCTCGTCGGGGAGAGCGGGTCAGGCAAGTCGGTGACGGCTCTCTCGATTCTGCAGCTCTTGCCATACCCGCCGGCGCGCCATCCTGGCGGCAGCATCCGCTTTGCAGGCGAGGAAATGGTCGGCGCGCCGGAGCCGGCGTTGCGGCGCATGCGCGGCAACCGTGTCGCCATGATCTTCCAGGAGCCCATGACCTCGCTCAATCCGCTGCACACCATCGAGAAGCAGGTGAACGAGGTGCTGTTCGTTCACAAGGCGCTTGGGCGCACGGCGGCACGGACCCGGACGTTGGAGCTGCTCCGGCTCGTCGGTTTGCGTGAGGCGGAAGAACGACTGGGGGCGTACCCCCACCAGCTGTCGGGCGGCGAGCGCCAGCGGGTCATGATCGCCATGGCGTTGGCCAACGATCCGGACTTGTTGATTGCGGACGAACCGACGACCGCCCTCGACGTCACCATCCAGGCGCAGATTCTCGCGTTGCTGACACAACTGCAGGCACGGTTCGGCATGGCCCTGCTGCTCATCACGCACGACTTGCACATCGTCCGCAAAGTCGCCGACCGGGTGTGCGTGATGACACAGGGGAGGATCGTCGAGAGCGGTCCGGTCGCGGAAATTTTTGAACGGCCGCAGCACACCTACACGCGCCACCTGCTGGAGGCGGAACCCAAGGGGCAACCGCTGGCGCCGCCCGCGGACGCGCCAACGGTCTTGGCGGCCCGCGACGTCCGCGTATGGTTCCCCCTCACCTCGGGATCGTGGCGTCGCGCACGCCGCTACATCAAGGCGGTGGACGGCATCAGCCTCACGGTGCAAGCGGGCCACACGGTGGGGGTTGTCGGCGAAAGCGGCTCGGGGAAGACGACGCTCGGCCTGGCGTTGCTGCACCTGCTGCGCAGCGAGGGGCACATCCAATTCGACGGCCGCGACATCGCGCATCTGTCCTCGAACGCGCTGCGCCCCCTGCGCCGCGAAATGCAGATCGTCTTTCAGGATCCGTACGGCTCGCTGTCGCCGCGCATGTCGATCGGGCAGATCATCGAGGAAGGACTGCGGGTGCACCGCCGGGGACGCGACGCGGCGGCACGCCGTGCGATGATCGACGAGGTCTTACGCGAGGTCGGGCTCGACCCCGACATCCAGGATCGCTACCCGCACGAGTTTTCCGGCGGCCAGCGTCAGCGCATAGCCATCGCCCGCGCCATGGTGCTGCGCCCGCGGCTGGTGGTGCTGGACGAGCCGACGTCAGCGCTCGACATGTCGGTCCAGGCGCAGATCGTCGACCTGCTGCGGGAGCTGCAGGCACGGCACCGGTTGGCCTACCTGTTCATCAGCCATGACCTGCGCGTCGTGCGTGCACTCAGCAGCGAAGTCATCGTGATGCGTGCCGGCCGGGTCGTCGAACACGGACCGACCGCGCAGGTCTTCGATGACCCGAAGGATCCGTACACGCGGGCATTGATGGCAGCGGCTCTCGATCTCGTCGCAGTCGAATGAGGTGTGTGAACACATAGCGGCAGTCCAACAAGCCCCGTCCTTGCCAAGGAGGGGGAAGGGGGAGGTCGAACCGCCGCGACGTTGCCCAACCTCCCCTGGCCCCTCCTGGTAAGGAGGGGAACCCTTCTGCCCGCCGGTTAGTGAACGCGAGGGGACTAGCACATTGGGGCGATCAACCGTCGCCGCCCTCACCGCCCGGCGGCTGGCGGTTGACCGCTCGTGGCGCGCAGCAGGCGCGCGCGGGTCTCGATCGCCTCCGCTTCGCGGTCGCGTCCGGTGTCGTAGAGCAGGGCCGCGTAGTTCTCCAGGACGCGCTCGAGTTGGCCCTGCGTGGCGGCGAGGGGCGCGGCATCCTTCTTGGCCAGGACAGCAATGGCGCGGCGGTAGAGCGGCTCGGCGGCCGCCGGCTTCCCCTGGGCAGCGTACAATAATGCCAGATTATTGAGGCTCTCCGCCGTCAGCACGTGGTCCTCGCCATATGCCGTCTGCCGGATCTCAACGCTGCGTTCGAGCAACGGCTGCGCGGCGTCGTAGTTTCCTTGCGCCGCGTAGACGGCGGCAAGGTTGTTGAGGATCATGGCGACGTCGGGATGCGCCGGACCTTGTTTGCGCTCGCGAATCGCCAAGGCGCGTCGGTAGAGGTCCTCGGCCTCCGTCAGGTTGCCCTGCTGGCGCCGCAAGATGGCCAGCCGATACAGTGCGTCCGCCTGCGCGAGATTGTCACCGCCCTGGTTTTCCGCCTGCCGCTTCTCCGCCAGCAACGCGCGTTCGGTCTCTTTCTCAGCCGGGCTTGGCGCCGCCGCACCGAGCCCGGGGTTCTCCCAGACGATCGCCGCCCGGCCTTCATCCTTGCCGAGGCGCGGATTCTTGATGCAGCCCGGCAGCAGTATGGCTGCTGCCACGGCGATTCGCATACACGCCCGGCGGAACAAATACACGCGTGTCATTTGCAGCAGTACAGCGGGGAAGCGCAACAAACGCAAACGCCAGCGCAGCCATGACTGCCGAGTGCCCCATCCTTGTGACGCCGGCCGGCACGTGGTAGCAGCTCTGCGAACATCTACAGCACTGGTCCGTCGTCTGCGAAAATTTCGTTCCACGCAGCCGGCGCGGGGCGAAGAGTCGTGCGGCCAGCGGAGGGAGAGAGGATGAGCATCGAGACGCTGGAGCTTGAACGCGAGTTGCACCGGGTGCTCTGCCGCTATGCGCGTGGCTGCGACGAGCGTGACTGGGAGGTGATGACCGAGGTGTTTGCCGAGAATGCCACGGCGAACTATGGCGGCGAATTCGAGCTGCAGGGGCGGCCGGCGCTGGTCTCGATGATGCGCGCCCACCTCGACGGCTGCGGGCCGTCACAGCACTTGCTGGGCGATCTCGTGGTCGATGTCACCGGCGATGTCGTGACCAGTCGCGTATACATCCGCGCGGCCCACCGCGGCGCCGGAGACAAGGCGCACCTGACCTACGAGACCTTTGCCGAGTACCAGGATCGCTGGGTCCGCACGACCGCCGGGTGGCGGATTGGACACCGCGTCATGAAGGTGAACTACGAGGTTGGCACGCGAACGGTCCTGGGACCGGGGCCAGCGGCATCTCAAGGGTGAGCGATGGCGTCGTTGAACGGGAAGGTCGCCGTCATCACCGGCGCCGGCTCCGGCATTGGTCGCGCGACGGCGCTGCTGATGGCCAGCCGAGGCGCGTGCGTCACGGCGGCCGACCTCGACAGCAATCGTGCAATCGCGGTGGCGGCTGACGTCCGTGCCGCCGGCGGTCGGGCGATCCATCACACGGTCGACGTCGCCCGAGAAGACGAGATCCGGGACCTGATTGCGGCAACGGTGGCGGCGTTCGGCGGCGTCGACATCCTGCACAACAACGCTGGCGAGGTCCGACCGGAACCGTACGGCCGCGACGCCACAATCTCGGTCGATGCGATGGACGAGGCCCACTGGGACCACTTCATGAACGTGAATCTCAAAGGAGCCATGCTGGGCTGCAAGTGGGCCATCCCGGAGATGCTCAAGCGCGGCGGTGGCGTGATCATCAATACCTCTTCAAACGCCAGCCTCGCCGGCCAAGAGGCCACAGCAGCCTATGGCGTCTCCAAGGGCGGACTCAATACACTGACGCAGTACGTCGCCACCGCTTACGGACCACGTGGAATTCGCTGTAACGCCGTCGTGCCGGGACTGGTCCTCAGCCCTGCCGCCGCAAGCGTTTCGGCGGAGGCCCTGGCGCCCCTGGTGGAAAACATCTTGACGCCCTACATCGGCGTGCCCGAGGATGTGGCATATCTGGTAGCCTTTCTCGCCTCCGACGAAGCGCGCTACATCACCGGCCAGCTCATCGTGATCGACGGCGGCATCTCCGCCCACGTCCAGTGGTACACCGACATGCGCCGCCAGCGCCTGGCGGGCGGTTAACGGCCCGGGGCTTTCGAAAGGAGGACGTAAAGAATGATACGCAATTCTTTCAGCCGGCTACTAGCATCGCCACGGGAACCGAGTGGATTCGCCGACATTGCCGCCCCATTACCTTCAACGCAGAGCCGCACGGCGTTCAACGAACTGCTCGACCTGCTGCGCCAGTTGGACACGCGCTACCTGGGGCCGGAGTGGAACAACCAGAACCATGTGGCGGAGGGGCATCGCTCCGTCATGCATGCCCTCTTCACCGCACTCGCCGTGGTCTTCGATGCCGACCCCGAACGGCCGGTCTTCCAACGCAGTGTCGGGCCGACCATGAAGCACACGGGGGATAATGCCGACGCGCTCTACTACGTCGCCTATATCCGGCCCGACCGCAGCTATCGCATTCGCGGCAACACCGCAGGTGCGGTGTACACCTCGATAAGCCTCGAACGCGGCAGCGACGGCCACCGCTCCCACGGAGTGGCCCGAGTGATCAACGACCGCGAACTGCAGGCGGCGCCCGACGGCAGCTACGAACTGATCCTGTCGCCGGAGCCGCACCCCGGGCACTGGTTCAAGCTCGAGCCGCACGTGGGCCAACTGCAGACCCGGCACTACTTCGAAGAAACCTACCCGGTCGCCGCCGATCCCACGAAGGTCGTGCCGCTCACGATCGAGCCGCTGGACGTCCCCGGTCCGCGGCCGACCCCCGATGACGCCGCGGTAGCCGCCGGCATCCGGCGCGTGATCAACTATGTCCACGACATCACGATGGGCATGCCGCCCCTGCTGCAACCGGAGCGTATGCCACGATGGGTGTCGACCGTGCCCAATCAATTCAACCCGCCCGACAAGCCGGCGGCGGACCTCGGCCAGAGCGCACAAGACGCGGCGTACGCCCAGGCCCCGTATGCACTCAAACCGGACGAGGCGTTGATCATCGAGGGCCGCTTCCCGAAATGCGCCTACGCCAGCGTCGCGCTGTGGAATCACTATCTACAAACCTACGACTACGTGACCCGCACGACGTCACGCAATCGCAAGCAGACCACCCTGGAACCCGACGGGAGTTTTCGCATGGTGATCGCCCACCGCGACCCGGGGGTGCCGAACTGGCTGGACACGGAAGGCCGGACCGAGGGATTGATCTTCTGGCGGTTCTTCCTACCGGAGGAACCAATCGCGCCATTCAAGACACGTGTCGTACGGGTGTCGGACCTGACGCAATCCGGCGCATGAACACGCTCGATGGCTTGCCTACCGCAGTCATGCACCTTCTTGGGCGGGAGGCGGTAAATCAGCACGTGCGGGTGTCGCCGGCTACTCCCGCTTCTCCAGCTTCGTCCAGTTCCCGCCGGCTTCCACGTTGGGATTGTAGAGCTGGCTGTCGGTGACGATGTATTCGCTGGTACTGCCGTTGTACCAGGCGTTGTTGTAGCCGCTCGGTAGTTCCACGGTCTGGCCGCGGTCCGGGTCGCGATAGGTCTCGACGCCGCGAACGTACTCGCTGAAGTTGCGGTTGATCCGGTCCTGCGACGCCTGCCGCTCTTCGTAGCTCTTCCGCATCATGTCACTGATTTCGCTGCTGGTCTGGGCGATGTATCGCGACAGTTCGCCCACCCGCTGGATGTTCCGGATCTGCTGTTGTACCAGCATCTGCACCACTTGGTTGTACTTGTTGAACCACTGCAGATTCAGCCGCTGCGAGTCGAGCATGGTCTGAAACAGCTTGCTCATCTCGTCCAACTGCCCCTTGGGCGCACGGCACGCGAAGCTGCGCTCCGTTCCCCAGTAGTTGGTCTGCAATTGCAGCATGTCGTTGAACACCAGGACGACGTACACGTCCTCCTCGACGGTTGCAGTTCCCACGCGGTACTCGATGCGCGTGCGGCCAGCGGTCGCGGAGGTGTTGATCCCCGGATTGCGCGGCTGGGCGCGCGCCACCGCTTCAGCCAGCTTGGGAAGATCCTCGTGCTTCACCACCGTGTACCGGACGTTCTGGCGGTTGCGGGGCAGCACGAACCGGTCGATGAACGTCTGCGGGTTGCGCACCACCCGGCGCACCTCGTTGCCCATGTAGTTCGCCCCTTCCGGCCATTGGGCCGCAGCCTGCGCCGCAACCTGCGGGCCGGCCATCTGCGCCGCGCGCGCCGTCATCTCGCGAACACCATCCACGAACGGCATCTGGGGAAACGCCTCAAATTGCGTCACCCCATCCGGTGCAGTGGCTTGCACGACGCCGAACGCCGGTAAGGCGGGATGTGCCCGCCAGACCACACGGCCGTCCACCTTCCAGTCCGTGGGGACCAGCATCGACGCCGCCTCGCCACCGATGCCCTGCGGGTCCATGAGGCTGTACTTGTGAAAGCGCAGGACCTTGGCGCTACTCGCCGCCAAGGCAACCGCAGTAAAGAGGAGGATGCCAAGCAGTGGTGGAATTCGTCGGATCATGGCTCCGGCTCCTTTGCCGTCGGCGCGTGTGTAAGCGCGGGCTTCGCCCGCCGTCCAAGGTCTAACGTCCAAAGTCCAAAGTGGCTGGGCAGCATACTCGCGTACCGTGACGGTTTCCGACTGTCGTTGCTCAGAACGCAGTCCGAAGAGTTGGCAGTTCGCCGCCACCAAGGACGAATTGTGACCGGGTTGAAGTGTTTCGGCAAGGGTCAGGGTTCCGGTGGCGCACCGAACCAGCATCGGGCCCGGAGCAGCGGTGGGTCCGCAGCAACCCGCAGGCGCTGATTCCGGTACGAGCGAACGTGTGATACCGGAGCGGAGTGCGGACCTCAAAGCCACTGCCTGACCGGGCCGGTGCGGCAACCACACCGGTGCTCGCGGTGACCGCGCTGCGCAAGGAGTACGGCACGCTCGCGGCTGTCGATGGCATCTCGTTCCAGGTCGGTCGCAACGAGATCGTCGGGCTGCTCGGACCCAACGGGGCCGGCAAGACCACCACCATCAACATGATCCTCGGCGTGCTAGCGCCGACCGCGGGAACGATCCACATCGAAGACATCGACCTGGCGACGCAACGGTCCCGGGCGCTGGCGCGCACCAACTTCGCCGCCGTCTACGCCCCGTTGCCGGGCAACCTGACCGTCTACCAGAACCTGCGCGTCTTCGGCCTACTGTACGGGGTACCGCGTCTGGCGCAGCGTATTGAAGTCGTGATCGAGCAGTTCGCGCTGCAGCCGTTCCGGAACACCAAATGCGGCGTCCTCTCCTCCGGGGAACAAACACGCGTCGGCCTCGCCAAGGCGATGCTCAACGCGCCCCGTTTGCTCCTGCTCGATGAACCGACGGCGTCGCTGGATCCGGCGGCGGCGCGCGACGTCCGCGCCCGCATCCGCGAACTGGCGGCACGCGACACCGGGGGCGCGTTATGGACGTCGCACAACATGTACGAGGTCGAGGAAGTCTGCGACCGGGTCCTGTTCCTGTCGCGCGGCAAGATCCTGCTCGAAGGCGATCCGAAGACACTGCCGCCGGCACACGGCCGGCGCACCCTTGAGGAGCTGTTCATCGCCGTCGCGCGCGAGCCGCTGACGCTGACGGGAGGGTGAGCCGCGTGCGCGCACAGCGGGTGGCGGCCATCGTGCTACGGCAATTCTACCTCATGCGCGGGAGCCCCGCGCGGGTGGTGCCGCTGTTCGCCTGGGTTGCCATCGACATGGTGCTGTGGGGATTCATCACCACGTACCTCAATGCCGTGACCGCCTCCGGTTTCAATTTCGTCCCGGTCCTGCTCGGCGCCGTGCTCCTCTGGGACTTTTTCATCCGCGTCATGCAAGGGGTGACAATGGCGTTCTTCGAGGACGTGTGGTCGCGCAACTTCCTCAACTTGTTCGCCACCCCAATTTCGATCGCGGAGTACCTTGGCGGGCTGGTGCTCTCGAGCATTGCCACCAGCACCCTGGCGCTGGCCGTCATGCTCGCCCTGGCCACCGCGGCCTTTGGCCTGTCCTTCCTCGTCTACGGCCTGCTGCTCATCCCGTTCCTGCTCGTGCTCTTCCTCTCCGGCATCGCGCTCGGCATCTTCAGCAGCGCCGTGGTCTTGCGGCTAGGGCCGGCGGCGGAGTGGTTCATCTGGCCTATTCCGGCCATCCTGTCGCCCTTCGCCGCCGTCTTCTACCCGCTCTCGACCTTGCCCCGCTGGATGCAATATGTGGGGCGGTTACTGCCGCCCTCGTATGTCTTCGAGGGCATGCGGGCGATCATCGGGGGCGGCACAGCCTCCGGCACAGGCCTCGCCGTCGGCGCCGGCCTGGCCGTGCTGTGCATCCTGCTGGCGTGCCAGTTCTTTGCCCACATCTATTGGCATGCGGTACGCGCCGGCCTCATCGCGCGCTACAGCGCGGAGACGCTGAACTGAGCGTGAGCTGAGAACACCTCAGTCCATAGTCAATAGTCGAAATTCAAAAGATTCGTTTCCCCGTCAACTTGCCGACTATCGACTATGAACGAGTCCGTTCATGGCAATGGCTACTTGAGGTACGTCGCGGCGTATTTCTCCACCTCCGGGGTCGGTTTCCACCACTTCTTCACGCCCATGTCTTCCGCCACCTTGTTGGCGGCGATATAGCCTGGGCCGCCGAGCACCAGACCTCCCGGATAGGTGGAGGCGCCGCACACATAAAGCCCCGGGATCGGTGTGTTCGTGCTCGAGCACTCCTGGTTGGGGCGGAAGCAGCCGAGCTGTATGGGCTTGTAGTCGCCGTGCTTGATCGAGCCGAAGCGCATGTTCGGTAGGCGCGTCGCGATGTCCTTGGGCGTTTCCATCGCTGTCGCCACGATGTTGTCGCGCGTCATGTTCGGTGCAACCTTCCGCCACCGCGCCAGCATCGCGTCCTCGATGTCCCGCCGCTCATGCCAGCCACCCGCGATCCCGTACGGCGCATGCGTCTGGAAAAAGGAAACCTGTCCCGGCTTGCGCGCCAGGTGGGAATCGAAGAACGACTGGCAGGTGGAGTGGCCGCCGAGCGTGTCCAAATCGAGCTTACCTGCCGTCACATTGTCCCAATGCGCCAAGACCTGCTCCGTGCTCTCGAAGCCGAAGATGGTCATGAAAGACTCGTTCACCGACGGGTCTTCGCAGGCATAGCGCGGCGCTTCGCGCGTGGCCACGTGCAGGGTGTTCAAGCTCCACTTGTCATACTTCCAACCGTCGACGGACGCGGCAAGGTCGCCGCGAAGGTTTGGTCGGCCAACCAGGTCGAGGAAGGTGCTGTGCGGATCGAGGCTGGAGATCACGACGTCGGCGTGCAGCGTGCGGCCTTCCCACAGCTCGACGCCGGTGGCGGTGCCGTTGCGGATGAGGATCTTGTTGACCTGGGACGACTCGAGAATGAGGCCGCCGGCGCGGACGAATTCGCGGGCGAGCGAGGAGGCAAGCTTGTGGGAACCGCCCTGGCAGTAACACTTGTTCATGCCGCGGTCGATGAGCAGCGGCACGAAGAAGCCGACGCCGGTCTCGCGCGGATCCAGCCCCCACATGCAGCAGGTGTAGAGCAGGAGGGCGCGGATGCGGTCGTTCTCGAACGTGTCGGTGATGATCTCCAGCGGACTGCGCTCGGTGAGCTCCAGCATCTCCTTGCCCAGGTCGGTGCGCTGCATGGCCATGGTGATGTCCAGCGGCGACATCGGCGGCAGGTAGGTGGCCGGGACGACGACTTCGCGCGCGATGCGGCGCCAGTGCCGCATCACCTTGCCGAAGTTGACGGCATCCTTCTGGGAGAACTTGTGCATCGAATCGATGGTATCTTCTACCATGCGGGTCAGCTGCAGTGAGTTGCCGTC
>JAGDMS010000159.1 GCA_017860575.1 Deltaproteobacteria bacterium | reverse complement strand
GACGGATTCGTGAGCGCTTGCAAGCGGGGATCGTCGACCGCAAGACCGCACTGCACCGATTGATTGCGTTTCTGGTGCTCATCATCGGAATCAACCTCGTGGCGGGCACCCAGCTCACCTACCGGGCCGTGGAATACATGGACACCCCACACTTCTGCGGCGTCACCTGCCACGTCATGCGGCCCGAATACCTGGGCCACCAAGATTCAGCCCATGCCAGTGTGGCGTGCGCCGAATGCCACATTGCTCCGGGCGCCGGCGGCTGGATCGACGCCAAGATGAACGGCACGCGCCAACTGTGGCAGACACTCACCAACACCTACGCACGACCGGTCCCCTCCGCTCTCGAAGCCGGTCGCCTGGTACCCTCCAAGCAGACCTGCGAGCGCTGCCACTGGGCCGACAAGATCGTTGCGACGCGCCTGCTCGTCATTCCCAGCTACGCCGCCGACGCGCAGAACTCCGACTCGTACACGGTCCTCATGATGCTGGTCGGTGGCAGCAAGATGCGCGGCATCCATTACGCCCACTTCGCCGGCGGCTTCGAAATCCGCTACGCCGCGACGGATCCCAAGCGACAAACGATCCCCTGGGTCGAGCGACGCAATCTCCAAACGGGAGAGAAGGAAATCTTTCTTGCCGAGGGCACCACGGACGAGCAAGTGGCAAGCCTGCCGCGGCACACCATGCAGTGCGTCGACTGCCACGACCGGCCCACCCACGCGTTCATGCTACCGGAACGGGCCCTCGACCGCGCGCTCGCCACCGGTCAGGTGCCAGTCACGCTCCCGTTCATCAAGAAGCACGGCCTGGTAGCGCTGCAAGCGACCTACGCCAGCAACGACGAAGCCAGTCGCAAGATCCCGGCCGCGATTGAGCGCTATTACCAACAGGCCCACCCGGAGGTGTACGCGCAGCGCCGAGCCGAGGTCGCGCGGGCAGCACAGGCCATCGTCGCCATCTACACCCGCAATGTCTTCCCCGACCTGAAGGTGACCTGGGGCACCTATACCAACAGCATCGGCCACACCGACTTCCCGGGCTGTTTCCGTTGCCACGACGGCGCGCACACGACCACGGACGGTGGCAACAGCATCACCCAGGACTGCAATGCCTGCCACCAGATCCTCGCCGTGCAGGAGTCCTCCCCGGAGATTCTGAAGACGCTGGGATTGTGGGATCGTCTCGAGGCACTGAAAACGCATGACGTCGCAGCGACGGATGGCTGACACATCTGTTGTCGCACCGGCCGGCTGATCCACATGCACCACATCCGAACCGCAATCGCGCTCTGTCATCGCAACCGCTTCGCGGTGCTGTTCGTCAGTTTGGTCGTTACCATTGGTGCCCGGCCGGTGTTGAAGATGCTGTCCTACACATGGAACCCAATGCGGTTCTTCCTGGCGCTGATTCTCCTGGTTGCAATTGTCAGTTCCGCGCGTGAGCGCGACCGAAGCCTGCCCCTGCTCGGAGTGGCGTTCCTTATCCTCCGGCTATACGAAATCCTTGTGGGCCACGTTCCCATCCTGCACCCAAGCGAAGCCGTGTGGGTCATCGCCTGCACCATGGTCGCGGCGAACACCTTCCGCCAGGTCTTGCTCCCCGGGGTCGTGGACCGCGAGCGGATCTTCGCCGCCATGGACGCCTACATACTGAGCGCCATCATCTTCGGCGTATGCTACTGGGTGCTGAACCAGGCCTGGCCCGGATCTTTCGGGAAGAGTTCGGCCGAGTCATTCACGCAAAATGACGCCATCTACTTCAGCTTCGTCACCATCGCCACACTGGGCTACGGGGATATCGTTCCGACAAGTGACCCCGCGCGGGGGCTGGTCATTCTCGAGGCGGTCGGGGCACAATTGTACCTCACCATCCTCGTCGCCCGCCTGGTCACCCTCTATGAGAGGGAGAAGGGCTGAGCCATGAAGCGAAGTTCCAAATCGACGTGGAACGAACCCGTCCTTATGCGATAGGTCGTCACGACGGAAAACCACTAAGGAGGTAGAGCATGCTAGGTAGTCGTGTGAACATATCGATTCTGGTGCTGGCTGGAGCGTTGGCCCTCGCCATCCCCGTGCACGCACAACCCAGTGCCGACGAAATACTCGAAGCGGCGGGATTCTCGCACGAGGACAAACAGCGTATCCTCGCCGGCGAGATGGTCGGCGGCGACGTCAAGGCGGTGTCCGACCGCGATCTGTCGGTGTTGTTGGGTTTCATCGTCAAGACCTCGCCGGAGGACCTGGCCAAGCAGGCCCTGGCGGGGACGCTCGGCAAGACCGACGAGCAACTCACGGCGCGCGGAGACATCAGCGCTGCCGGCAGCCTGGAGGACTTCGCACGCTTGCGGCTCGTGCCGGGCGGCGCAGAGGTGGCAAAGACCTACATCAACGCCTCCGCCGGCGACAAGCTGAATCTGGGGACCGACGAGATCGCGGCGTTCAATGCCTTGAAGAGCCAGGCCGACGCGACCCAAGCGGTCGAACAGCAGCTGCACAGGATGCTCCTCGCCCGTTACCAAGCCTACCGGGCTTCCGGACTCGGAGGCATCCCCCCATACGACCGCGGCGGCAAGAGCGCCGATCCCGCTGGCGATCTGCGCAAGGCCAGCGAGGCACCGGTCCTGCAGACGTTCTTCCCGGCGGTACAACGGGCTCTCATGAACTATCCGAAGGCCACCGTGCCGGGCTTGGCGGAGAACTTTTTCTGGGTGAACAACACAATCGACGATCAGCCGACGTTCGCCTTGACCCACATGCTGTCAGCACCGGAGGGGGCGGCACGCATCATCATCCAGCGCCAGTTCTACGTTGGGCGTAGTTACAACGTGGAGCAGGCAATCGCCGGCTTCTTGCCCGTCCAGCAGGGCACGGTGGTCGTCTACGTCAACCATACGTTCACCGACCAGGTCAGCGGCTTTGGTGGGTCGGCCAAGCGGGGCATCGGACGCAACCTGTTGGCGAGCACATTGAAGAAGAGCTTCGAGAAGGCGCGGGCCGCCGCGGCCAAACCGTGAGGACGGCGGCGGGCCTCTCCGCCCAGTCTGGTCTACGTTCCGAGGTCTGTACCCTCCACGGTTTTTCCAAGCGCAGTCGAAATTCCCGCTGATGGAGCTGCTCCAATGGACATGAACGAACTCATCAAGAGGTCCCGGCGTTTTGCGAAGCCCTTTCGGATCACGGACGGTGCCGGCTTTCGCCTCAAGGCTATCGACCCTGGCGACACGCTGGGGTACGGCTCGGAGGATAAACCCCGCGCCAAGGAAGCGCTCGCCATCGGCATCGACGCCCTGGCTGAGTTGCAGGACATGCTCTACGCGCAGGACCGCTGGGCGGTGCTGCTCGTCTTCCAAGCCATGGATGCCGCTGGCAAGGACGGCACGATCAAGCACGTCATGTCCGGCGTCAACCCGCAAGGGTGCCAGGTGTACTCCTTCAAGGCGCCATCGGCGGAAGATCTCGACCACGACTTCCTCTGGCGCTGCATGAAATACGTGCCCGAGCGTGGGCGTATCGGGATATTCAATCGTAGCTACTACGAGGAGACCCTGGTCGTGCGCGTGCACCCGGAGTTCATCGCGCAGCAAAAGCTGCCGGCCGAGCTGGTGACCAAGGACATCTGGAAGGAGCGCTTCCAGGACATACGCAGTTACGAGCGTTACCTGACACGCAACGGTGTCGTCATTCGCAAGTTCTTCCTGCACGTCTCGAAACAAGAGCAGAAGAAGCGGTTCCTCGAACGGCTCGAGGACCCGGAGAAGAACTGGAAGTTCTCGGCAAACGACATCAAGGAGCGTGCGTTCTGGAACGATTACATGAAGGCGTACGAGGATACCATTCGCGAGACCGCGACCAAGGCCGCGCCATGGTACGTCGTACCGGCAGACAACAAGTGGTTCACACGCGCGGTCGTGGCCGCCGCCATCATCGATGCACTGGCCGACCTGGACCTCTCGTACCCCAAGGTCGACAAGGCGCGGCTGAAAGACCTCGCCGCGGCGAAACAGGTACTCTTGGGCGGCAAGGAATAGGCGCGGCTGCACCGATCAATGGGCCCCCCAGCCCCCTCCTTGCCAAGGAGGGGGCTGGGGGAGGCTGAATCGCCGCGAATCCGCCGCCCCTGCTGTCCTCTATCCTCAGGTCCGCTCCAGCGCTGCCTTTTTCCCTTGGGCACGGTCGCGGTCGTCCGCTGACACGGGGCATGGCTTGCGTCATCTCACGACGATGTGGCAGATTCACCGCGTGACACCTGCGTCCCCGCGATCACCTGGTGCAGCGCCCGTTGTGGCGGAAGACCTCCGGCGTAAACGGGACCGGCGACTGTCTCCGGATTCGTGCTCCGACGCGCTCATGCTTCGACACGCTCATGCTTCGACACGCTCATGCTTCGACACGCTCAGCAGAGCGGTGAGATGATGCAACTCAGAAGAAACTTCCGCTCACCCTGAGCCTGTCGAAGGGTGGGGCTCGCGTGTATCTGCGGTCGCAGAAAGGGAGGAGATCGATGAAGATCATCCGCAAGGCGTTGCACCTGGCATTGACCACCGCCATGGTGTGGGTCCAGTTGCCCTGTCCAATTGTCGCGCAGGAGGCGGCGCAGCCAGCCGTATTCAAGCCCCAGGAGATCGACCAGCTCGTCGCGCCGATCGCCCTCTACCCTGACCCGTTGCTCGCTCAAATCTTCATGGCATCGACGTATCCGCTCGAGATCGTCCAGGCCGCGCGCTGGTCAAAGGACAACCCGAAATTGAAAGATCAGGCCTTGCAGGACGCGTTGCAGCAACAGAGCTGGGATCCCAGCGTGAAGTCACTCACGGCCTTTCCGCAGGTCCTGACAATGATGAACGACCAACTCGATTGGACCCAGAAGTTGGGCGATGCCTTCCTGGCGCAGCAGAAGGACGTGATGAACGGCGTGCAGCGGTTACGCGCCAAGGCGAACGCCGAGGGCAATCTCAAGACCACGCCGGAACAAAAAGTCATCGTCGAACAAGCTCCACCCCCACCGGTGAACGTCACGGTGGAGCAGGCGGCCGCGCCGCCGCCGCAGATCATCAAGATCGAACCGGCGGACCCGCAGGTCATCTACGTGCCCGCGTACAACCCTACGGTGGTGTACGGGTCATGGCCGGCCCCGGCCTATCCACCGTACTCGTACTATCCGCCTGGCTACGTCGCGACCGCCTCGCTCCTGTCGTTCGGCGTCGGAATGGCGGTGGGCGCTGCCGCGTGGGGAGACTGTGATTGGGGGCACGGAGACGTCAACTACAACGTCAACAACTACAACAACTTCAACAGGACAAACGTCCAGAACAAGAACTGGCAGCACAACCCCGAGCACCGTAAGGGCGCGCAGTATCGCGACCCAGCTAGCCAACAGAAATACGGGCGCGGGGCGCAGTCCCAAGCGCAAAGCCGCGAAGCGTTCCGCGGTCGCGCAGAACAGGGCCGCCAACAGATGGCACGCGAAGGCGGCGCTGGTGGCGGTCGCGGTCCTGGCGGTCCTGGTGGCGCGGGTGGCGGTCGCGGCGCCGGCGGCGTGGGCGGTGCCGGCGGCGCCGGCGGCGTTGGTGGCGCTGGCGGTCGTGCCGCCGGCGCTCGGCAACCGCAAGCCGCGAGGCAAGAGGCCGGTGGCCGGCGCGACGCCGGCCCATCGCGCCAAGCCAGCTCCTTCCAAGGAATGGGGAACGGCACTCAGGCGCGCAGCGACAGCGATCGCGGCCGTGCGAGTCGGCAGAGCGCCTCGGCGCACGCCGGGTCCTCGGGTCGCGGTGGCGGCGGTTTCAGCGGAGGCGGCGGCGGTGCGCGTGGTGGCGGCGGTGGTGCGCGTGGTGGCGGTGGCGGTGGTGGTGGCGGTGGACGTGGTGGCGGTGGCGGACGTGGCGGTGGTGGTCGCGGACGTTAGCGCGAGGGAAGCCGACCATGGTCAGCGCCTACATCCAACAGGAAGCACCCCGCTCGGAGGAAACGAAAATGCACACAGATACCCGCACTCGCTTCGGGCGGTTAGGCGATGCCTTGACCGTCCTGCTCGTGACCGTCCTGCTCGTGACCGCGGCGTCGAGATTCCCAGCTGCTGCCGCCGAGACCAAGCCACGCACCTTCCCCACACCGGAGGAGGCCGCTAGCGCGCTTGCAGCCGCCTGCAAGTCGGCCGACAGCAAAGCGATCTTCGAGGTGCTGGGCAGCAGCGCCAAGCCGATTATCACCTCCGGTGACCCGGTCGCCGACCGCGAGACCCGCGAACACTTCGTGGAAAAGTACGAGGAGTCGAACTCCCTGGCGAAGACGGGCGATGCCACGGCCGTCCTGCAGATCGGGAAAGACAACTGGCCGTTCCCGATTCCACTGGTCAAGACGGACGGCGGGTGGCGGTTCGACGTCGACGCTGGCAAAGAGGAGATCCTGAACCGGCGCATCGGCCGGAACGAGCACGACGCCATCGAGGTATGTCTCGCCTACGTCGACGCGCAACGCGAGTACTACCTCCGCAACCCGGACGGTGACAAGCTGTTGCACTATGCCCAAAAGGGCGCGAGCACCGCGGGCAAGCGTGACGGGCTCTACTGGGAAACAAAGGAGGGTGAGGAGCCCAGTCCGTTCGGACCACTCTTTGCCGACGCTCAGACGCATGGCTACGCCCCTGCCCAGAAGGGCGCGAGCGGCAAACGCCAACCGTACTACGGTTACTACTACCGGCTCCTCACGGCGCAGGGACCGGACGCAGCCGGCGGCGCGTACGACTATCTCGTGCGCGGCAAAATGATCGGCGGCTTCGGCCTGGTGGCGTATCCGGCAAAGTACGGCAATTCCGGGGTCATGACCTTCATCGTCAATCACGATGGCGTCGTGTTTCAGAAAGATCTTGGCCCGAAGACCGCGGCGACCGCCCAGGCGATGAAGGCCTTCAACCCTGATGCCTCGTGGACACGCGTTGAGGATCCGGGCCAGGGCGGAACGGTGGCCAGGTAGGGATTAGACGGAGGGATGCCCTTATCTTCCGTCGCACCAGCGCATCCGTCCGCCTCGAGCGAGCAAGCGGGCTGGACCGTATTCTTTCCGCCCGCGCAATGGCTACCCGGGTACCAGGCGCGCTGGCTCGGGGCGGATCTGGTCGCGGGCATCACGCTGGCCGCGTATGCTATTCCGGTGTCGCTGGCATACGCGGCGCTGGCGGGATTGCCGCCGCAGGTCGGGCTGTACGGCTATCTGCTCGGCGGCCTCGGCTACGCACTCTTCGGCTCCTCGCGGCATCTGGCCGTGGGACCGACGTCGGCGATCTCGCTGATGGTCGGCGCCACCGTGGCGCATATGGCCGGGGACGATGCCCTGTATTACGCGCAGATCGCCACCCTGGCCGGCTTCATCGTCGCGTGGCTGTGCGTGCTGGCCTGGCTGCTGCGGCTCAGCACCCTCACCAGCTTCGTCAGCGAAACGATTCTCCTGGGGTTCAAGGCGGGGGCCGCCCTGAGCATCGCCGCAACGCAATTGCCCGCCCTGTTCGGCGTACCGGGAGGCGGCCACGGCTTCTTCACGCGGTTGTTCACGCTCGGCACGCAGTTCGGGGATCTGAGCCTGGTCACCACGGCTGTCGGTCTGTGCGCCATTGCGCTGTTGGTGTGCGGCGAAGTCTGGCTGCCCGGGCGGCCGGTGGCGCTGATGGTGGTCGCGCTGTCCATACTCGCCGTGGCGCTCACACCGTTGGGGGAGGCACATCTGACGCTGGTGGGGAGCGTGCCGAGCGGTTTGCCGAGCCTTGGGATGCCGGTTCTCCGGGCGCGCGACGTCGACGGCGTGATCCCGTTGGCCCTCGCCTGCGTGCTCCTCGCCTACATCGAGGGGGTGTCCGCCGCGCGCGCCTTCGCGGTCAAGCACGGGTACGCACTCGACGTGCGGCAGGAACTCCTGGGCCTTGGTGTGGCCAACTTGCTGGTCGCGTTCGGTGGCGGCTATCCGGTGGCCGGCGGGCTGTCACAGTCCGCAGTCAACGAAAAGGCCGGCGCGAAGACACCGTTGGCGCTGGTATTTGCCTCGACGACGCTGGGTCTCTGCCTGCTGTTTCTCACCGGTCTGGTCCAGAACCTGCCCAAGGCGGTGCTTGCCGCCATCGTGCTGGTGGCGGTAAAGGGATTGATCGATTTCCGCGAGATGGCGCGACTGTGGCGCGTGAGCCGCTTCGAGTTCACCGTGACGATGGTCGCCTTCGTTGGGGTGCTGGTGCAGGGTATCCTGCGGGGCGTGCTGCTCGCGGCGCTGGTGTCGATTCTCCTGCTGCTGCGGCGTGCGGCGGCCCCGCACGTCGCCTTTCTCGGTCGGATTCCCAACACGCGGCGGTTCTCGGACCTCGCCCGCCACCCCGACAACGAACTGATCGACGGCGTCCTGATCTTCCGCGTCGAGGCGGCCCTGTTGTACTTCAACGCGGACCACGTGCAGCGCGCCGTGCTCGATCGGCTGCGGACCGAGAGCAGGCCGGTCCGTCTGGTGGTCTGCGATCTCTCCAGCTCGCCCTACGTCGACTTGGCCGGGGCTCGCATGCTGGAAAGCCTGAGCGACGAGCTGGCCAAGCGCCACATAACCCTGCGCCTGGCGGAAGCCCTGGCGGGGGCGCGCGATATCCTGCGCATCGAGGGGGCAGAGGCCAAAGTCGGCAACATCGACCGCTTCACCGCCATCACCGATGTCGTCGAGCAGTTCCACACGGGCGGCGCCGGTCGCTGATATCCTGCCCCAGCAGACATCGGCAAGCGACATAAAGTAAATGCTTGCCCAGCCCTGCCGCCGTGGGCTATCAGGACGCAGCGGGAAGCCGGTGACCCGGCCATTTTCGTAAATCATGAGGGAGACGGAATGATGACTGATACCAGCAAGAAAGCCAAAGACCGCGCCAACGACGAAGACAAGTTAACGACCAAGCGTTACAACAAGGAGCTTGCCAAGCTGCATGTCGAACTGGTGAAGCTGCAGGAATGGGTGAAGGCGAAGGGCCTCAAAGTCTGCCTCATCTTCGAGGGCCGCGATGGCGCCGGCAAGGGCGGAACGATCAAAGCGATCACCGAGCGGGTGAGCCCGCGCGTATTCCGGGTCATCGCGCTGCCGGCACCGACCGAGCGGGAGAAGACCCAGATGTACGTGCAGCGCTACCTGCCGCATCTACCGGCGGCCGGCGAAGTGGTGATCTGGGATCGCAGCTGGTACAACCGCGCCGGGGTCGAGCGCGTGATGGGCTTTTGCACCCCAGAACAGGTGCAGCGCTTCCTCCAGTTGGTACCGAACTTCGAAAAGCTGATGGTCGAGTCGGGAATCATCCTGCTCAAGTACTGGCTGGAGGTCAGCCCGGAGGAGCAGACACGCCGGATCACGGCGCGCATCGATGACGGCCGCAAGATCTGGAAGCTTTCCCCGATGGATCTCGCGTCATACAGCCGCTGGTACGACTATTCGCGGGCGCGCGACGATATGTTCAAGGCGACCGACACCGCGTGGGCGCCGTGGTACGTGGTGAAGTCGGACGACAAGCCACGCACCCGCCTCAACATCATTTCTCACCTACTGAGCAAAATCCCGTACAAGACGGTGCATCGCGAGAAAATCGTCCTGCCGAAGCGGCAAAAGGCGCACGGCTACCGCGAATCGGACTATCCGTTCAAGTTCATCCCCGAGAAATTCTGAGGTCACATCGGGTACCGAACGCCTGTGGCTGAACGAATGGCTCTGCAGACAATCATCCTCCTCGTCGCCTGCGTCACCGTCATTCTGACCATCGCGTTCGAAGTCGTCGACCTGGCGGTTGCCCTCTTGGCAAGCGTCCTCCTACTCCAGGCCTCCGCGGCGTTCGCGCAAACTGGGGAGGACGAAGAGCAGGTGGATACCACTGACCTCGCCCGGCTCGTCAGAGAGTTCACTGACCCGTTGACGAGACTGCCGCAGTTCTTTCTGCAGGACACATACACGCCGGCAAACTATGGCACAAAGGCGGACGCAAACCAGGTGGTCGCGCGCGTGATCGTCCCCCGCATCCCGAGGTTTACGCTGCTTCCGTTGGTCCAGCTCATCCGACCGAGTTTCATCCTCAACACCGTCCCGACCGGCAGGGGCACCCAGACACGCACCGAGTTTGGCGATATCCAACTCTTCGACGCGTTCGTCCTACCGTGGCCGAGCCCCGAAACGAAGCTCCACATCGGCATCGGCCCGACATTCGTCTTTCCGACCGCCACGCACAAGCCCGCGGGTCAAGGGGCGTGGCAAGCGGGGCCGCTCGTAGGCGTAGTCTACAAAGGTATCCCGTGGCTGATTACGGGATTCTTGATGCAAAACCCGATCTCCTTCGCCTATAAGTATCGCGACAGCCAGGCCTTGAGCACATTGATCTTCCAACCGATCGTGGCGGTCGCCCTACCCGGGGGCTGGTACATCCGGTCCGCCGACGCCTCGTGGTCCATGGGTTGGCGACGTGGCACCTCGACAATGATACCACTGAGTTTCGGCATCGGTCGCGTGCTGGTGCGGGAGGGGTTGCCGCCGCTCAATTTCTACGTCAGCGGCGAATGGATGGCCTACCGGCAGTTCGCACCGGTGGCGCCCCAGACCACCGTCAATTTCGGCATCACCGTCGCCCTACCGGGGTGGCGACCATGGAGGTAATGGAGGTAAATGCTATGCAAACCGACCATTCGCGAGACCTTGCCCGTATCGTTTTCCAGCTGCTTGCCCTCGGCATCCTGATCGCCAGCAGCTTCTGGATCGCGCGGCCCTTCCTGCTGGCGTTTGCCTGGGCCACCACGATCACCATTGCCACGTGGCCGTTCTTGCTGCGTGTGCAGGGTTGGATGGGAGGCAGGCGTTTCCTTGCGGTGGCGGTGCTGACCAGCGCGCTCCTGCTGATATTGATCGTGCCGCTCTCCTTCGGCGTCGCTGCCGTCGTCGGAAACGTCGATAGCATCGCCCAGTGGGTCAAGTCATTGTCAACGGTCAGCTTCCCGCCGCCTCCCGCCTGGCTGGGGACGGTTCCACTGGTCGGCGCCAAACTCACCGGCCGCTGGCAACAACTCACGAACGCGGCGCCGGAGGAATTGCACACGCACCTGGCACCCTTCGTCCGAACGTTCATCCTGTGGTTCGTGAGCCGGGTCGGAGGCCTCGGACTACTCATATTCCAGTTCCTGCTCACGGTCCTCATCGCCGCGATTCTGTACGCCAGCGGGGAGACCGCGGCACGCGGCGTGGACCGGTTCGCCCGGCGCCTTGCGGGGTCCGAAGGTGTGAAGGCGGTCCATCTCGCAGGGCAGGCGATTCGCGGCGTGGCAATGGGTATCGTCGTGACGGCCATTGTTCAGTCGGCCCTCAGCGGTATCGGCCTCGTGGTCGCCGGCGTGCCGTTCCCAGGTATCCTGACTTTAGCGATATTCCTCCTGGGGGTGGCGCAAATTGGCGGCGGACCGGTACTGCTCGGGGCAGTGATCTGGGTCTACTCGAACAGCGGCCCGCTGTGGGGCACCGGCT
>JAGDMS010000371.1 GCA_017860575.1 Deltaproteobacteria bacterium | reverse complement strand
TCAGCAGGATCCGCATCACGGACTTCCGGAAGCACAATTGAGCGCCCGCTGCGGGCGGACTCTTCCGCCGCCAGCACGATCGCGAGGCTGCTGCGGCCGTGCCACAAGCTCGGCCGCGGCTGCCGGCCGGTGCGGATACAGTCGACAAAATAACGCAGGGCGGGCTCATAGGAGGGCTCGCGGGCCGGCGCCAGGGCATCGACGCGCAGCAGCGGCCCACGCAGTGTCTGCGTCACGACGCGGCCGAGACGCCCGAACCGTGAGGCGGTGGCAGTATCCTCCGCGATTTCCACGTGCAGTGAGCGCAGCCGGTCCACCACCAGTGTGCCCGCGCGACCGTAGACCTCGATCCGGTCTTCCGCCGGCAGGCCAAGTTGGAACAACGACTGGACGACCACGCCATTGTCGAGGCGCATGGTCACCGCAGCGCAGTCGTCCTCGGTGGCCACCGCGCGGATGGACGCCTGCACCTCACGCACCGGTGCACCGAGCAGATACGGTAGCAGGTCGAAATGGTGGGCACCCAGGTCGAGGAGCGCACCACCACCGGTCGGCCGTGTTCGTTTCCACTCTGGAGGCGTACCGCACCCGCCGGAGAAGATGGAACGCGCTGCCACCGGCTCCCCGATGCGCCCCTGGCGGAGCTCCCGGCGCGCGTCCACGTGCAGCGGGTGAAAGCGGTAATTGAACCCGATCATCGCGCACAACGGGCGGCGCCGCCCGGTCGCCAGCAGGCGGTCGGCGGCGGCGAGCTCGGTGGCTATGGGTTTCTCAAGGTACAAATGCTTCGCCGCCGTCAGGACCGCGATGCCCGCCTCGGCGTGCAGCGCCGGCGGCAAGGTGACCACGACCGCCTGCACCTCGGAGCGTTGCAGCAGTTCGCGATAATCTCCGTAGGCCTCAGCGTCCGGCGCCAGCCGACGCGCGTGATCGAGCCGGCGCACATCCGGATCGGCCAGCGCCCCGACGCGCACGCCGGACAAGCGGGAGAGGGTGGGAAGATGTACGGCCTGCGCAATGACGCCGCAACCGACCAGCCCCACGTTCACCGCAGCCGGCATCCGCTCCATGCGGCGAGGTTATGCCACGATTCGGCGCGCGCGGCGACTCTCACGCGCACGCCGTCGACCGAGCCGCGCTTGCACCGCGGACGGCCTGCCACGGGTTGGAGCGATTGACGCGCGTGGTGTCGCCAACTACCCGCGCGCGGAACGCACTACAGACGCGCGATGGTCGTGTGCATTTCCTGATTCTGGTTGGCGATTTTGTTGAGGTTCTCCAGCACGGCGCCGGAGGGCGTGTCGCCGAGGGCCGCTTGGCAACGTGCGATCGCCTCACGCTGGGCGACCAGCACCGTCGTCAGGGCGTCGAGCGCCACCAGGGGCATCCGTCTGGATTGCCCCGGTTCGCCGCCGAGGCCGGCTTCGACCAGTGCCCCGTAGAGGAGCCCCGCACTCAGCAGGAACGGCACGCGCAATAGCATGCTCGATCGCCAGATCGACTGGTTCGATGTCAGCCATATCAAGAGCACATCGGCAACCGACACCAGGAGCGTGATCCGGGCGATCACCCCCAGTTCCAGCCCCGCGGCAGCGAGCACCACCACCGCCAGAAACAACAGCAGCACCTCCGCGGAGAGTTGCTGTGCGAGATACAGCGCACTGCTGATCAGCACGGTATCGAGCACAGCGATTCCGATTTTGAACTCCCGGGTCGCCAGCCGCTCACTGGGCAACCGGCCGACAACCAGGTTCGAAGCCAGAAACACCGCAATCAGGAGCGGACCGGCTCCGGAAGCGCCGGCCCCGCCCTCGCTGAAAAGTATGAGGTACGAACAGGTAATGAGAAGTGCCCAGCGCACCATCACGATCGTCTGACGCAGGTTTGCACCGGCAGCGGCTACCTCGGTCATGCTTGTCCCTCCTACGCCCGGCACCGGGATCCACCTCACGCGGTTGCTGCTGCGCGGTCGGTTCCGTCGTTCCCGGCCCAACGGGCCAACTTGGGTCGCCTCATGAACCCTCTCAATCCCTGCACCTAGCGACTTGCGTGCCAGGATGAAATCGACGCCGCTATCCAATTAGGAGGGCTTTTGGTCATCGGAGAGGCCACAAGTTATTGCCGCCGTTACTTTTTCGCGGCAGCGGGGCCTGCCGCACTACCCGGGAATATCTTCGAACAGAATGCTCGACAGATAGCGCTCGCCCGCATCGGGAAGAACGGTAACGATGAGCTTCCCCGCGTGCTCGGGGCGTTGTCCGACCTTCACCGCCGCGGCTACCGCCGCGCCACAAGAAATGCCGCCGGTGATGCCCTCCTCACTGTGGAGGCGTTTCGCCATCTCGATCGATTCGTCGTTGGAGACCGTGACGATCTCGTCCACCAGCGACAGATCGAGCACGTCGGGCTTGAAGCCAGCGCCGATCCCCTGGATTTTGTGCGGTCCTGGCTTCGGCGGTTCACCGTTGCGCAGGGCCGTGAGTACCGGCGAATGGATGGGTTCCACCGCCACCGTGAGGATGTTCTTCTTCTGTTCGCCCTTGATGTAACGGGCAACGCCAGTGATGGTACCGCCGGTACCCACACCGCTGACCAGGATGTCCACCTTACCGTCCGTGTCGTTCCAGATCTCGGGGCCGGTGGTGCTAAAGTGGATCTGCGGGTTCGCCGGATTTTTGAACTGTTGTGGCATGAAATACTTCGATGGGTCGCTCGCCACGATCTCCTCGGCCTTGGCGATGGCGCCCGGCATGCCCTTGGCACCCTCGGTCAAGATCAATTCGGCACCGAACACCCTGAGCATGCGCCGACGCTCGATCGACATGGTCTCGGGCATGGTCAGCACGATGGGGTAGCCACGCGCCGCGGCTACGAAGGCGAGGGCGATGCCCGTGTTCCCGCTGGTGGGTTCGACGATGGTGCGGTCGCGCGAACCCGGCCGCAAAATGCCATCGCGCTCGGCGGCCCAGACCATTGCGGCGCCAATGCGGCACTTCACCGAGTAGGCGGGGTTGCGGCCCTCGATCTTGCCAACGATGGTCGCCGGCAGTCCCTGCGCGATGCGGTTGAGTCGCACCAGCGGTGTGTTCCCAATGCTCAAGCTGTTGTCATCATAAATGCGTGCCATCTTTCCTCCTCCCACCAATGTGTCGTTCGTGCCAAATGCTTTTATTTGTCATTTGCGCCGAATGCTTTCATCCTACACAGAATCGCGCCTACCCCTACCCGTCAACACACGCTCGGCGCGACAGCCGGTTCTGCCCCTGATCATCGTCGGTGTTTCCTACGTTTTCTTATTGTGCCACAGCCGCCCGCTGGGGTATAAGCGATGTGCGAAGGGAGCGGTGGATGGCGGGTAGCGCGGTGCGGAAAACCTTCGTCCTCGACACGAATGTCATTCTCCATGACAGTTCCTGCCTGACGCAGTTCAAGCATCACTCCATTGTCATTCCGATCAGTGTCCTGGAAGAACTGGATGCCTTCAAGAAGGGAAACCAGTCCATCAACTATCACGCGCGGGAGTTCCTCCGATCCCTCGACGCGCTTGGCGGCGATGGTATCTTCGATCGCGGCATACGCGTCGGACCCGAGCATGGCACGGTCCGCGTCCAACTGCAGGGGAAGTTCCATCCGGATCTGGAATTCAACTTCAGTCGCACCAAGCCAGACCACCTGATTCTCAATTGTGCTTACACCCTCGCCAAGGAGAATCCACGAAGCCGCGTCGTCCTGGTGTCGAAGGACGTGAACCTCCGACTCAAAGCCAAGGCGATCGGATTGCTGAGCGAGGATTACACGACCGATCACGTCAAGGATGTCACGGCCTTGTACACCGGCAAGCGGGCCATCGGGGACCTCGATGCCGCCCTGATCGACGCGCTCTATACCGGCCATGGGTTCGAGGCGGCGTGGCTGGAGCTCAAGCCCCCGTTAGTTGCCAACGAGAATCTGATCCTGCGCAATCACCAGAAATCAGCTCTCGCCCGCTTTCACGCCAGGGAAGGACTCGTCCGCAGGGTCAACAAGAATCAGGTGTTCGGCATCACGCCGCGCAATGCCGAGCAGACCTTCGCGCTCGGCGTGTTGTGCGACCCGGAGATCCCGCTGGTCACGCTGTCGGGAACCGCCGGCACCGGCAAGACCCTGCTCGCGCTGGCCGCCGCACTCGAGCAACGCAAGCACTATCGGCAAATCTTCCTGGCGCGGCCGATCGTGCCCTTGAGCAACAAGGACATGGGCTTCCTGCCCGGCGAGGTCAAGGCGAAGCTCGATCCCTACATGCAACCGATCTACGACAATCTCGGCGTGATCATGAATCATCACGGCAACGGGGACGGCCGCACGCCCTCGCAGCAGATCCAACAGATGCTCGACGACGAGAAGCTGACGGTCTCGGCGCTCTCCTACATCCGCGGGCGCAGCCTGAACCGGATTTATTTCATCGTCGACGAAGCACAGAACCTGACCCCGCACGAAGTCAAGACGATCATCACGCGCGCCGGTGAGGGCACCAAGATCGTCTTCACCGGAGACATCTTTCAGATCGATCACCCCTACCTCGACGCGCAGTCGAACGGCCTGAGCTATTTGATCGAGAAAATGCAGGGACAACCCCTGTACGCGCACGTGAACCTGGAAAAAGGCGAGCGTTCGGAGTTGGCCCAGCTGGCCAGCGACCTTCTCTGACGTAACCGCGCTGTAATCGCCTCCCTCCCGGCAGCGCTCGCCACTGACTGGCGAAACGACCATCCCACTGCTCACGCTGACGCGTCGAGACCGCTGCCGTGCGCGTCGCTACCAGCGGCACAAAACCATAAGCCACTATGATGCAAGTCATACAGGCGCGCTCGCTTTTCGAATAGATACTCCTGCGACTATACCGGGGGAGGGCCACTCAGGGGGATGGGTTCTGGCTCACGAGGGCTGAGTTCCGCAAGGTGCCGCACGCCGCCGGCACGGACGAGTGCCTGGCGGCCGTCTCAGCCGGGGACAGGGCCATTCTTCATCGAGGGCGCGAGACCTGCCTGAGGAGACAACAGCATGAGAAAACAATGGTACCAGGTGCTGCGCGTAGTCGTCTGGTCGCTCGCGTGTGGCGTCGTCACTCTTGGTTCACCGGCCCGAACGGAAGCGGGACAGTTGAAAGACGATCTCACGCTCACCCTAAGCGACCGCATCCGGGGTGAGTTCGTCGACTGGTTCGAACCGCACCAGGGCAAGGCGCCGACCGGCCAACAGCGCTACGATTTCCTGGGCAATCAACTGCGCGTGGGCGCAAAGCTGAAGAACGGGCCTGTGCTGTTCACGGTCGAGGTACAAGACACAGAGCTGGTCAACCTGCCGAACGACGCTAGCTTGGCCGCGCCCTATGGCAACCTCGGTCCGGGCGCGCTCTACTTCGCCAACACACGTAAGCGTGATCAGCGGGAAACATTCCTGAAACAAGCCAATGTCACGCTAACCAATCTACCGGGTCTGGCGGGTAGCAGCGCGACCATCGGGCGGTTGGAGTACGCCGACGGTAGCGAAACCACCCCGAGCGATCCCGCGCTGGCCTGGGTGAAGCGCTCGCGCATCGCGGAACGCCTGGTCGGCCCCTTTGGATATACGCATGTGACACGCAGCCTCGACGGAGCTCGCGCCGCATATGACGCACCACGGTTCAACGTGACCGCGATGGGTGGGCGGCCCACCCAAGGGGGCTTCGAGATCAGCGCCAACCGTGAACTGGATGTCTATCTCGCCGGACTGGCGGCCACGCTGAAACAGATCCCGAACTTCGCCCCGTTCGACGCCCGCCTGTTCTACCTGTTCTACGAGGATCAACGCCTCGGCGCGGTCAAGACAGACAACCGTCCCCTGGCGGCACGTCGGGCGGACGGGGATCACATCAGCATTCATACCTTTGGTGCGCATGCGATCACGGTGGCCGATGCTGGTCCCGGCAAGGTCGATGGTCTTCTGTGGGGTGCCGCGCAGACAGGCGACTGGGGAACACTGTCACACGACGCCTGGGCCTATGCCGCCGAGGCCGGTTATCAGTTACCAAAAGTCTTCGCCGCGCCATGGGTGCGCGGCGGCTTCAACGCCTCCTCGGGAGACGGCAATTCCGCCGACCATCGGCACGCGACATTTTCCCAGCTCCTTCCGACCGCCCGCATCTATGCGCAGTTTCCGTTCTTCAACCTGATGAACAACCAGGATCTGTTCCTGCAAGTCATCCTCAAGCCGCACAGTCGCGTCACCCTCCGCAGCGACTACCACTGGCTACGACTGACGACATCGAAGGATCTCTGGTACGCCGGTGGCGGCGCGACCAGCAACCAGTTCTTCGGGTTCTCGGGCACTCCGTCCAGCGGGCACCGGGAGCTGGCTTACCTCACCGACGTGTCGGCCACCATCTCGATTCTCAAACAACTGACCGCCTATGCCTATTACGGCCGCTCCTTTGGCCAGCGAGTGGTCAAGGGCACGTTTCCCGGAGGTGATACGGCCAATTACGGCTACGTCGAACTCACGTACCGCTACTGAAATCGCAGGACCGCTGGCGCCGATATCAAACGCCACGGCCATAGCGGGATGCAAACGTTATTGAAGGAGTTGTGATCGCGTTCAACCACGCACTGTCTTATCTCGGCAAGGCGGCGCGTACCAACCGGTTGCGGAGGAAAAGATGAAATCGACATTTGCCGTTGCCGCGGTGCTGATTGGTCTCGCCGCGGTTCCCACGTTCGCCAAGTCGACGCCCGGCAAAGCCCCGGCCAAGAAGGGGGCGCCAACGCTGAGCACCGAGAGTCAGCCGTGTTACAAGTGCCATGCGGAGAAATCCCCGGTCATTGCGCAACAGTGGGCTAACTCGAAACACGCCACTATCGGCGTTGGCTGTTTCGAATGTCACAAGGCTGAGGCCGGCGAGGTCGACGCCTTCACCCACTACGGCCGCACCATCGCCACCATCGTCACGCCGAAGGACTGCGGCACCTGCCACGTCGCCGAGACCGAGGAATCCACCCAGAGCCACCATGCCCAGGCGGCCCAGTTCATCGGCTCGCTCGACAACGTCCTGGGCGAAATGGCGGAGGGCTCCCTGGCGGCCGCCAATGGCTGCTGGCAGTGCCACGGCTCCACCGTACGGCTGCTGACCGGCGCCGACGGCAAGCCGATCAGGGACGCGAACGGCAAGCCGAAGATCGATCCGCTCACCTGGCCGAACACCGGGATCGGTCGCGTCAACCTCGACGGCAGCCGTGGGTCGTGCTCGGCCTGTCACTCGCGCCATATCTTCAGCCGGGCCATGGCGCGCTATCCCGATACCTGCGGCAAGTGCCACATGGGACCGGATCACCCGCAGATCGAGATCTTCAACGAGTCCAAGCACGGCATTGCCTTCCGCTCGCAGCAAGCGGAGATGAACCTCGACAGCGAGTCGTGGGTGCTGGGTAAAGACTACAGCGCCGCCCCCACCTGCTCCACCTGCCACATGAGCGCCACCAGCTCGCAACCGGTGACGCACGACGTGGGCAAGCGCATCAGTTGGACCCTACGGCCCGTACTCTCCAAGAAGCTCGAGAACTGGGAGAGCCGGCGCAGCAGCATGCAAGCGGTGTGCACCCACTGCCACGGGGTGTGCACCCACTGCCACGGGAGCGAGTTCATCGAGGCCTTCTACACGCAGTACGATAAGAGCGTCGAGTTCTACAACGACAAGTTTGCCAAGCCGGCACAGCAGATCATGGACGTCCTGCGGGCCCAGAAGAAGATCACGCCGGATCCGTTTGACGACAAGATCGAGTGGACCTTCTATCTGCTCTGGCACCACGAGGGCCGGCGGGCGCGCATGGGCGTCTCGATGCAAGGCCCCGACTACACGCAGTGGCACGGCTTCTTCGAGGTCGCCCAACGCTTCTACTTCGAACTCATTCCCGAGGCCCGCGAGCTGGCGGGGAAGGACGCTGACATCAACAAGGTCATCGACGAGATTCTTGACCGGCCCGAGCACGCCTGGCGCAAGGGCCTCAGCCCTGACGCGCGGCAGAAGATCCTCGACTTCTACCAACAGCGCTACGGGCAATAGCCCGACGTCGCAACCCATCGAGCCCCCGGAGTTCGGCCCTGCCGCCGGAGCTCCGGGGGCTCGCCCCAAGGGGTCCCGACCCGCCGCATGCGTCAGGCGAGCAGGTCCCCGCGCACCCGTGACCATCCGAGCAAAC
>JAGDMS010000370.1 GCA_017860575.1 Deltaproteobacteria bacterium | reverse complement strand
GCGGGGCGGTGGCACTCTCGGTCACGAGGTAGCCGGTGACCAACACGTTATCGGTGGCCGTGAAGCTCGTGATGGGGACGGTGAGGCTCGTCGCCGTCGTGGGGAGGGTGAAGGCGGTGACGGTGGGGGGGGTGGGGTCGGGGGCGGTGGTCGTGGTGAACACTACGTCCACCCAGTAGTTGGTGGAGCTCCACGTCCGATCCGGGAACGCGCTCGCGGAGCTGTATCGGTAGAGGCCGTTCCCGCCATCGATCCCGTTTGCGAGGGCAATAAGCGGGTCGTTTGTCACGCCGGAGCTGGCGAAATAGTTCAGATTGTAGGAATAATTGCCGCCGTTGGTATGGTAGGACGCAACGTAGGTCGTATTCGCGGTGATCGCCACAGGGCTCGCGAACGTCGCTTGCTGCCAACCGGACGCAGTCTCATTGGTGAAGGCGACCTGCCCGAGAAGGGTCCCGGTGCTGGTCCACAAGCTCCCGACGTGCGTGCCGGTATTCGTTGCGCCCTTGTAGAAACGGATCCCGGTGATGGTTCCAGCCACGCTCGCCCGAAACTTCACGCCGAGCTCCACGGCGCCGCCGTCATTGGTTGCGGCCACTACCGCGGGAGTGGCCGTCGCCGGCCAGATGGAGCAGGGGCAAGTCGCTGCGTCGGCGCCGGCAACGGCCCAGACGAGTGAAAAACACAACAAAGAGGACAGGGCGGCGCGCAGCAGCGTGGTTCTCGAAGATCGGGAGGAGTCCGCGAAGCGCTGCGTCAAGCTCTTGGTGGCGGTGTGCATAGGATATTCACTCAGTGTCAGAGAAGAAATGCGTTGGATGTGCCCGGCCAATGAGAAGCCGACAACCATTCGAAAAAAGTAGAAAAAGCGTCACGGGTCTTTAGGGCAAGAAGGGTGCCACGACGTAGAAGACTATGAGAAGGATGGGATTGAGGCGAAGAATTTGCAGAACTGCCAATCAGTTAAACAACCAGGCCGCGGCGATCCGCTTTCGACCTGAGCGAGGGGCACTGCTTCGAAGTGTAAGGGAAATTGACAGGTCAGGCCCAGCTGGCAGGGGGCAGCAGGCAGCTGGCAGTGTACCATGCGCCAAGCGCCAACGCATTGCGCCAAGCGACGGGGTCATGGCTGATGCACTTCTTGCTTCCACCAGGAAACTAGACGGCGAAGGCCCTCCTCAAGAGGAACGGACGCCTCGAATCCCAGGACTTTCTTGGCCCGACTGACATCGGCTAGCCGGCGCGGAACGGAGTTGACCTTTCGGGTAGGCCCATACTCCGGCTGCAAATTCGACCCCATGACCCGTAGCAGCGTCGTGGCCAGGTCGCGCAAGCTTGTTTCGACGCCTGTGCCGACGTTGAAGCACTCATCCGTGACGGTTGAATTCGCTGCGAGGAAGTTCGCTCGGGCCACGTCCTCGATGTACACGAAATCCATGGTTTGGCTGCCGTCGCCGAGGATGAGCGGAGGCAGGCCTTTGCTGATGCGCTCCATCCAGCGGATGAAGACCTCGGTGTAGGCGCCGTGTGTGTCCATTCGTGGGCCATAGCAGTTGAAGAAGCGGAGGGCGACATAGTTCAGCCCGTACATTTCGTGGAAGGAGCGGAGTAGCCCCTCATTGAATAGCTTGGCCGCGCCGTAAATCGTCCGATTGTTATACGGGTGATGCGTTTCGTCTGTGGGAAACACCTCCGCATTTCCGTACACCGATGCGGAGGAGGCTGCCACCACTCGGCGCACGCCGACCTTTCGGGCCGCATCCAACACGTTGAAGGTGCCGTCGGCGAGCACCTCGAGCGCGAGTCGCGGATCCTCGGCGCATTGAGTGATGCGGATGGCGGCGAAATGGAAAACGACGTCAACGCCTTCCATCCGCTCCTCTAGAAGTTTTCGATCCCCGATGTCTCCCTCAACGATCGTCACCGAACCGTGTGAACGAGCCCACGCCAAGTTCTCAAGTCGGCCGCGAACGAGGTTGTCGTAAACAACGATCTCCCCCGCTCCATTCTTGACAAGTTGCTCCACGGTATGGGAACCAACGAGTCCGGCGCCACCGGTGACAAGGTACTTGGTCACGGCAATTCTCCTTTGAAACCGCATGTATGACCGCGGAGATCGCAGAGTGCAGGGTGCATGGCGCATAGCGCAGAACCTAGATTCTGTGCGCTTCACACTCTGCGCGTTGCGTTTGCTTCGCTGCCAGCTGCCAGCCAAGGAGTCAACGGTGTTCAGTTGGCTCTTCGACGGTGTGGCGAATGAACCGAGCAGGATTACCGACCATCACACTGTTCGGCGGGACGTTCCGCAGGACGCAGCTTCCCATCCCGATGAGGCATTGGTCGCCTACCTCGGTATTCCCAATGATGGTGCTGTTGGTGCCGAGGTAGCAGGACCGTCCGATGGTCACCTGACCGGAGATGCAGACGCCGCCTGCGATGCAGGTGTAATCGCCAACGACGTCATCGTGGCTGATCACGGTGTTCGGCAGGATGATCACGTGGTTGCCGACGTGCACGTTCGAGGTGACTACCACATGCTGGAAAATCACGACACCCCGACCCAACGTCGCCGTTCGCGAGACGCTTGCCGATGGATGGATGACGGTTTCGAAGCGCTCTAAAGCAGCACCCGTCTTGGCAATGATGGATTCCTTTTTCCAGAAATTGGTAGGCGCGCCAATGCCGTTTACGAAAAAACAGTCCTTGAGATCGCGAGCGGTTGCCAGCGGCCCGAGAACTTCAGAATGAAGAATGCGTTTCCTTCGCAGGGATTCGTTGTCGTCGAGGAACCCTAGGCATTCGTATACTCGCGTGGACGATGCGTCGTTGATATCGTTGAGCGTATCCAGGATATCAACGGAGTTGCCGCCCGTTCCGAGGATGACGATTCTCTTGGGACGACTCACGCTGCGCACCTCTGCAATCTTGAGCCACAATCATTTCGTTCGCTGCCTGCTGCCTGCTGTCCCCTGCCAGTTAGTGGCGGATGGCGGTCTTCGCGATCTTGGCGGTGAAATAATCCGATCACAAGGACTTTGAGACCTCTCGCACGCCTTCTACCACTTGGTCTTGAAGCGTATCCGTTAGCTCGGCGTACATCGGCAGCGAAAGAACCTCTGCCGCTGCAGCTTCTGTCTCCGGGAACTCGCCCTGCTTGTAACCAAGGTTGGCGTACGCAGGTTGGAGGTGGACCGGGATCGGATAATGAATTCCGGTCTGGATTCCTTTCTCGTGCAACGCTTTCTGGAACTGATCCCGCGCGCCGACGCGAATGGCGTACACGTGGTAAACATGGCGCCGATCGGGGGCAGCTTCTGGCGTGCGGATACCGGTCGGAGCCAGGAGCCGATTGTAGCGTGCAGCCCGCGCTCGGCGGCCTTCCGTCCATGCCTCAAGGTGGCGCAGCTTCACGCGCAGGACGGCGCCTTGAATTCCCTCCAGCCGGTAATTGTACCCAGGCAACACGTGATGATATTTCCGGTCCTGGCCCCAGTCGCGCAGCATGGCGATCGTACGGGCGTAGTCGGGGTTGTTGGTTGTGACGATACCGCCTTCGCCGTACGCCCCGAGATTCTTGCCGGGGTAGAAGCTGAAGCACGCCATGTCGCCGAGGCTACCGACCGGGCGGCCCTTATAGGTCGCGCCATGTGCTTGGGCGGCGTCCTCGATGACGACCAGTTTGTGCCGGCGTGCCACATTCAGAATGGGATCCATATCGGCCGCTTGGCCGTACAGGTGGACGGGGAGGATCGCCTTCGTTCGCGGCGTGATGGCGTCCTCGAGTTTTCGTACGTCCATGGTGAAAGTGGTAGGGTCGATATCGACAAAGACGGCTCGCGCGCCTGCGTAGCAAATCGCAGCGGTTGTGGCGACGAATGTGAACGGAACGCTGATGACCTCGTCGCCGGGTCCGATTTGGGCGGCGAGGAGTGCGAGATGGAGTGCGCTGGTTCCGGAGTTCAAGGCCACAGCGTGGGTCGTTCCAGCGTACGAGGCAAACTCGCGCTCGAAGGCCGCGACCTCGTCGCCCAGGACAAACGCGCAGTTTTCGAGCACCCGGTCGATCGCCGGACGAACCTCATCCTTGATTGTTTGGTACTGTGCCTTCAGATCGAGAAAAGGGACGGTCATGATGTCCTCACCTTGCCCTCATCCGGGGAGATCTTGAACCGCAGAGCCCGCAGGAAACGCGTCTCACCGCAGAGTCCGCAGAGATCGCAGAGAGGCCTTTGTAGCGTGCCCGAGCGCTCTGTGTCCTCTGCGTGCTCTGCGGTTGCAATCTTCACCGGTGGGTTCCTTTGCGAGCTCGGCGGTTCATTATTTCGGATTGGGGGCAGTTGTTGGAGTGGGAGCCATGTCTTCCACGCTGCGGCGGATTCGGGCGGGCACCCCAGCGACGACGGCGTTGGCAGGAACGTCCTTGGTGACGACGCTCCCGGCGCCTACTATGGCGTTTTCGCCGATGGTGACGCCGCAGAGGATCGTGGAGCTGGTTCCGATGGACGCGCCGCGTTTGACGAGCGTCGGTACGCACACCCAGTCGGCG